>NZ_JBNHFW010000001.1:0-320596 GCF_059090685.1 Arthrobacter sp. Y3225209
CCGCGCGCGCGGCGGCCAGCTGCTCTGCCGCCAGTCCGGGATCGCCGTCGCCGCCGCGGGCACGCAGCCCGACGGCCTCTTCGGCAGCCGCACCTGCCTCACGTCGTGCAGCTTCAAACGCCTCTTCTGCGCGGCCCGCCTCCGCCTTGGCCGCCTGCTCCTCCTCCCGGGTCACCGCTGCCTCGCCGTCGCCCAGCGTTGCCGGGTGCGGATGTTCGACGCCGCCGCACACCGGACACGGTGCATCCTCCGCCAGACCGGCGGCCAGCTCCGCTGCGGCCTGGTCCAGCCTGGCCTGCAGCAGATCCTGCCAGGCTTCACGGAGGTCCTGGTATTCCTGCCGGGCCTGGGCGGCTGCGGCATCCGCGGCCTCGGCATGTTCCCGTGCCGAGGCATAGGCTGCGATGGCAGCCGCCAGTTCCTCAGCGCGCGCGACGTCGCTGCCGGCACGCTCCTGATCTGCTGCCAGCCGTTCCAGTTCCGCCGCGGCGCCGGCGAGCGAGGTTTCCTCGGCGCGCAGGGCTTCCAGCCTGGCTGCGGCAGCTTCCGCCCGTTCGCGCAGCCCGGCAGCCGCCGTTTCCTCATCCCGGGCCAGTACCCGCAGCTCCCCGATCCGTTTCTCATCCTCCAGCGCCGCCGTGGCCGCGGCGAGATCAGCGCCGATGAGTGCTTCCAGCCCTTCCGGCAGTTCGGGGCTTGAAAGGTATTCTTCCGCCAGCGCATGTTCCGTTAGCTCCGTCAGGGCAGCGGCAGCGGCCGTACGCCTCGTCTCGGTGCGCTGCGCTGCCGCGTCCGCTGCCCTGACCGGGCCTTCCACGGCAGCCGCTGCGGCGTGCACCTGCAGTGCAGCGCGCCGGGGGGCAATCTCCGCTTCCGCCCGGCGATGCTCGTTTTCATCCCGGACCAGCTGCTGCAGGGCCAGTCCCCGGGCACGGCGGTGTTCCAGCTCGTGCAGCTGCCTTTCGGCGCGTTCGCGTTCGGTACCCAGCTCGTCGAGCTCTTTCCGGGCAGCGGCCGCGCGGGAGTCCAGCTCCGCCCGGAACACGGCAATTTCCTCTTCGGGACGGTCCGCTGCGGGACTGTCCTGTCCGGAGCCCGGTGCGGGGCTGTCGCCGGATTCGGCGCCCTGTTCCGTCCGGTAGCGCCGGATTTCATCGTCGGCGCGGCGCAGGACGTGTTCGGACCGTGCCTGCGCAGCGTCGAAGCGTTCGGTGGCTTCGGCCAGATCGAGCTTCAGCTGCCGCTCAATGTCTTCGAAGCGGGAGGTACCGAAGAGCTGCTGCAGCAGCTGTTCGCGGGACGCGGCATCAGCACGCAGGAAGGCGGCGAAATCCCCCTGCGGAAGCATAACCACCCGGGTGAACTGCTCCCGGTTCATGCCCAGGAGTTCCGTGATTTCCGTCGATGCTTCGTCATTGCGGGAGGACTTCTCCACCCAGGCACCGTCAACGTACTCGCGCAGCAGGGTTTTTGCCTGTTCGGTGACGGTGCTTCGTCCGCCGGCGCGTTTTGCCGGGCGTTCCCACTGCGGGCTGCGGACCACTTCGAACCGCCGGGTGCCGGAGCTGAATTCGCACACTATCTCCGGTGCCGTCTGCGGGTCCGCGTGATCGCTGCGCAGCCTGCGTGCCTGCTGCCGGGCCCCCGGCACGGCGCCGTAGAGCGCAAAACAGATGGCGTCCAGGACACTGGTTTTCCCGGCGCCGGTGGGACCGTTCAGCAGGAACAGCCCGTGCTCCCCGAGCTGGTCGAAGTCGATGACCTGCCGGTCCGCGAACGGGCCAAAGGCCTGCATTTCCAGGCGGTGGATTCTCATTTGGCTGCCTCGGCTTCCCGGACCCTGTCGAGGACTTCGACAAAGAGGTCCTTCTCTTCCTGAGCGGCGCTGCGGGACCGTACGTGCTCCAGGAAACCGCAGCAGATATCCAGGTCATCGGTGGCGCCGGCCAGGCGCTGGCTGTAGGTGCGTGCCGGCCCGGCAGCCCCGCCTTCGGGTTCAAAAGCCAAGACGAGGGTATCCGGGAAGCGGGTGCGCACCTGGTCCATGGCCTTGGCTGGCCGCTCACGGTCTGTCAGGGTGACCTGGCAGTAGGCGGTTTCGGCATCGGCAAGGGCGGGGTCTGCCAGCAGATCGGCCAGCCGCCCGCGCAGCACGGCAAGCCTGCGCCGGGCAGGCCAGGTGACCGCTTCCACCGAGACCGGCACGCCGTCGTCGAACTCCAGGAGCCAGCCGCCTTTGTCCTGTCGGGCCTCCGAGAAGGAATACGGCAGCGGGGATCCGCTGTAGCGTGCATCCTCCCTGAGCTGCTGGCGCCCGTGCAGGTGGCCCAGGGCGGTGTAGGCGAAGCCGTCAAAGAGGTCCAGCGGAACAGCTCCAAGGCCCCCGACGGCGAGGTCACGTTCGCTGTCGCTGCTGATGCCGCCGCTGGCGAAGGTATGCGCCATGACCACCGCCGCAACCGGGGCGCCGGCCTGTTCCCGGGCCAGCAGATCCGCACGGATACGTGCCACTGCTGCAGCGGTCACCGTAAAGTGGCTCGGTTCCTGAACCTCCAGTTCGGCCGCTGCCAGCCGGGGCTCGAGGTAGGGAATGCCGTAGACCGCTACCGGCATGCCGGCAGCGGGCAGGATCACCGGCCGGGCAATGTCCGCGTAGCGGGTCCGCAGGTGGACTCCGGCGCGCTCAAAAAGCGCGCTGCCGAAACCGAGGCGGGCCGCGGAGTCGTGATTGCCGCTGGAGAGCACAACCACAGCCCCGGCGGCAGTGATGCGTTCAAGGGCCGAATCCAGCAGGCGGACGGTGTCCACCCCCGGAAGGGCACGGTCATAGACGTCGCCGGCAATCAGCACGGCGTCCACGCGCCGTTCCCGTACCGTCTCCACCAGACGGTCGATGAACTCCGCCTGCGCGGGGAGCATCCCTACGCCGTGGAAGGATCGGCCCAGGTGCCAGTCTGAAGTGTGCAGTATCCGCATGCCTTCAAAACTACCCGCCGGCTCCGACAGTTAACGGATCGGGGGCAGCGGCGTTCGCCACTGCCCCCGGAGGTTGCTACGGTTTTGCGGTCCTAGCCGCGGGTGCCCGGCGTCCCGTCCTGCGGGTTCTCCGGCGAACCGGCCGCGGGCTTGTCGAAGAAGCCGCGGGCTTCCTCATCCACGACGGGGGCCTCTGTGTCCCCGGTCCGGGCGGCCGGCTTGCCGGTGCTGCCCGTGGCGGGTGCGGGTGTCTCAGCGGCTGCAGGGGTCTCATCCGCTGCGTGGGTGTCCGGCTCCACAGCATAGAAGGCGGGATCGGAGCTGCGTGCTGCCAGCGTCATGTCCACACTGCGGAAAATCAGGCCTGCGATCACGGCGCCGAGCAGGGGCGCGGCCCAGAACAGCCAGAGCTGCTGCAGGGCCCAGCCTTCAGCGAAGATGGCAGTGGCCGTGGAACGTGCCGGGTTGATGCCGCCGTTGGTCACGGGGGCAAGCACGGTCAGGAGTACGGCGTAGGTCACGCCGACGGCGAAGGCACCGGCGACTGCGCCGGACCGGCGTGCCACGGAGCCGAGGAAGACGGCGGTCAGCAGGGCGCCGGCAATAACCTCAAGCAGCAGGGCGCTGGGCAGCGGGAACAGGTTCACCGAGTGATCCCCGTAGCCGTTGGAGACGCCGGTAAGGAACTGGCGGGTCTGCTCGCCGATCTGCTGGTGGCCGGTAATGGCCACCCAGAGGATGGCGACGGCGAGGATTGCGCCAAGCAGCTGCGCCAGGACGTAGGGCAGCACGTACTTCCACTGGGTGCGTCCGGCAACCGCGCTGCCCAGGGTGATGGCCGGATTGAAGTGCCCGCCCGAGATGTAGCCGAAGGCGACCATGGCACCGGCCAGCGCAAGCCCGAAGGCCAGCTGCGGGCTGATGCCGCTGCCGGCGGTGAAGATGCCCACTCCGATGCCCGCGAACACAAGCAGGAATGATCCAATCCCCTCGGCCACGGTCCGTCCCACGAACCCGTAGTCGTGGCCGCGGGTGTCGGACGCTGCGTCGCGGACGGGCGTTACGGCCCGGGCTCCGCTGGTTGATAAGGGCTCAGATGACATGGGAGAGACATTCCTAACGTGTGGTGGGCGGCGTGAACAGGCATGCCGCCGATATATAAGTCTTCTTATCGAACTCACAACAAAACTACCCCACCGTGTCAGTGCAGTCTGTTAACCCGCTGAATGCCCGCTGTGTGGCAGGTGAATCGAGTCTTTCCGGCCCAGCCCCGGCACCTATGCTGGAACAGTGAGCTCCGAACCGTATTCCGCACCCTTGTCCTCTTCCCATACAGCCCTTGGCGCCAAAATCCGAGCCTGCCTGCTCGGCGGGGCTCTGGGCGACGCACTGGGCACAGCCGGCCCGGAGCGCCTGGAGGACACGCTGTCGGTTTCTTCGGCTACCCAGCTGGCCCTGTATTCACTGGACGGGCTGCTCGAAGCCGTCGAATGGGCGAATTCGGGAGTGGGAGCCGATGAAACCGCCTGCATCTGGCTCGCCTACCTTCGCTGGCTCCGGGGCCGCGGCATAGCCCTCCCCGAGACCGGACTGGTTCCCCTCCCCCGGCCCCTTGATGCTGAGGAACTGCTGCACCCGACGCCGGCTGGCACAGCGGACGCGGGCACGGCGGACGCCGGCCTGGATCCGGAGGTGGTATCCGCCCTGTCCAGCGGTGAAATGGGGACACGCCAGCGGCCAGTGAACACGGAATCGGACAGTCCTGCCGCGCTGGTGCGCTCGGCGCCGTTCGGCCTGCTGCCCTATGTACCCACCGAAACCGTCTACAAGCTCGCACTGGATGCCGCTTCGCTGACCCACGGCCATCCCGCGGCCCGTCATGCGTCTGCCGTTTTCGCTGCGACCGTGCACGGGCTGCTGTCGCCGGGAACTACTCTGGCCGCAGCAGCGGAGAAGGCCCTGGCACCGGCAGAAGCTGCGGCGGACTCCGACGGCGGCGTCCCCGGACTTGCTGACCGGCTCCGCTCGGTCATCTCCGGACCGGACCTCGCGGCCGGCGGCACGACAGCCAGCGGCACGACGGCCGGCGACACGACGGCCGGCGGGACGACTTCCGGCAGCGGGGCAACCGGCGGGACGACTGCGGAAGGTGCGTTGACACTTGGACTGTCGGCGGCACTCAGGGCAGAGAATGCGCTCGCCCGGCAGGCGGCGGCGGGAGCCCCTGCCTCACCGGAAGACACCGTGACGGCGGCCCTTCGCGAAGCTGCGGCTGCCGGCGGGGCGCCGGCCGCCGTCGTCGCCGGCAGCCTGCTGGGCGCGCTGTACGGTGTGCTGGCCGGCCCCCTGCTCGCGTCGCTGCGTGAACGCGCAGCGGTCGAGCGGCTGGCCGACAGCTACGTCTCTGCGACAATCGCGCCCTAGCCCGCGGCTCACGGACCGGTTACTGCGAGCCTCGGGGCCAGATACCGCCCAGGGTTTGCAGGAACTCGGCTTCGGAGAGCACCTCGATGCGCTGGCCCCGCTCGTGCAGGTCCAGGACCCTGCGCGCCTTACCGGTGAGGCGTCCGCTGCGCAGGTCCGCCGGTTCAAAGCCGTCCCCCACCACCAGCACCGTGGTGGCGCGGGTGACGTTGCTGGCGGTGCGGGCTCCGGCCTCGGCCGCGCGGTCCTTCGCGGTCTGGCGGGGCATGCCCAGGTTGCCGGTGAAAACGATCGTCTGGCCGAACAGCGGATGGCGCGGATCCGCCAGCGGGTTGGGCGGCGGGTTCTCCCCTTCGGACGGCCAGCCCTGCCAGGGTGTTCCGGCAGCCGCCACCGCGGCTGCGGTGCCGGTACCCCGGGCCAGTGCGTCCCGGGTGGCCTTGGACAGCTGATGAGTGCCCGGCACATACGCGGGCAGGTGGGATGCCTGCAGCCCCTGGCGAAGGAAAAAGTCCGGCATGGACACCGCTCCGGCCCGGCGGGCAATGTCAATCATGATGCCCGCGCAGGCGCGGGCATCCTCGGTGGCATCGTGATGGTTCAGGAGCGGAACGCCCGCTGCCTCGGCAGCGAACGGCAGCGAATGTGAGGGCAGCTGATAGGTGCGGCGGGAATGCACCACGGTGCAGGTGTAGTCATAGGCCGGGCCCGCCAGTTCCGAGACTTCCAGCGCGGAGCGGATCACGCCCAGGTCGAACGCGGCGTTGTGCGCCACGAGCAGGTCGCTGCCGATGAAGGCACCGATTTCCGGAAAGAGTTCACCGAACCGCGGAGCCCCGGCCACCATGTCCGGTTCGATCCCGTGAATGCGCACATTGCGCCGGTCAAAATAGTCGTGCCCCTCCGGGGGACGCATCAGCCACGAGGCTTCCTCGACAACCTGCCCGTTCCGGACCCGGACCAGGCCCACGGAGCAGGGCGAACCGCGGAAGCCGTTGGCGGTTTCGAAATCTATTGCGGTGAAACTAAGCCCGGTTTCAGGCATCGGTGCCGGACACCGGCTTCCGCCGCCTGCTGCGGATCTTGGCGGTGATGAACCAGACCGCCGTGATGATGACCGCCGCGATGACAATCTTCTGGAACACGCCGGCGTAGGCCTCAACAACGTGCCAGCTTTCGCCCAGGTAGAAGCCGGCGACGATAAAGATGGCATTCCAGATCAGGCTGCCGGCGGTGGTCAGTGCGGTAAAGGTCAGCAGGTGCATGCGTTCAATGCCCGCGGGGATCGAGATCAGGCTGCGGAACAGCGGGATCATCCGGCCGAAGAACACGGCCTTGTACCCGTGGCGCTCAAACCAGGCCTCGACCTTGTCCACATCCTCAAGGTCCACCAGGGGAACCTTCTCCACCAGGCGGCGCATCCGGTCCCGGCCCAGCCAGGCCCCCAGGCCGTACAGTGCCAGCGCACCCACTACCGAGCCGAGCGTGGTCCAGAACAGTGCCGCCGCCATGGAGAAATTGCCCTGGCTGGCGGTGAAACCGGCCAGCGGCAGGATGATTTCGCTCGGCAGCGGGGGGAAAAGGTTTTCCAGGGCGATGGCCAAACCGGCGCCCGGGGCACCGATGGCCTCCATCACCCCGACCGCCCAGTCGGCCACACCGCCGAGGGCCGACGGCTCGGCAGTAGTAGAAGAGGTGGCTGCGGGAACGGCTGCTGTAATAGTCATCTCGCGGTCAATTCTGCCCTAGGCCCCCGGCCCGGGAAGAATCCCCGCGCGTCCCCGCGGCGTGTTTGGGACGCATCACACATCCCCCGGCCTGCGCCTAGGCGCCGGTTTTTTCCTCCGCCAGGGCGGCAACAAGGGCCGGAACCAGTGCCCGGAACGCCTGGCCGCGATGGCTGATCGCGTTCTTTTCGGCTCCGCTGAGTTCGGCGCAGCTGCGCTCCTCACCGGCCGGAAGCAGGATCGGGTCGTAGCCGAAACCGCCTTCGCCGCGCGGGGTTTCAAGCAGGGTGCCGCGCAGCTCGCCGCGTTCCACGGTTTCGACACCATCGGGAAGCGCCAGGGCCGCAGCACAGACAAAGGCCGCACCGCGGTGCTCAGCGGCAATATCCGCAAGCTGGGCCAGCAGCAGGGCCAGGTTGGCGGCGTCGTCGCCGTGCCGGCCGGACCAGCGGGCGGAGAAGATGCCAGGGGCCCCGCCAAGAACGTCCACCGCGAGGCCGGAATCGTCGGCGACTGCCGGAAGGCCGGTGGCAGCCGCGACGGCGTGGGCCTTGAGCAGTGCGTTTTCCTCGAAGGTCACGCCGGTTTCGGGAACGTCGGGAACTCCCGCCGCGGCGGCGTCGATCACCTGGGTGTCCACGTCGAGGCCGGGAACCTGCCCGCGCAGCAGTTCGCGCAACTCACGCAGCTTGCCCGGGTTGCGGGTGGCCAGGACCAGGCGGGGTGCCGGCGCCATTTATTCGCCGCCCAGGGTCCGGCGCTGGATTTCGGCCAGCTCCGCGGTCCCCTGCAGGGCCAGGTCCAGCAGCGCGTCCAGCTCGGCGCGGTCGAAGGGTGCGCCTTCCGCGGTGCCCTGGACCTCAACGAACTTCCCTGATCCGGTCACCACCACGTTCATGTCGGTTTCCGCGCGTACGTCCTCCACGTAGGGCAGGTCCAGCATCGGGACGCCGTCGATGATGCCAACGCTGATCGCGGCCACACTGTCCGTCAGCGGGTTGGCGTTGCGGGCAATCAGCTTGTTGTCCCTGGCCCAGGCCACGGCGTCTGCCAGCGCCACGTAGGCGCCGGTGATGGCTGCGGTGCGTGTGCCGCCGTCGGCCTGCAGGACGTCGCAGTCCAGCACAATCGTGTTCTCGCCCAGTGCCTTGGTATCGATAATCGAACGCAGCGAGCGGCCGATCAGCCGGGAGATCTCGTGGGTGCGCCCGCCCAGTTTGCCCTTGACCGATTCGCGGTCATTCCGGGTGTTGGTGGCACGCGGCAGCATGGCGTATTCGGCAGTGACCCAGCCCTTGCCTTCACCCTTGAGCCAGCGGGGAACCCCGGGGGTCAGGGAGGCGGTGCACAGCACGCGCGTATTGCCGAACTCGATCAGTGCCGAGCCTTCGGCCTGCTTGGACCAGCCGCGGGTAATGGTAATGCTGCGCAGCTGGTCCGGGGTGCGGCCGTCGGCGCGCAGGCTTGATGCAGGGGTGGGTGCGGTAGTCATGGGTTCAGTCTATCGCCGGGGCCGTACGGGCCCGGACAGGACCTAGACGCTGCGTGCCTTCTGGACCGCCAGCGGGGCGGTAAAGGGGGAACCGACGTCGTAGGAGACGCCGGCGACGGCGACGGCCAGGTCACCGCTGTAGGACCGGCGTGCTTCGGCGACGCTGACGCTGGCATCGTTCCACACCGGAAGGTGGGTGAGCAGCAGGCGGCGGGCGTTGGCGGCTGTGGCGGCGGCTCCGGCGCGCAGGCCGGTGAGGTGCACACCCTCGATACCGTCATCGCGGCCCTCGTGGAATGCGGCCTCGCAGAGGAAGACGTCGGTATCCCGGGCGGCTGCCTCCAGCCCGGGACAGGAATCGGTGTCCCCCGAGTAGGCCAGGGTCCGCAGTGTTTCCACACCGTCCGCGTCGGTGCTGCGGGCTTCCACCCGCAATGCGTAGGCTTCTTCGGCAGGATGCCGCACCGGGTACGGAGTGACGGTGAACGGGCCGATCTGCTGCGGCTGGCCCGGCGTCCAGTGGGAGAATTCGAAGTCCTCGTGCATGCCCGGGTCCAGTTCCAGGCCGTAGGCAGTGGCCATCCGGTCCGCGGTGGCGACCGGGCCCCATACCTTGATGCGGTCCCGGTTCCAGCCCGCGGGATCCCAGTGCACGGCCACATGCAGCCCGCACAGGTCCATGCAGTGGTCCGGATGGAGATGCGTCAGGAGCACCGCGTCAATATCGCGCAGGTCCATGTAGCGCTGCAGCGCGCCCAGGGAACCGTTACCGAGGTCCAGCAGGATCCGCCAGTCACGTTCGCCGTCGTTGGCGGTGACGAGATAGCAGGACGCCGGAGACGCCGGGCCGGGGAAGGAGCCGCTGCAGCCTACGATGGTCAGTTTCATGCTGTGCCGTTCCAGAGGGCACCCTGTGGCGCCCCCATGCGTTCGGGGGCGTCTGCCCGGGCTGCGGCAATCATCTGCGGAGTAACCCGCGCCATGCTGCCGGTGGGGTAATGCGCTGATACGTGGTCCACCTGCTGGACGCTGAGCACTTCGGGTCCCAGGAAACGCCGGGCCAGAAGTTCAAAGGAGGCCGCATCGCCGGTGGCGACAAAGGTGTGCTGGGGCGCCGTCCGCTCCTGCCGTTCAATGCCGTGGCTGATCAGGGCCCGGTAGACATCCTTGGCGGTTTCCTCGGCGCTGGAGACGAGGGTGACGCCGTCCCCCATGACATAGGAAATCACGCCGGTCAGCAGCGGATAGTGGGTGCAGCCCAGCACGAGCGTATCGACATCCTGTGCCCGCAGCGGCGCGAGGTATTCCTCGGCCGTTGCCAGCACGTCCGGCCCCGAGGTGACCCCGGCTTCCACGAATTCCACGAAGGCAGGGCAGGCAACCGAGGACACCCTCAGGTGGGGTGCGGCCGCGAAGGTGTCGTCATAGGCCCGCGAGCCCACAGTGGCAGCAGTGCCAATGACGCCGATCCGTCCGGTGCGGGTGGCCGCCACGGCGCGCCGTACGGCCGGCTGGATGACCTCGATAACCGGAATCCCGTACCGGTGTGTGTAGCGTTCGCGGGCGTCCCTCAGCACAGCGGCCGAGGCGGTGTTGCAGGCGATGACCAGGAGCTTGACTCCGGAGTCCACCAGTTCGTCCATAACGCCCAGCGCGTTGGCGCGGACCTCGGCAATCGGGAGGGGGCCGTAGGGGCCTTTGGCCGTGTCCCCCACGTACATCACGGCCTCGTTCGGCAGCTGGTCCAGGACGGCCCGGGCCACGGTCAGTCCGCCAACGCCGGAATCGAAGATACCGATGGGTGCATCCGGGTTGCGGACGCGGACTGAAGGCTCAGCGGACGTCGCGGGCACCTGCCCCTGCGGCGTCTCCGGGGAGCCGGATCCGGGTGCCCCCACGGGCTGCCCCGGGGACCTCTCCCCTGAATGTGCGGACGGATGGACCGGGTTTGAAATCATAATGTACTGACAATAGTCCTCCCTGCAGCGAGCGCACATTCACTGCCGCGTGCCCTTGCTCACAGGTACACCGGCAGGAATCACATGTGATCCTGCCGGCCCGCGCAGTGCCGCGGCGGAACCGGTATCAGGGCAGGGATTTCAGCAAAGCCTGCATCAGTGTGTCCTGCAGCCATGTGACGAAGTTGTAGACCAGCGCCAGGTATCCGTCCACGTCACGGGCCCGGGCCGGGTCCGTAATATCCTGCAGGCGTTCGGCATCTTCATCGCTGGCCAGGCCCAGCCGGTCCCCCAGGACCAGCCGGACGTCATTCAGCGCGCGGGCAAAAAGCTGCGCCTGGGCCGGGTCCAGCCGGAGCGGCGCCGTTTCGAGCTGCAGGGCCGCGGCGCGCAGGGCCGCCTGCTTGGACTCGCGCAGGGAGCGTTCAGTGAACCGGCGGAATTCCAGGGCGTCCTCGTCATTGCCCTCAATCCCGTTGGGGAGCAGCCGCTGCAGGGCCGTGTCCTGCGGGACGGCGGCGCTCATGTCAATGCCCACCATCGCTGCCAGGGGATCGCTGTCCGCCGCCGTCTCCGGTTCCAGCAGTTCCTGCACATCGGCAAAGAGCTTGCGCAGCAGATCCCGTTCCCCCGGTTCCAGGTTGGCGGTAATGCCCTTGCGGGTGAGCTTGAATCCGGTTGCCACTACTGTCCGTTCCTGTTGACGCGATCTTCAAAGCCTGCTGCCCGGCACCGGCTCACGCGGCGTCCGCCTTCTGGAAGGTGGCCCACAGCCCGTAGGAGTGCATCGCGAGGGTGTCGCGCTCCGCTGATTCCCGTGACCCGGTAGCCACCACCGACCTGCCGGCCTGGTGGACCTCCATCATGAGCCGGTGGGCCTTGGCTTCGGAGTAGCCGAAGTAGCTCTGGAAGACGTAGCTGACGTAAGTCATCAGGTTCACCGGATCATTCCAGACGATCACGACCCACGGGACGTCCGCAGCCACCAGGGACTCCGTCTCCTCATATGTCAGGGTGTCCGTGCCGGGGGCAGTGCTGGTAACCATGGGTTCAATTGTAGTGAGGAATCCTTGCGGACCCCGCCCGGGTCCCTCTTCTACTCAACGGGGATGCGCGGGTTAGAGTTTTGCCTGTGAACAGTCCCGCCGCTTGGCACACCCCAAACTCCGCCCTGTATACGGATCACTACGAGCTCACGATGCTCCAGGCTGCCCTCCATTCGGGCACCGCCTCCCGGCGGTCCGTCTTCGAAGTCTTTGCCCGGCGCCTGCCGGACGGCCGCCGCTACGGCATCACCGCCGGTACCGGCCGCATCCTTGAGGCGCTGGAAAGCTTCCGCTTCGAGGCACCGCAACTGGAATTCCTGGCCCGCAACAACGTTGTGGACCGGCGGACCCTCGACTGGCTGGCGGATTTCCGGTTCTCCGGGAACATCTACGGCTACGCCGAGGGTGAAGCCTACTTCCCCAACTCCCCGCTCCTGATTGTGGAGTCCACTTTCGCCGAGGCCTGCATTCTCGAGACCATGGTGCTGTCCATGCTCAACCACGACAGTGCCATTGCCTCTGCCGCGTCCAGGATGACCTCCGCCGCGGACGGCCGGCCCTGCATCGAGATGGGTTCGCGCCGCACGCACGAGGAGGCAGCCGTCGCGGCAGCCCGTGCGGCAGTGATTTCCGGCTTCCACAGCACCTCCAACCTCGAAGCCGGGCTCCGGTACGGGCTCAAGACCGTGGGAACCGCGGCGCACTCCTTCACCCTCCTCCACGACTCCGAGAAGGAAGCCTTCACCGCACAGACCGGTGCCCTGGGCCTGGACACCTCGCTGCTGGTGGATACGTACGACGTCGAACGCGGCGTGCGCAACGCCGTGGAAGTGGCGGGGCCCGCCCTGGGCGGGGTGCGGCTGGATTCCGGCGACCTGGTGGCCCAGGCACGCTGGGTGCGGGACCTGCTTGATGACCTGGGCAACACAAACACCCGCATCATGGTGACCTCTGACCTGGACGAGTACGCCATCGCCGCACTGGCCTCGGCACCAGTGGACGCCTACGGCGTCGGCACCTCGCTGGTGACCGGGTCCGGCGCACCCACCGCCGGCATGGTCTACAAACTGGTCAGCCGCGAAGGTGAGGACCATGAGTTTGTTTCCGTGGCCAAGGCGGCCAAGAACAAGATTTCCCGCGGCGGACGCAAGTATGCGCTGCGGCGGCTCGACGAACGCGGCAAGGCTACCGCTGAAGTCATCGGAGTCGGCCACGCGCCGGCCGACGACGGCAACGACCGGCCCCTGCTGCACCAGTTCGTGGCCGACGGACAGATCCTGCCCGGCTGGACCGGGCCGGAAGCCGTAACCCGCGCAGCGGAGCGGCATGCACTGTCCCTGGCCGAACTTCCGACCTCGGTAAACCGCCTGCAGCGCGGCGAACCGGCTATCCCCACCGAATACGAGGAGTAAGCATGGCCCGCGCCCTGATTATTGTCGACGTACAAAACGATTTCTGTGAAGGCGGTTCGCTGGCAGTGCCCGGCGGGGCGGATGTGGCCGGTGAGATCACCGACTACGTCGAAAGTTCCGCAGGACGCTACGATCTGGTGGCTGCCACACAGGACTGGCACATTGATCCGGGAGCACACTTCTCCGAAACACCGGACTTCGTGGACTCCTGGCCGCGCCACTGCGTCGCGGGAACCCCGGGAGCCCAGCTCCACCCGGATCTGGATACCGAGCTGGTGGACGCGGTGTTCCGCAAAGGCCAGTACGAGGCCGCCTACTCGGGCTTCGAGGGCGTCCTGGCCCCGGAGGAAGAAGTTCCCACGGGAGATCCCGAAGCCGAGCCGGAGTCAAAGGAGGAAACCCTGAGCCTGGATGACTGGCTGCGGGAAAACGACGTGGATGAAGTGGTGGTGGTGGGCCTGGCCGCGGATTACTGCGTCCGTGCCACCGCACTGGATGCCGTGGCAGCCGGTTACACCACTGCCGTGATCCCCGAGCTGACCCGCGGCATCACCCGGCAGGGCGCCCTGGCTGCCTGGGCCGAGGTTGAAGACGCCGGCGTGGAGATCATCGACCTCTAGCCGGCCCCTTGGCGCAGGAACACCACCGCGGGAACACCACTGCGGGAGCACCACTGCACTGAAACGCCCGCCGCACCGCGGCGGGCGTTTTCAGCACCTGACACTATTTCCGGCCGATGAACCAGTCCTGGAGCTTCTTCAGCCGCTTGTTCAGCTGCTCCTCGTTGGCCTGGGCCACCGGCGGTCCGCCGCAGATCCGGCGCAGCTCACTGTGCACCACGCCGTGGGGCATGCCGGAGCGGGCGGACCAGGCGGAAACGTTCTTCGCCAGTTCCCCGCGCAGCTCGGTGAGCCGGCGGTGGTCCACCACCTCGGGAGCTTCCGCCGGCACCTGGGCCTCGGCACCGGCGCGTTTGCCCCGGCGGGAGAGCTGCTCATGCTGGCGCTGGCGCAACAGCACGCTCATCTGCTCCGCATCCAGGAGCCCGGGAATACCCAGGAAGTCCTGCTCCTCCTCGCTGCCCAGCGCGCCGCCGGTGCCGAACTCGCCGCCGTCAAACAGGACCCGGTCAAAGGAGGCCTGGGATTCCAGCGCCTCGAACTTCTGCTTCATCAGCTCACCGGAGGCTTTGTCCTCGCGATTGGCCGCCTCCATGAGGCTGTCCTCGAGCCCGAAGCCTTCCTCTTCCAGATGGTTCTCCGGCCGGTCCAGGGCGTGGTCGCGTTCGACTTCCATCTGGTTGGCCAGCGCCATCAGGTTCGGCACCGAGGGCAGGAACACGGACGCCGTCTCGCCGCGCTTGCGGGCACGGACAAAGCGGCCCACGGCCTGGGCGAAGAACAGCGGTGTGGCGGTGGAGGTGGCATACACACCGACCGCCAGGCGGGGCACGTCCACGCCTTCGGACACCATCCGCACTGCCACCATCCAGCGCTGGGTGCCGGCGGAGAACTCCTCAATCTTCTCCGAGGCCTTCGCATCGTCGGAGAGGATGACCGTTGGGGATTCCCCCATGATTTTCTTCAGCCAGCCCGCGTAGGCCCGTGCGTCGTCGTGGTCGGTGGCAATCACCAGGCCGCCGGCGTCGGGAACGGACCGGCGGACCTCCGTGAGACGCTTGTCCGCGGCCGCCAGAACGGCCGGGATCCACTCGCCGGTAGGGTTCAGTGCGGTCCGCCAGGCCTGCGCCGTGATGTCCTTGGTGACGGCCGCTTCGCCCAGCGAGGCAGCCATTTCGTCGCCCGCACTGGTGCGCCAGCGCATCTGTCCGGAATAGGCCATAAACATGACCGGGCGGACCACATGGTCCTTGAGCGCCTGGCCGTAGCCGTAGGTGTAGTCGGCCTTGGACCGGCGGATCCCGTCCCGGTCCTCGACATACTCCACAAAGGGAATGGCTGCGGTATCTGAGCGGAACGGCGTACCCGTCAGGGAAAGCCGCTTGACCGCCGGTTCAAAGGCCTCCCGGATGCCGTCACCCCAGGACAGCGTGTCGCCGCCGTGGTGGATCTCGTCCAGGATGACCAGTGTGCGGGCCGCCTCCGTTTTGGCGCGGTGCAGCATGGGCTTGGAGGCCACCTGGGCGTAAGTGACGGCCACGCCGATAAAGCCGTGGCCGTGCCGGCCGTCGGCGTTCTTGAAATTGGGGTCGATCGCCAGGCCCACCTTCGCTGCGGCGTCGGCCCACTGCCGCTTGAGGTGGTCGGTGGGGGCGACGACGGTGATGCGGTTGACGATCCCACGCTCCACGAGTTCATTGGCAACCCGCAGCGCGAAGGTGGTTTTGCCGGCACCGGGGGTGGCGACAGCGAGGAAGTCGCTGTTATTGGAGGCAAAGTACTTCTCCAGCGCTTCTGCCTGCCATTGGCGCAGCTTCGGGGCGGTGCCCCAGGCGGCGCGTTCAGGATAGGCGGGAGGCAGGGACGCACCGGCGCCGAAAAGCGTTTCGGAACTCACGCTGGGAACGCAACCTTTCCAGGTACTCGATTGGTTGTTGCCGTGCGGGTGCCGGACGGGGACAGCTGGTGGCGCATGCAAAGGCGCGCAGGGGTTAACACAGAGGTCATGCAGGCATCAGGACTAACTGCCCTCGCAGGGGCTTGAAAACGGTGAACACGTCCGGGCGGACGGACTACTTCTTGTCCTTGGGCTTGTCTCCACCGGGGCGCAGGCCCTCGTAGATTTCCTTGCACGTGGGGCAGACCGGGAACTTCTGCGGATCGCGTCCGGGCGTCCAGACCTTGCCGCACAGGGCAATGACAGGTTCCCCCGACAGTGCGGACTCCATGATTTTTTCCTTGCGCACGTAATGAGCAAAGCGTTCGCTGTCGCCGGGTTCAATCTCTTCGCGCAGTTCTTCGCGCTCGATGGTGGCCGTGGACGTCCCGTTGTCATCCAGGCGGCGGGGATCGGATTCGAAAGGATCTGGGGGCAGGCTCATGGCTTCCATCTTAGTACCCGCCATCTACTTGTTGACGGAGACCTGCTGCAGCAGTTCCGGACCGCGGGCGTCCATCCAGCGTCCGCCCAGCCGGATACCGGCCACCAGCACCGCAGAGCCCAGCACGGTGCCCGCTGCCAGGGTGACAAAGCCCCAGGCCATGTTCTCCGTCACCACGGCGATCACTGCCGGGACCAGCACCGGCACGAGCAGTACCAGCAGCGCCATGGCGAAAATGCCTTGCACAAGGAAGGTCCGTCCGGCTGATCCGGGCGGCGTCTTGAACGCGTTTTCGCCCGGGACCGGAACGTTGTAGGTGTAGCGGGCGGACACGGCACTGGAAACCCCCATACCCATCAGCAGTGCGCCCAGGCTTACGCCGAGGACGGTGGGAGCCAATTGCGTCAAACCGCTCAGGAACGCCGGCAGGAGCGAGGCCAGCAGCACGGCCGGAACCGCGAATACCGCGCAGGCCAGCACGCGTCCCGCCCGGTCCGCCCGGCCGCTGACACCGGTGGCGAGGTGCAGCGCGAAGGCGGTGTTGTCGTAGGAGACATCGGCGTGGAGGGTATACCCCAGCAGGAACCCGACCAGAGGTCCCATCACCAAGGTGACCAGCAGCCCGGCGCTTCCGTCCGGCCCCGCATTGTTGGCCATAAACACCACCAGCACCGGCAGGATCGGAATAATCAGCAGCGAGGCGCTGTACCGCGGATCGCGGAACCAGTAGGTCAGGGCACGGGCCGCTACGGCGCCGGTGGGAGTGGCCGGGAAACGGGCAAAGAACCCGACCCCTGCGGACTTGCGTCCGCCGGCTGAGACCTGCGGCGGGTTTACCAGCGCCCGCAGCAGCAGCGCCTTCCACAGGAGAACCAGCACCGCCAGAAACACGACGCTGATGACGGTTTTGGCCGCTGCGGCACCGAAATGGCCCAGAGCAATATCCCCCGGGACGGCCCAGACTGCGCCCAGCGGTGTCCAGGAGAGTCCGTCAGCCAAACGGACGAGGAAGTCCCCGTTCATGCTGATGCCTTCACCCACTGCGGACAGCAGCGGGCCCACCAGGATGAGAGGGACAATCAGCAGCAGCCCGGTCACGTCGCGGAACCGGCGGGATCCGGTGAGGGAAACCGCTGCCGCCACGGTGACCCGGGCGGCTATCAGGCAGGTGAACAGAGCGACGCCGGCCAGCACCAGCGCGGCGGCCAGGGCGGGCGGCGAACGGAACCAGCTCAGTGCCTGCACCAGTACGGCCAGCAGCATGGTTGCCCCGGGGATGCCGATCAGGCCGCCCAGAGCCAGCCCCGTGAGCAGCTTGGGCACCGGAATGGCGAAGGTGGTGAACCGGGCGGGGTCCAGGGTCAGGTCCAGGCCGGAGAACACCACCGGTATCAGTGCCCAGCCGAGGACGGCCAGCGCGCCGCCCAGGATGACACCGGTCCGGGCAAGGGCAGGATTCGAGCCCGCCACAAACAGCGCACCCAGCAGCAGGGCCAGGATGCCGACCCCGTAAAGGCCGCCAAGCACAATGCCGACCAGCTGCCACGGGCTGCGCCGAAGCGAGTTACGCAGCAGAACCAGCTTCAGCCTTAGGAGGTGCGCAACCATTCCAGCCCTTCCGAGTGGGTCCGTCCGCCTACCAGCGAAACGAAACGGTCTTCCAGGCTTCCCCCGCCGCGGACCTCGTCCACGGTCCCCGCTGCCAGCAGGTTGCCACCGGCCACCACCGCCACGTGGTCACACATACGCTGGACCAGGTCCATGACATGGCTGGAAACAATGACCGTGCCGCCCGAGGAAACATAGCCGGCGAGGATGTCGCGGATGTTGGCGGCCGAGACGGGGTCCACCGCCTCGAACGGCTCGTCGAGGACAAGCAGGCGCGGGGCATGGATCAGGGCCGAGGCCAGGGCGATCTTTTTCGTCATGCCTGCCGAGTAGTCCACCACGAGTTTCCCGGCGTCCGCGCTGAGGTCCATGGCGGCAAGCAGGTCCTTGGTCCGGGACGAAACCGTATCGCGGTCCATTCCCCGCAGCAGGCCGGCGTAGGTGACCAGCTGCTCACCGGTGAGCCGGTCAAAAAGACGCACGCCGTCCGGCAGAATGCCCATCAGCCGTTTGGCTTCGACAGGCTGTGCCCAGACATCGGTTCCGTGCACCCACACCTGCCCCTGGTCCGGCCGCAGCAGGCCGGTGGCCAGGGACAGCAGGGTCGTTTTACCGGCACCGTTCGGTCCCACCAGCCCGTAGAAGGACCCGGCAGGAACATCCAGGCTGATGCCGTTGACGGCCGTCTTCGGGCCAAAACGCTTGGCCAGGCCCCGTATGGCCAGGGCCGGCGCGGCCGCCGATGGATCTGTCACAGGCGCGGAATCTGTCATAGGTTCAGACTAGCGGCCGCTGCTTTCGCTGACCTCCGCAGCAGGGACCAGATCCGGCGCCCGCGGGCGCCGGCCCCTCCCCCGTGCGGACTACCGCGTTGTTGCTAGAACCCGCCGGGGCGCCTGCCCCGTTCATACTGCGGCACCCAGGGCAGCTTCTGGTCCAGCTCGGCAGCCGCGCGCAGCCACCAGTGCGGATCGCGCAGGGCTGCCCGGGCGATCAGGGCGGCGTCGGCGGACCCTGCCTGCAGGATTTCCTCCGCCTGCGTGCCGGAGTCGATCAGCCCGACGGCGGCGGTGGGGATCCCCGCGCCGTGCCGGACGGCCGCGGCGAATTCCACCTGGTAGTTGGGGGCGACAGGGATGGTTGCTCCCGGTACGGCACCGCCCGTGGAAACATCCACCAGGTCCACGCCGTGCTCTCGGGCCTGGCGGGCCAGCACAACGGAGGATTCAGCGTCCACTCCCCCGGGCAGCCAGTCAGTAGCGGAAATCCGGAGCAGCAGCGGCATGGATTCCGGAATGACCGCCCGCACGGCGTCGATGACTTCCAGGGTCAGCCGGTTCCGGCCTGCTTCGTCGCCGCCCCAGGCATCGGTCCTGGTGTTGACCAGCGGGCTGAGGAACTGGTGCAGCAGGTAGCCGTGCGCCCCGTGGATCTCGATGGTGTCGAACCCGGCATCCACCGCACGCACGGCGGCCGCGGCGAAGTCGCTGATGACGCCGCGGATGCCGTCCTCATCCAGCTGCAGGGGTGGGGCGTAGCTGCCGAACGCATCGGCGGTGGGGCCCACTGTCTGCCAGCCGCCGTCGTCGGCCGGAACGCTGCCGTGCCCGGGCGCGAAGGGGGCATAGGTGGAGGCCTTGCGGCCGGCGTGTGCCAGCTGGATGCCGATCCGCGCGTCCACGGCGCCGTGCCGGTGCACAAAGTCCGTGATCCGCTGCCAGCCGGCGGCCTGCTCGCCGGTCCAGATCCCGGCGTCCTGGGGACTGATCCGGCCTTCGGGGCTGACCGCTGCTGCCTCGGTGATGATCAGGGCCGCGCCGCCGGCGGCGAAGGAGCCAAGGTGCATCAGATGCCAGTCGTTGGGCACACCGGGGGCGTTGCCGGGTACTTCCGGCAGCACCGGGTCAGCTGAATACTGGCACATGGCGGCGACCCAGCCGCGGTGGGCCAGGTCCAGGCCGCGCAGGGACATGGGGTCAAACAGTGACGCTGTTTCCATGAGGGTGCCCGCCGCCTAGAAGAGGGCCCGGGCCAGCGCCGAGCGGGCCTTGGTCACCCGGGGATCGCTGACACCCACAATTTCGAACAGATCCAGCAGCCGCAGCCGGGCGGTTTCCCGCTCCTCACCGTGGACCCGCCCGATCAGGGAAATGATGCGCCGGAAGGCATCATCGACGTGGCCTCCGGCAATATCAAGGTCGGCCACGGCCAGCTGCGCCGCCACGTTGTCGGGCTCGTCGGCACCGGCCCGGCGCACCGCCTCGGCGTCCGCGCCGCGGAGCCGGATCATCAGTTCCACCTGGGCCAGCCCTGCCTTCGCCTCGGCGTCTGCGGGCTGTTCGGCCAGTGCCTTGCGGTACGCTGCCGCGGCGCCGTCGTAGTCCTCGGCGTTAATGGCGTCGAAAGCTTCCTGATGCAGCGGCGGCAGGGGTGCTTCGGCAGCCGGATCCTCCGGCGCAGCGCCGTCCAGGGATCCGTTGACCCCGTTGGCGGCGGCCACCTGCAGCAGCTCGGCCACCACGGCCCGGATCTGTTCCTCGGGCAGTGCACGGTCAAACATGGGTACCGGCTGGCCTTTCAGCACGGCCGCAACGGTGGGGACGGCAATGGCCTGGAAAGCCTGGGCAATCTGCGGATAGGCATCCACGTCCACCCGGGCCAGGAGCATCCGGCCGTTCTCTTCGGCGGCAATGCCCGCCAGCACGGCGGACACGTTCTGCGATTCGGCGTTTGTCCGCGAATACAGGTCAATAACCACTGGCACTTCTGCCGAAAGCTGAACGATCTGCGGGAAGGTCTGCTCCGAAACCTCCACCACGAACGGCGACGGCGCGGCCGGGGCGTTTCCTCCCGACGGGGCAGCCGGGGCGGCCGGCGCGGCGGCGGGCGAGGCTGCGGAACGGGCCTTCAGCGCGGAGAGGTCAACGGCCCCGCGGAGGTTCATGGAGGACGGGGCCGCCGGTGACGGGCGGTGGTTCGGTGTGCTCATTTCTTCACCTTATTACCTTGCGCCCGGTCACCGGCAAGCCTGTCCCCGTTCCGGGGTCCCCGGCTACTTCAGGGTTGCCGAAAGCAGCTGCTGGGAAGCACCCACCACCAGCGCCTTGCCGGTGCCGCCGGAGGCCGGGACATAGATCATTACTGCCTCACCGTGCGTCACATCGATACCGGCATCCGTGTCCGGCGCACCGGTCAGTGCCTCATAGATCGTCCCGGCCAGGTTCACGGAATCACCGGCCTCCTTGGGGGTGCTGGAGAAGGTGTTGGAGAGGTAACCGAATACCAGCGCACCGCCGTCCTCGGTCCGCAGTGCATGCGTGGCCTTCGGATCCGGGGTGTGGCTGAACGTGATGTTGGCAAACTCGTTCTTGGGATCGTTCTTCACCCCGTCCTCGAATTTCACCACGTCATCGCTGAAGCGGTTGGACTCGAAGGTGTCCTTGTTGCCGCCCTGCGGGTTGGAGAGTGAGTCTGCCAGGGCGGTCACGGCTGCCTGGGGCGCCATGGCCAGGCCGTTGTCCGAATCGGCCGGGATCTGGTCCGTTCCGGTCTCGGCAGCGGGAGCCTGGGGGAAGGTGCTGGCCGGCAGCATCTCGACTGCGGAAGCGAGCTTGTAGTTGTCCCGTGCAGATGCCTGGACCAGAAGCAGGGCCTGGGGCACCTCGTTGCCTTCGCCCTGGGTCACCGCCACCACGGTGCGCGGCCAGGAGAAGGTTGAACTCACGGACTGGGTCAACAGGTCCTCGGCGGCCACGGGCACGGGCGCCTTGTGGTCGGGGATCTTTGCTGCGGCTGCGTAGTTGGCCTTGCGCATGTCCAGGGCTGCACCCGTGACCCGCTCATCCAGCGCAGAGGCGTCCTTGGCCGTGTCGCCGGCCGCCACGGTGTCAGCAACGGAGGCGAGGATCCGGTCCAGCTGCGAATCCAGGATGACGGGGTTGCCGGCCTCAGCGGATTCCTCTCCGGCGAGTGCCGGTGCGGGTGCGGCCACCAGAACCAGGGCGGCGGCAGCAGCAGCAGCCAGGACCGGACGACGCCGGCCACGGGACAGGGCGGTGAAGGGCGCGGTGCTGCCGGAAACGGTTTCGGTGCTTCGCACGGGGGCGGCACCGGTGTCCGGTCCGGTGCTGCGGCGTCCGCTGCGCGGGCCGTCGCCCCCGCTTCGCAGGAAGCCCAGTGCCAGGCCCAGGACGGCAAGCAGTGCGCCCAGAATGATCAGGGGGACGGCAAACGGGCGGGTTGCATCATTTTCCCAGCTCAGCGTGACGTCGGTGGGAGCCGGGGCGGTGCCGTCGGCGGCAAGCAGGATCTCCCACTCGCCCTCAGCCGGCGCTTCCCAGGAATAGGAGAGTTCCCCTTCAGCTGCTTCCTCTGCCACCCAGAGGTCAGAGCCTGCCGGGTTCGGGGCGGTGATGCCGGTGTCATCCGTGCCAACCACCAGGCCAAGGCTGCCGTCTCCCGGGCTCAGCCGGGTGGCGGATGCATCCCCCACCCATGCCTGCACGTCATTGGCACGTCCTACGGCCAGCGTGAACGGGGCATCGGAACGGACCGTGATATCCACGCCGTCCGGATACTCGTCCAGCAATTCCGATTCCAGGACGGTGACGACGGCGCCCGGCCCCTCGCTGCCCGACGTGTCCGCGGACACCGACTCGGTCTCCGGGGGTGCCCAGATGGTGCGCTGTCCGATGCCGATCAGCATCAGCAGCACCCCGAGGACTATCAGCGGAACTGCAAATTTGTTTCGCACAATTTACCTATCTTCGGTGAAGTGACATCTCCGGGTCGGCGCCGTCCGGCAGGCAGGAACAAAGCCTGCGGATGTGGTCGGCGGAAGCGCAGCGGTTCATCGGTGTCCTGGCACTTTATAACCCAATGGTAACGAAATCCCTTGACACGGCCCATTCGAGGGGTCCGGCAGAGATGTCCTTCCGGGGCCCGCCAGTGCAAAAACGCCCCCGGGGGCCGGTGCTGCTGATAAGGTTTCGCAACGTATCAGGCACCGCAAACGGCAGAGGAAGAGGCACCGCATGAGCGAAAACGAGGACCTCCCCGTCCACGCACCGCTCCCCGGCCCGGACCAGGTGCCTGCCGCCGGAGACCGGTCCCCGAAGGACGCTCCGGCCGCCGGGGCACCGGCTCCGCGCCGGCTGCCCGGTTTCATCTCCTCGCTGACGGGCCGCCTGCAGCAGGGCTTCCCGGGTGCCCGGCCGCGGCCGCGGTTTGAAATCCCGCCCGACGATCTTTCCGGCCCCGAGGTCACCGTGGACTCCGAGGTCCGTCTGCCCGATGAGCGGCTGGGTATTGGTGGAGCGCAGGCCGCACCGGATCCGGACGCCGGCAGTATGCGTGCACACCCCATCTACTTCGGATTTATGCTCACGGTTGGCGTGGGACTTGCCCTGCTGCTGTACTTCGTCATCACCAACGTCGGCGAACTTCTGGTGTGGATCGGCGCCGCCCTGTTCATTGCCCTCGGCCTGGACCCGGTGGTCCGCTGGCTCGCTGCGCGGCGGATTCCCCGTCCGGCAGGCATCGCCATTACGGTGCTGGTCCTGGCCGGCGTCGTTACAGCCTTCTTCGCCACGCTGATTCCCACCATCGTCAGCCAGACCTCGGAAATTGTCTCCAAGACGCCCGGCTACATCGATAATTTCCTGGCCTCGGACTTCTTCGTCAACATCGACCGGCAGTTCCAGATCCGTGACCGCATTGACGAAGAGGTCACCAAGTTCTTCTCCAACAGCGACGCGGTGGGTGGCGTGTTCGGCGGGGTGCTGAGCGTGGGCACGGTGATTGCCAACGGCCTGTTCGGTGCGCTGATCATCCTGGTGCTCACCCTGTATTTCCTGGCCTCCCTGCCGTCGATGAAAAAATGGGCCTACCGGCTGGCGCCGCGCAGCCGGCGCCGCCGGGTGGAGGCGCTCTCCGAGGAGATCACCGGCAGCGTGGGCAACTACGTGATCGGCCAGGGCTTCGTGGCCCTTTTGGACGCCACGTACGCGTTCATCGTGATGACCATTACCGGTGTCCCGTTCTCCGTACTCCTGGCCTTCGTAGTCGCCCTGCTGGCGTTCATCCCCCTCGTGGGACCGCCCATCGCCCTGGTGCTGGTGTCTCTCGTTGCGCTGACCGTGGGCTGGCAGACTGCGGTGGTGTTCGCCATCCTTTACATGGCGTACCTGCAGTTTGAGGCCTACTTCGTTTCGCCGCGCGTGATGCAGCGTGCGGTGGCAGTGCCCGGCGCTGTGGCAGTCATCGCCGTCATCGCCGGCGGCACCCTGCTCGGGGTCCTGGGCGCACTCATCGCCATCCCGACGGCGGCGGCCACGCTGCTGCTGCTCAAGGAAGTCTTTATCGCCCGGCAGGACCGGCACTAGCGCCCTTTCGGTAACGCGCTGTCCGGACTGCCAGGCCGATCCGCCTGTCCGGTCCGCCGGGACCTTGGCCTATTGGCCTATTGGCCTAGTAGCGCCGGCGGGTCCGCCAGCAGTGGCTGTGCCAGTGGCGCCGGCCTTCCACGGCCGCCTGCCTGCCCAGCAGCGAGTCTTCCTGCCAGACCACCAGGTGGGCGGTGCCGGGCGGGATCAGCACACCGCAGCCGGGGCACCGGTAGTCCTTGGCGGCGTTCTGCGCCGTGATCTGCCGCACTGACCACTCGCCGTCGGGACCGCTTTCATGCCGCGGCAGTCCGGCGCGGGTTCGCTCCAGATCCACTTCCGGCGGCGCGGAGGCCCACTTGCGGCGGGCGTTGCGCCCGGCGGGGCTGCCGGGCGATGGCACACGGCGGGGACGGTTGGAGCGGGGCATAGAAGTCATTTTGCCGCAGTTGAGCCGGTAAAGTGCAACTGTGCGTTTAGTAATAGCCCGATGCTCCGTTGACTACGTCGGCCGCCTCCGTGCCCATCTGCCCCTGGCCGTACGGCTCCTGATGGTCAAGGCCGACGGTTCCGTCCTGATCCATTCCGACGGCGGATCCTACAAACCGCTGAACTGGATGAGCCCTCCTGCCACCATGCGCAGCGTGGCACCGGACGAGACGGACGCCGAGGCCGGCGTCACCGAAGTGTGGAACGTCCAGAGTGCCAAAACCGATGACCGGCTGATCATCAGCATCCACGAACGCTTCTCCGACGTCTCCCATGACCTGGGAGTCGATCCCGGCCTGATCAAGGACGGCGTGGAAGCGGACCTGCAGCGGCTCCTGGCCGAGCAGATCAACCGGCTCGGCGAGGGACATACGCTGATCCGCCGCGAATACATGACCGCCATCGGTCCGGTGGACATCCTGGCGCGCGATGCCTCCGGCGCCACCGTGGCGGTGGAACTCAAGCGCCGCGGAGACATTGACGGCGTGGAACAGCTCACCCGTTACCTGGAACTGCTCAACCGCGATCCGCTGCTGGCACCGGTCAAGGGGATCTTTGCCGCCCAGCAGATCAAGCCGCAGGCACGGGTCCTGGCCGAAGACCGCGGAATCACCTGCCTGACCCTGGATTATGACGCCATGCGCGGAGTGGATGACCGGGATTCCCGGCTGTTCTGACTCTCCGGCACGGCCGGCATGCCTAGAATCGGTGCATGACGTCCACAGCCCCTGACCAGAACCGCGGCTGGATCCGCGGCGCCCTGCTCGCCCCGGATGAACTGGTCAGCGACGGTGTGCTGGCTTTTGAGGGCGACCGCATTGTCTATGCCGGACCGGCTGACGGCTTCGACGGCGGGGGCTGGCCGGATCCGGTCGCCGCCCCCGACGCCAGCCTCATCATTCCCGGGCTGGTGGACCTGCACTGCCACGGGGCGGTGGGCAGCGACTTCACCACGGCGGATGCCGAGGGGATGCGCCGGGCCGCCGGTTTCCTCCATGCCGCGGGAACCACCACACTGCTGGCCAGTACCGTTTCCGCGCCCCGGGATGTGCTGCTGGCGGCCGCCGGCAGGCTGGGCGCCCTCGCCCGGGAAGGGCTGATTGCCGGCATCCATGCCGAGGGCCCCTTCCTCTCCCCCGTCCGCTGCGGTGCACAGGACCCGGCCTCCCTGCTTCCTCCGGACCCCGACTTCGTGGATGAATTCCTCCTGGCTTCGGACGATGAACTGGTCACCATGACCTACGCCCCGGAACTTGCCGGTGCCGATGAGCTGGTGGACCGGCTGATTACCCGGGGCGTGACACCCTCATTGGGCCACTCCGATGCCTCGGACGCCACCGCAGCCGAGTCGCTGGAGTCTGCCCGGGAGGAGATGGAGGAAGCGGGCTTCGACGGCTACGCTCCGCGCCCTACCGTGACGCACCTGTTCAACGGGATGGCCCCGATGCACCACCGCTCCCCCGGCCCCGTGGCGGCCTGCCTGCGGGCGGCGCAGCGCGGTGATGCGGTGGTGGAGCTCATTGCCGACGGCGTGCATCTGGACCCGGCGATGATCCGCACGGTCTTTGACCTGGCCGGTGCCCAGAATGTGGCGCTGGTGAGCGATTCCATGGCCGCCACCGGGCTGGGGAACGGCAGATACCGCCTTGGGCCCGCCGACGTCGTGGTCAGCGGCGGTACCGCGAGGCTGGCAACCGACGGCGGGCTGGCCGGCGGGACGGCCACCCTGCTGCAGTGCGTCCGAACCGCGGTGGAGGCCGGCGTCCCGCTGGCCGATGCCGTGCTGGCAGCCACCGGCGTGCCGGCGGAGGTGCTCCGGCTTGCGGACGAGGTCGGCACGCTGAGGCGTGGGCTGCGGGCCGATGCGCTGCTGGTTTCAGCGGACCTGGAGCTGCTCGGTGTGCTGCGGGGCGGGACCTGGCTGCGGGCCCCGGAAAACACGTAGGAAAAACTTACAAATATTTCGTTTTCAGCATTGACCAGCGAAATGGCTTATGCGACTCTATTACCAGTCTTTGTGTAGGTGTTTTTTCATGCTCGCAAGACCGTTGCGAGCGAGAAGCTCCTCAAGGAACTGCTGAACGGCAAGAACTTGGGCTTTCTTGCTTCAGTAACATAAGCCGCACGGAGCGTGCAGGTAAGTTCCATTTATGAGGAGAAACAATGGCTCAGGGTACCGTCAAATGGTTTAACGCCGAAAAGGGCTTCGGCTTCATCACTCCGGACGATTCCGACGGCGACGTCTTCGTTCACTACTCCGAGATCCAGACCAACGGATTCAAGACGCTCGACGAGAACCAGCGCGTTTCCTTCGAGATCGGCCAGGGCGCCAAGGGCCCCCAGGCCACCGGCGTCACCGCCCTCTAAGGATTAGCCAGCAGTACATCCCGAAAGGGAAACCAGGAAAGCCTCCGGCATATGCCGGAGGCTTTCCTGTGTCCGCGGGCCTAGCCCCGCCGGCGCACCACGTTCGCGCCGAGGCCGCGAAGGTTTTCCATAAACCTTTCATAGCCGCGGTCAATATGATCAACACCGCGCACTTCGCTGGTTCCGTCCGCCGCCAGTCCGGCGATTACCAGCGCTGCCCCTGCACGGATATCGTTCGCTACCACCGGCGCCCCGGAAAGCAGCGGAACACCCTGAATCAATGCATGATGGCCGTCCAGGCGCACCACGGCGCCCAATCGTGCCAGTTCCGAGGTAAACCCCCAGCGTGCCTCGAAGACATTCTCGGTCACCATGCCGGATCCGGTGGAAACGGCGTTCAATGTGACCACAAACGGCTGCAGGTCAGTGGGGAAACCCGGATAAGGCAGCGTCGAAACGTTGATCGGCTCCGGGCGCTCGGGCCCCTTGACGGTGAATCCGTCCTGCCCGGTTTCAACTTCGCAGCCGGCCTGGACCAGCTTGTCCAGTACTACGGCGAGAGCTGACGCGTCCGCCTGGCGGACTTCAATTTCGCCGCCGGTAATGGCCGCAGCGAAGGCCCACGTACCCGCGACTATCCGGTCCGGCACCACCCGGTGCTCCACCGGATGCAGCTCCTGCACACCGTCAATGACCAGCGTGTTGGTTCCCACGCCGCTGATCTTGGCGCCCATGCCGGTCAGCATCAGCGCTATGTCAGTGATTTCCGGTTCGCGGGCGGCGTTGTCGATGATGGTCCTCCCCCGCGCCAGCGTTGCGGCCATCATCAGGTTCTCGGTCGCACCCACGGACGGGAAGTCCAGGATGTGGGCGGCACCGTGCAGCCCTTCCGGGACTGAGGCCATCAGGTAGCCGTGGTCGATACCGATGGTCGCACCCATCAGTTCAAGCCCCGCCCGGTGCATGTCCAAGCCACGTGAACCGATGGCGTCCCCGCCGGGCAACGCCACCTCGGCGCGCCGGCAGCGGGCAACCAGCGGGCCCAGGACCGAGATGGAGGCACGCATGGCCCGCACCAGGTCATAGTCCGCCTGGTGCCCCGGGAGCGCGGGAACGTCCACAGCCACCGATGCGGCGTCGACGTCGTAATCCACCGTGCAGCCAAGCCGGCGCAGCAGCTCGGCCATGATCCACACATCCTGGATGTTGGGCACATTGGTGATGACGGATCGGCCCTCGGCCAGCAGCGTGGCAGCCATCAGCTTCAGGACGCTGTTCTTGGCACCCGGAACGGTAACTGCTCCGCGGAGGGTGCTGGGGCCGGTAACAACAATGACGTCTTCCATTACTCCATCCTAGGCGGACGCCCGCGCAGCGCTTCGTTCGGCGGCGGGCGGCGGAGGGTGTTTCCGGGCAGCAAAAAAGGCACAGGGAATTTTCCCTGTGCCTTTTTCACGCCCTGCCGGATCTACCGCCAGGTGCCGATGCCGATGACCGGACCGGCTTCGAGCCAGGAGGAGAGGCCGGTGTAGGTTTCGTACTTCATGGCCACCAGGACCTCGCTGTCCTCGCAGGACAGCTTCACCACCACGGCACCGGGCTGGATGCGGGCACGCTCCGCTTCGGTGGGTTCCCGCCAGCCGTTGATTTCCAGCGAACTTCGCAGGAAACGGTACGGCGGACGGGGACTCAGCGATACAAGGCGCAGCCACTCCAGATGGGTGTCCGTATAACGGCAAACCCCCATCCGCCACCCGGCAGGCGGGAAGCAGATGGAGGCGTCAAAGGTCCCCAGGGTGCGCCGCAACGTGCTGCGGCGCACCCAGAAAAGCACTACTGCCAGGACCAGCAGCCCGAACAGGGCTGCCACAGCAATGAACACGTAGGAGCTGTCCATCGGTGGGGGTCAGCGGATCCCGGCGGTTGCTTCGTTGGTCACCTTGGCATTGTCGGCCACAATGACCACGCGGTTGTTGTCCACGGAGAAGAATCCTCCGTCAACGCTTACCTCAATGCGCGAGCCGGACACAGGCTCGATGGCCATGGTGCCCTCTGCCAGGATGGCCAGCACCGGTGAGTGGCCGGGAAGGATCCCGATCTCGCCGTCGCTGGTGCGGGCCTTGACCATCTTTGCCGCACCGGACCACACGAAGTGGTCTGCTGCAACAATCTCAACTTCGAGTTCAGCAGTGTCCGCCATGGGGCTCACTTCCCGGTCTGCTCTTGGATCTTCGCCCACTGACGCTCAACATCGTCCATGCCGCCAACGTTGAAGAAGGCCTGCTCGGCAATGTGGTCAACGTCGCCGTCGCAGATGGCCTTGAAGCCTTCAACGGTGTCCTTGATGGAAACCGTGGAGCCTTCGACACCGGTGAACTGCTTGGCGGTGTAGGTGTTCTGCGAGAGGAACTGCTGGATGCGGCGTGCACGCGAAACAACAATCTTGTCCTCTTCACCGAGTTCGTCGATGCCGAGGATGGCGATGATGTCCTGGAGTTCCTTGTTCTTCTGCAGGATCTGCTTGACGCGGATAGCCGTGTCATAGTGCTCCTGGCCCACGTACTGCGGGTCGAGGATGCGCGACGTCGAGGTCAGCGGATCCACGGCCGGGTACAGGCCACGCGAAGCGATTTCACGGGAAAGTTCCGTGGTCGCGTCCAGGTGGGCGAACGTGGTGGCCGGAGCCGGGTCGGTGTAGTCATCAGCAGGCACGTAAATGGCCTGCATGGACGTGATCGAGTGACCCTTGGTGGAGGTGATGCGCTCCTGCAGCAGACCCATCTCATCAGCCAGGTTCGGCTGGTAGCCCACGGCGGACGGCATACGGCCGAGAAGGGTGGAAACCTCGGAACCTGCCTGCGTGAAGCGGAAGATGTTGTCGATGAAGAGCAGCACGTCCTGGTTCTGCACATCGCGGAAGTACTCCGCCATGGTCAGGCCGGACAGGGCCACGCGAAGACGCGTTCCCGGCGGCTCATCCATCTGGCCGAATACAAGGGCCGTGTCCTTCAGGACGCCTGCCTCTTCCATTTCAACCCAGAGGTCGTTGCCTTCACGGGTACGCTCGCCGACACCGGCGAATACGGAGGTACCACCGAAGTTGCGGGCAACACGGGTGATCATTTCCTGGATCAGCACGGTCTTGCCGACGCCGGCGCCGCCGAACAGGCCGATCTTGCCGCCCTTGATGTACGGGGTCAGGAGGTCGATCACCTTGATGCCCGTTTCGAGCATCTCGGTGGAACCCTCAAGGTCCGCGAAGTTCGGAGCGGAACGGTGGATCGGCCAGCGCTCGGAGATTTCCAGCTGGTCCTCGGCAACGTCCAGGGGCTCGCCCAGCACGTTGAAGATGTGGCCCTTGACTCCGTCGCCCACGGGCACGGAGATGGGAGCACCGGTGTCCACCACGGCTGCGCCGCGGACGAGGCCGTCGGTGGCCTGCAGGGAGATGGCACGGACGAGGTTGTCACCCAGGTGCTGGGAGGTCTCGAAGGTGATGGTGCGGGTCTGGCCGTCGAGCGTCAGCTCGGTGGTCAGTGCGTTGTAGATGGTGGGGATTGCGTCAGCCGGGAATTCGACGTCGACAACCGGGCCAATGACACGGGCGATACGGCCTGTGGCGCCCGGTGCTACGGAGGTTGCTCCGTGCTCGGCAGTTTGGGCAGTCATCTCTCTCACTTCACTCAGTTAGATGGCGTGTGGACTAAGTTTTGTTTTGCGTTGGAGCTTGCTCGATTGCAGGCGGCTAGGAGGCGCTGAGCGCGTCCGCACCGGCGACAATCTCGGAAAGCTCCTGGGTGATTTCAGCCTGACGGGCGTTGTTGCGAAGTCGCGTGTACTTCTTGATCAGGTCCGTGGCGTTATCCCCTGCGGCCTTCATGGCACGCTGGCGGGCGGCAAGCTCGGAAGCGGCTGCCTGGAGCATGGCTGCGAAGATGCGCGACTCGATGTAGCGCGGCAGCAGTGCGTCCAGGACCTTTTCGGGCTCGGGCTCGTATTCGTAGAGGGGCAGGAACTCAGAGCTTGACTGGGCTTCTTCCTCCACTACCTCCAGCGGCAGCAGTCGGATGACCGCAGGTTCCTGAACAACCATGGACTTGAAGCGCGTGTAGACAATGTGGATTTCATCCACGCCGCCGTCTTCGTAGGCCGTATTGAAGTCATCGAGGAGTGCCTTGCCGATTTCTCGGGCTGTTTCGAACTCAGGTGCATCGGTACCACCGGTCCACACCCGTTCCACGGAACGGTTGCGGAATTCGTAGTACGCCTGCGCCTTGCGTCCGACAAGGTAGGTCTTAACTTCCTTGCCCTCTTCACGGAGCAATTCATTAAGTGCTTCGCCCTGCTTGAGGACACCGGCGGAGTATGATCCGGCAAGACCGCGGTCGGAGGTCATGATGACCACGGCTGCGCGCCGGATCTGCTCCGGTTCGGTGGTCAGCGGATGATCGATCTCCGACTGGGATGCCACAGCAGAAACGGCACGGGTGATCGCATTGGAGTAAGGCAGTGACGCAGCCACACGGGTGCGCGCCTTTCCAATCCGAGAGGCAGCAATCAGCTCCATCGCCTTGAAGATCTTCTGCATCGACGTGGTCGACGCGATCTTCTGACGGTAGACCCGAATTTGGGCTCCCATACTTTTCCTTTCAGTTCCTAGCGTTCGAACTAGGGGCTAAGGCAATGGCCAGGTGTTCCGCTGCCTGGCACCGGGCCCGGCAGCGGAACACCAAACCGCTAGCGCTTCTGCTTGACGATCTTTTCCTGGTCTACGGAGTCCTCGTCCAAGGCGGAGGTCTCTTCGTTGCCGGCGGCAACCATGCGGTTGTCACCTTCGCCGAAGAAGCCCTGCTTGAAGTTGGTGATGAGGTTCTTCATCTCATCGACCGTGGAATCCTCGAGCTTGTTCGTCTCGGCCAGGACGGTCATGACGGACGAGGAGTGGCGTACGTGCTCCAGGAACTCGGTCTCGAAGCGGCGGACGTCCTCTACCGGAACGTCATCCAGGTAGCCGTTGGTGCCCATCCAGATGGAGACAACCTGGTCTTCCACCGGGAACGGAGCGTACTGGCCCTGCTTGAGCAGTTCCATCAGGCGTGCACCGCGGGTCAGCTGCTGGCGGGAAGCCGCATCCAGGTCCGAGGCGAACATGGCGAATGCTTGCATGTCGCGGTACTGGGCCAGTTCCAGCTTCAACGTACCGGAGACCTTCTTCATGGCCTTCTGCTGCGCTGCACCACCGACGCGGGACACGGAAATACCGACGTCGACGGCGGGGCGCTGGTTGGCGTTGAAGAGGTCCGACTGCAGGAAGATCTGGCCGTCGGTGATGGAGATAACGTTGGTCGGGATGTAGGCCGAGACGTCATTTGCCTTGGTTTCGATGATCGGCAGGCCGGTCATCGAGCCTGCACCGAGCTCGTCAGAGAGCTTGGCGCAACGCTCCAGGAGGCGGGAGTGCAAGTAGAAGACGTCGCCCGGGTAGGCTTCGCGTCCCGGCGGGCGGCGCAGCAGCAGCGACACGGCGCGGTAGGCTTCAGCCTGCTTGGAGAGATCATCAAAGATGATCAGGACGTGCTTGCCGCCGTACATCCAGTGCTGGCCGATGGCCGAGCCTGCGTACGGTGCCAGGTACTTGAAGCCTGCGGGGTCGGATGCCGGGGAGGCCACGATGGTGGTGTACTCCATGGCGCCCTGGTCTTCCAGCGTGCGCTTGATTTCAGCGATCGTGGAAGCCTTCTGGCCGATGGCAACGTAGATGCAGCGAACCTGCTTCTGGACGTCGCCGGACTCCCAGTTGGCCTTCTGGTTCAGGATGGTGTCCACGGCAATGGCGGTCTTACCCGTCTTGCGGTCACCAATGATCAGCTGGCGCTGGCCGCGACCGATCGGGATCATGGCGTCGATTGCCTTGAGGCCGGTCTGGAGGGGCTCGTGGACCGACTTACGCTGGGTAACGCCGGGGGCCTGGAGTTCCAGTGCACGGCGTGCTTCAGCCTGGATCGGGCCCAGGTCATCCATCGGCTCGCCCAGCGGGTCGACTACGCGGCCCAGGAAGGCGTCGCCTACGGGTACGGACAGGACTTCACCGGTGCGGTGTACTTCCTGGCCTTCTTCGATACCGGCGAAATCGCCAAGTACCACGACACCGATTTCACGGGTGTCCAGGTTCTGGGCCAGGCCCAGCGTGCCGTCCTCAAACCGAAGCAGCTCGTTCGCCATAACGGAGGGCAGGCCCTCCACACGGGCGATGCCGTCGCTGGCGGTGGTTACCCGGCCAACTTCAACGCGCTCTGCGTTTCCGGGTTCGTAGGACGCCGCGAATTCGTTCAACGCATTACGGACGTCGTCGGCGTTGATGGTCAATTCGGCCATCTGCAGTCCCTGCTCTCCTATGTTGTGATCATCGCTTACTTCCGATGACCGTGATTGGTTCTCAATTGTTTCTCTGGCCGTTGCCGGCCCTGAAGGTGACTAGACAGCGAGCTTTCGGCGCAGTTCGGTCAGTCGTGTCGTGACAGTGGAATCAACTACTTCATCCCCCACTGTGACACGGATGCCGCCCAGAATCGTCGGGTCTACGTTGACGTTAATCTTCAGCTCACGGCCATACAGTCCGTTGAGAGAGGACTGCAGACGCTTCTGCTGCTCCTGCGTCAGCGGGCGGCTCGACTGCACTTCTGCAATCCACCGCTGCTGCCGGCCGGCTACCAGTTCCATGAACCGGGTGACCAGTGCCGAAGGACGCAGTCCGCGCGGGGCGGTAACTGCCTGCTTCACCAGCACCTTTGCTTCGGCTCCCATGCCGGGTACCAGCTTCATGGCCAGCGCGGAACGCGCCTCGGCCGAAGCCTGCCGTTCCTGCAGGGCCCGCTGGACCTCGTGGTTGGCTGCTACAACCTGGTTGAACCGGAACAGATCGCTTTCCAGATCTTCCAGGCCGGAGAGGCCGGGGCCCTTGTTTTCCGCCACTGCGGAAACAACCGTTGCACCCAGGGTTTCCAGGGCGTCGCCCATGTCGCGCGGGTTGCGCCACCGGGACTCCACCAGAGAAGCAACAAGCTGCTCGGCGTCGGTCGAAACCTTGCCGCCCACCAGCTTGGAGACCAGGGCTGCCTTGGCAGAGGCTTCACGAGCCGGATCCGTCAGGGCACGCAGCAGTCCAGCATCGCTGTCCAGCAGGCCCAGAATTCCAAAGAGTTCCTCAGCCAGGGACAGGCGTGCGCCGGGAAGCATTGTTTCCAGCTTTTCCTGTGCCGCGGCCAGTGACTCGCTCGATATACCTGCCATTACTGGACCGCACCTGCGTTCTGGGTTTCCAGGTCGTCAAGGAAGCGGTCAACGACACGGGCTGCACGCGCGTCGTCGGCGAGGGACTCGCCAACGATCTTGCTGGCCAGTTCCGTGGCGAGGGTTCCCACTTCGCTGCGAAGCGCAACGACAGCTGCCTGCCGTTCCGCCTCAATGGCGACGTGGGACTGTTCCATGATGCGGGCGGACTCGGCGCCGGCCTTGGCCTTGAGGTCGGCAAGGATCTGGGCGCCTTCGGCGCGTGCTTCCTCACGGATCCGGTTGGCCTCGGTGCGGGCGTCGATCAGCTGCTGCTTGTATTCATCCAGAGCTGCGCTGGCTTCTGCCTGGGCGGCTTCAGCCTTCTTGAGTCCGCCTTCGATGGCCTCGGTACGCTCTGCATACGTCTTCTCGAACATCGGGACGACGAACTTGACCACGATGTACATCAGCGCAGCGAAGCCAAGCAGTGTTACGAGGATCTCCCAGATGTTTGGGACCAGAGGATTCGCGCCTTCTTCAGCGGCGAGGATTAGTGCCTCGTTCATTTACCATCCGTCCTATCTACTTGGTTAGGAAAATACGCGCTGAAGTTAGAGAACGAACGCGAAAACCAGACCAAGGATAGCCAGTGCTTCGGTCAGCGCCAGGCCCAGGAAGGCGATGGGCTGCAGAACGCGCTGTGCTTCCGGCTGGCGTGCAACGCCGTTGATGTAGGCAGCGAAGACCAGACCCACGCCGATGGCGCCGCCGATGGCGGACAGACCGTAGCCGACGAGGTTGATGTTGCCGTTGATTTCACCAATCATTTGGCTTGTTCCTTTCAAGATGCCCGAGGGCAGGTTGTGGGTTCAGAGGTTTCCCCCGAAAAGGGGAGGTTTAGTGTTCCTCGGCCAGGGAGCCTTGGATGTAGATCGCAGTCAGCAGGGTAAATACGTAGGCCTGCAGGCACTGGATCAAAACTTCGAACAGGAACATGCCAACGCCGCCAACCAGGGTGAGGACACCCAGCGGCTTCAGCAGTCCTTCAGCCTCGAGCAGCAGGAACTCGGTTCCGCTTGCCGCCAGCATGATGATGAGGTGGCCCGACAGCATGGTCGCGAAGAGTCGCAGACTGTGCGTGATCGGGCGGACCAGGAAGGTGGAGATGATTTCGATCAGTACCACGAGCGGCAGAATCGCCATCGGCACACCGGAAGGAACCACGGCGAACTTGAAGTACGAAATACCGTGCTTCTTGATGCCCAGGATGATCCAGGTGAAGTAGACGATGCCGGCGAGGGCGTAGGCCGTTCCCACGTGTGAGGTGGTCGGCAGCTGCGCCAGCGGAATGCTGCCCCAGAGGTTGTTGATCAGGATGAAGAAGAAGAGCGAGAACAGCAGCGGGGTGAATGCCCGGAAGTCCTTTTCACCGATAATGTCCCGGCCGATCGAGTTCCGGACCATGTTGTAGCCGAACTCACCCAGGAACTGCAGCCGGCCCGGCACCAGCTGGCGCTTGCGCGCAGCGGCAATAAAGAACCAGCTGATAATGATGACGGAGATCAGGATAAGCAGCATCTGCTTACCGAAACCCTCACCGGTCGGGGCGCCCCATGGAAGGATCTCAGGGAGGTGCATGTCTTCGAGGGTGGGTGAAACGAATCCCTCGTCATTGGAGGCGGGAAGCGCAAGCGCGATCAACGCGTTTCCTCTCTGCTGTGTCCATCGTTGGGCATATCATTGGCGGGCACGCGCGAGGTGCGCCCTCTATTCAGGTTTTGTGAAGTCAATTCGATTTATCCGTATCCGGCTGTTTTCCGCCCGTGGTGGGCCGGTCCGCACCCGGGGTGCGCCTGTGCGCGGCGGCCACATAGTAGCCACTCACCGCACCCAAGACGATACCGGCCGGTAAAATCCAGCGAGTTCCCAGGAGACTATCCAGGCTCCACCCTATCAAACCCAAGGCGATGATTCCCGCCAGCACATACTGCAGTGCTTCCTTGCGGCGGGACGGCGGTGCCTGGAAGGCCACGGGTACGGGCTGTTTCTTAGGCATGTCCGGCTCCTTTGGTGGTCTCGTCGGGAATGTCTGCGTATATCAAGTGCCGTGTCCGTGAAAAGGCGCGGACCTCAGCAGCCTGCCAAAGCACCACAGCACCTACAGCCGTGAGGGCAAACCATTCCCGGTGCAGCCATTCCGGAGCGCCCAGGCCGAAAAGAATGACGGCGAAACCGACAACTTTAATGGCATAGGTGACCACAAACATTCCAATGGCACCTGACGGATTGCTGCGGCCCACGAAATGGCCAACCAAAAGGCTGATGCCGAAGAAAGCCGCAATCAGGAACCACCCCAGCAGCGAACTCGCTGCTGCGCCGGGACCCGTGAGGACTGCGGCCGCCGCTGCGGCGAGAACCGCTGCAGCACCGGTCAGGAGAAACGCCGCCCTGAGGATCCCCAGCCAGGGGGCCGCCGTTGGCCCGGAGGGGGTCAGGTACCCGCCGGAGCGGGAACCGTCTTCGGATCTCATGGTGTGGGCAGTCTTCCTTGCCTGGGCTGTGATGGGTTTGGATAAGGCGCGGGCTACCGCGACCCTTGAATTCTACAGTACATAGAAGAAGCCGTTGACAGCGTGACGGCCGGGCGTGTGCCCTCCGGAAGGCGGTGTCGCGTCCGGGTACAGCTAGGCCACGTACCGGCGGGCAAAGAGGCGCGGGGAGCTCAGGTAGAACACCACCACGGCTACGGCGAAGAGCACCCCTGCGGACGTAGCCCCGGCGCCGGCACCGGCCGTCAGCAGGCCGGTTCCGCCAACGGCGAGGGTGCAGGCCGTGACGAACAGGGACACCTGGATGTGGCTAAGCCCGCAGTCGGTGAGGCGCTGGTAGACGTGCTGGCGGTGCGCGGTATACCAGCGCTCCCCCCGGCGCACACGCCGAAGAAGGGTGGAGAAGGTATCCACCAGGTAAATGAGGATCGGGAACAGCAGGTACTCGATGTACACGCCGGCCAGGAACGCGGCAACAGCGGTTCCGGCGATCGCGGCTCCCAGGAGGTAGCTGCCGACGTCACCCAGGAACACCTGTCCCCGGCCGAGGTTCCACGGCAGGAACGCGGCAAAGGCGGCAGCTGTTACGGCGCCGGCCACGGTAAGCCACATATGGTCTGAGAGCACGCCGCTCACGGAGTACAGCGCTCCGACGGCCACACCGTGCAGCCCCGAAATGCCGTTGATGCCGTCCATGAAGTTGGCCACGTTGATGTAGCCGGCAATGGCAAGTGCCCCGACGGGAACCCACCACCAGCTCTGTTCCATGGTCCAGGCCAGGGCTGCTGTTCCCGCCAGTCCGATCAGGACCTGGCTTCCGGCCCGGGCGCGGACGGAAACTCCCCGCCAGTCTTCGATCCAGCCCAGCAGGGACGCCAGGCCGATGATTGCAATGAGGATGGCAACGATGGAACGGTCCACGGCCACCACGCCCGTGAGCAGGGACAGCACCAGTCCCGCCAGCAGCCCGGCGGCCACGGTAACCCCCACCCCGCGGATCACCACGGTGAAGTGGGAGGAACGTTCATTGGGCACGTCGAGCACGCCCAGCCGGCGCAGCAGCGGAATAAAAAGGAACGGCAGCAGCAGGCTCGCGAGGAACGCGACGGCTACGCACAGCACCAAAAGCATCAGCCTGTCCGCCGTTCATGGTAGGAACCGTCGGCGTCGGCGTCCGCACCGGTGTCGGGCATACGGACCACACCGCCGGGCGGGGTGTCGAGGCCGCAGCGCTGCAGCCAGTCGGAAAGGTCCAGCTCCTCCGGGTCAAGGACGGCCACGGAAGCGTGGGAGATCTTGGGATGGAAGGGCCGGGAATCCTCCTCACCGGTGCCCACCAGGATTTCGTGCATCTTTTCGCCCTGCCGCAGACCGGTGAAGACTATCTCCACGTCCTTACCGGACATGGCAATCATCCGGCGGGCGACGTCGAGGATTTTCACGGGCTCGCCCATGTCCAGGATCATGACCTCGCCGCCGCGGCCGATGGCTCCGGCCTGGATCACCAGCTGGCAGGCCTCGGGGATGGTCATAAAGAAGCGCGTCACCTCGGGGTCGGTCACCGTCACCGGGCCGCCCTGGCGGATCTGCTCGCTGAACAGCGGCAGCATGGAGCCGCGGCTGCCAATCACGTTGCCGAAGCGGACGGAGACGTACCGCTCCCCCGTGGCCCGGGCCATCCACGCAGTGAGTTTCTCGGCCACGCGCTTGGAGTGGCCCAGGACGGTGGTGGGGTTTGCCGCCTTGTCCGTGGAGATGTTCACGAAGTGGCGTACGTCCGCCTTGCGGGCGGCTGCCAGGACGTTGGCGGTGCCCAGCACGTTGGTCTTCCAGGCTTCGTGCGGGTACTGCTCGAGCAGGGACACATGCTTGAGCGCGGCAGCGTGGAAAACGACGTCGGGACGGCGTTCGCGGAAGATCTTCTCCAGCGCGTCGGGGTCGCGGATGTCCGCAAGGACCGTGTCCCGGCCGTCCAGCAGGCCGCGGCCGGTGATGGAGAGCTGGGTGAGCTGCAGGCCGGTTTCATCCCGGTCCACCATGATCAGCTCACCGGGGTTGAAGGCCGTGATCTGCCGGCAGAGCTCGGAACCGATGGAGCCGCCGGCACCGGTTACCAGCACCTTTTTGCCCGAAAGGTAGCCGGCCACCTCGTCCACGTGAATATCCACGGGACGCCGTCCGATCAGGTCCTCCACAGCCACGTCGCGGAAGTCGGTCAACCCGGCGCCGTCGCCCTTGGCCAGCATGTCCTTGAGCGGGGGAAGCACGAGCACCCGCAGGTCCAGGCCTTCGGCGCGGTCGGAGATTTCGCGCACCTGCTTGGCCTCGATGTCCGCCATCGCCACGATCAATACCGTGGCACGGGTCCGGTGCACCAGCTCGGGGAGGTCAACCAGCTTGCCCAGAACGGGAACGGTGGCCAGCCGCAGGTGCTTCTTGGCCGGATCATCATCAACCAGGCCGACGGGGTAATACGGGGATTCGGGATCCTTCATCATCCGCGTGACCAGGGAGTTGCCGAGGAAGCCTGCACCGTAAATGAGCGCACGCTGTGCTTCCTCGCCCGGCCGGGCACGGCTTTCCACGTACATCCGCTTCACGTACCGGATGGCAGCCATAAACAGGCAGGCGAATGGGAACGCGATCATGCCGGTGCTGCGCGGAATATCGATGACCAGGCCGAACAGGGCGCTGGCGAGGACCAGGATGGCGGAGACAATCAGCGTAACGACGGCCAGCAGGCGCATCTCATGGAAGCTGCCGAAACTGTAGCGTCCGCGGTACAGCGCAAACGAGTAGCCGACAATGAGCTGGGTCAGCACCGCGACGCCGCAGAAGACCGCAAGGCCGCCGGGGCTGATCTGCTCCACGGTCAGTTCATAGCGCAGCACCAGGGCAAGCACGATGGACACGATCCATGCCAGCGAGTCCAGCATGTACTGCGACCAGAGCCACAGAACCGGCTTTTCCCCCCGGGGAAGGCTCTTGTTGTCCGTAGGTTTTTGCCTCATGGTCCTCAACGGGTGGATACCCGGCTCTCTTCTCGGTGGTGCATAGAACTGGTGGAAGAATCCGGTGTAATAGACTGGAATCTATTCAGCATACTAACTGCACACCCTCTCCTGTTTCGGCTTTGGCCGATGCTCCGGGGTGCTTCGAAAGGAACATCTTGCCGGACTCAGTGGCGGTAGCGGCGGTCACCTTCGACCGCCCCGACGACGTCAAGACGCTCTTGGAAGCCCTGGCCGCGCAGACCGGAAACATCACATCCGTGGCCCTGGTGGACTCCGGAAAGAGCCCGGTTAAGGATATCGCCGAAGACTCGTCCGCCCCGGTCAACTACATCCGGTCTAACACCAACCTCGGCGGTGCCGGCGGATTCTCCCTGGCCATTCTCTCAGCAATGGCTTCAGGGGCCGAATGGATCTGGATCATGGACGACGACGCCCATCCTGAAGATCCCGAATGTGTCGCCACTCTTCTGGCAGCGGCAAAGGAACGCGGATTGGACGTTGTCCTGCCGCTGGTGGTCGCTCCCGGCGCACCCGACACCCTTTCCTTCCACTTCCGCATCGACGGCAAGCTCACCCACGACCGCGCGCTGGTGGCCGAACGGGGTTTCCTGCCCAACGTGGGTCATTTCTTCAACGGCGCACTGATCCGTGCCGATGTCTTCTACCGGGTGGGCCTCCCGGACCTGCGGCTGTTCATCCGCGGCGACGAAACAGATTTTATGATCCGGCTGCGGCGCGCCGGCGTGGAGTTCGGCACGGTCACCACGGTGGCGCTGACCCATCCTGCCGCCTGGGCCGAGGTCCAGCCTGTGCTGGGTGACCGGATGCACGTGCTGGTTCCGGAAAACGCGTTCAAGCAGTTCTATTTCTACCGCAACCGGGGCCACCTGACCCGCCGGTACCGGCGGGTCAGGTCACTGGTTGCCGACACCGTGGGCTACCCGGTCCACTTTGCCCGGACGAGGGATCCCAAGGGATTTGTCAGCTGGCTGCGCGCCTACGCAGCGGGCCTGGGCGGCCGCCGCTTCGGACCTCCGTCGGACTTCGGGTTCTAGCCATGTCCGCAGTGCAGGACCTGGCGGCCGAAGAGGCCGCTCTGACCATTGTCATCGCCACGTTCAACCGTTCCGGTTTCCTGGCAGGCCTGCTGCAGAGCATCCGTGCGCTCGATCCGGCCCCGGCCGCGGTGCTGGTGGTGGACAATGCCAGCACCGATGACACCCCCGAGGTGGTGGCGGCAGCCAGTGCGGATTTCCCCGTTCCGCTGCAGTCCATCCGGCTGGAGACCAATACCGGCGGCGCCGGCGGATTTGCGGCCGGCACCGAGGCCGCACTGGCCGCCGGGGCGCAGTGGCTGTGGCTTATGGATGACGACGTCGAGGTCCTCCCCGGTGCCGTGGCCTCCCTGCGCAAATGGACCGGCCGTTACGAATGCATCCATGGCCGCCGGTACGACGACGCCGGGGCGCCGTTCTTCTGGCAGCACCGCTTTGTGCCGTTCCTCGGCGTGCACCTGCCGGTGCGCGGCAACGTCTTCCGCGACTCCCCTGTCTTCGAAACGAATGTGGGCTGCTTTGAAGGCATGCTCATCAGTGCCGCGCAGGTCCGCCGGATCGGGCTGCCGGACGCACGGTATTTCATCAACGGCGATGACCTGATGTACGGCTGGCTGGCATCCCTGGACCGGCCCGTGGCGTACGTCAACGAGTTTGTACTGCGCAAGGTCCGCCCGCAGAAACAGATCGACCTCGGCATCCGCCACCTGAACGATTCCAGCAATCTGGGCCGTTTCACCTCCATGCGCAACCGCGGACACACCGCCCGCTATCTGCAGGCGCACGGCCGGTTCAGTCCGGTGGGCTTCGGGATAGGTACGTTCCTGACCGCTGCCAAGGAACTGCTGCGCCTGATGGCAGTGGAGCACACGCTGCACGGCGTGGAACGGCTTTGGGCCGGGTGGCGCGGTTCGCGCCGGATCCTGCGGGATCCGGCCTGGACTCCCATGCCGCCGCTGGAAGAACCATCACCACGAAAGCAGCAGGTTTGAGCACTCCCTCCACACCGCAGTCCCCCGGTTCCGCCTCCGTACCGTCCTCCGCACCCGTCTGGGTAGTGGTGGGGGCCTCAGGGTTTATCGGTTCCTCCGTCCATGCCGCACTCACCGCACGCGGTGCCCGCGTCAGGTCGGTTGCCGCACCCCGGTTACGGACGGACGCCACCGATGCGCGGGCTCTGGCAGCCGTTGCGGCCGGCCTGGTTTCGGAGCGGAAGGCACTAACCGAAGCCTTCGCGAATGCGGACGTAGTGATCAACGCCGCCGGACTCGCTACTCCCGGTGCCGGGGATTCACCCGAACTGCGTGGCGCAAACGCCCTGCTGCCCCTGCTGATTGCCGACGCCGCCGACGCCGCCGGAGTCCGCCGCTTTGTCCATCTGAGCAGTGCCGCCGTCCAGGGGCATCGCCCGTTCCTGGATGAGAGCAGCCACGTTGAACCCTTCTCCGCCTATTCGCGGGCCAAGGCGCTGGGCGAACAGGCACTGGCCGTCAGGCAGTCCGGGCCATGCAGCGTTGTTACCGTCCGAGCAACCTCGGTACAGGGCCCCGGCCGGCCAACGACGGCGAAGCTGGCCAGGCTGGCAGCTTCACCGCTCGCGTCTGTGGCCGCGCCCGGCACCGCACCGAGCCCGGTCAGTTCCGTGCATGCGCTGGTGGATTTTGTGCTGACCGTCGCCGGGCATATGGGCCCGGTGCCGCCGGTGGTCCTGCAGCCCTGGGAGCAGGCCTCGGTCTCCTCCGTACTCGAGTCCGCGGGCGGACGGCGCCCGGTCCGGCTCCCCGCCTGGTTCTGCCGCGGCGTGCTTCGTACCGGGTACGCTGTCTCATCACTCGCCGGGGAACGTTTCCACGGCCCGCTGCGCCGGGTGGAAATGATGTGGTTTGGGCAGCGCCAGGAACCGGGCTGGGCTGAAGCCACCGGCAACGTGCCGGAACCGCGCGTGCAGCACGTTCTCGAGTCCTCCCGCAGCTAGCGGGAGGACTGTTTCCGAACGGTTTTATTCCTTGGTCAGGGAGGGCGCAGCCGCCTCCGGTGCCGGTTCCGGTTCGGGTTCTTCGTCCAGGTCCAGGATGCCGGGCACCACGGCCCGCAGCGCTTCCAGGCTCACTGCCCCGCGGCGGACCACGCGCATCGGCTCGCTGGTGGCGTCCACGATGGTGGACGGGATCCCGTCTTCCTTGGCCGCCGGGCGGTGGCCGGCCTCCAGGTAAACCTCAACCGACTCGGCCAGCTGGCCCTGTGCCTCGGCCGCGGTCTGTGCCGCCGGGGATCCGGTGCGGTTGGCGGAGGAGACCGCCAGCGGGCCGGTGACCCCGAGCAGGTCCAGCGCTATCCTGTCATCGGGCATCCGCAGCGCCACGGTTCCCAGGGTGTCCCCCAAGTCCCAGCTCAGCGAGGGCTGGGCATGGAAGATCAGCGTCAGGCCACCGGGCCAGAAGGCTTCGGCAAGGCGCCGGGCATCCTCGGGGATGTCCGAGGCGAGTCCGTCCATGGTCTGCAGCCGCGGGATCAGGACGGGCGGGGGCATGCTCCGCCCGCGGCCCTTGGCGGCAAGCAGGGTGGCTACGGCCTGCGGGGAGAACGCGTCGGCGCCGATTCCGTAGACCGTGTCAGTGGGCAGGACTATGCATGCCTTTGCGGCAATGGCCTGCTGCGCGGCAGCAAGTCCTTCGCTGAGTTCTTCGGGGTTGGTGCAGTCATAACTGGTGCTCACGGCAACATTCTTTCACGTGTGGATGCCATCGGTTCTTCTCTCACTGGTTCGTCCGTGACGGTCCGCCGGATGCCTGATGTGGCGCGGGGCCGGTCATTGAGGTCCAGGTGGGTACGGACGTCCGTCCATGCCGGGTCCGCGGCCAGCAGCCGGGCGACGGCCGGTGCCTGCACTTCGGCATGTTCCATGACGAAGTATCCGCCCGGGACCAGCAGCCGTGCTGCCGTGCGTGCTGCAGCTGCGGGCAGTTCCATCCCGTCCGCGCCGCCGCCGTAGAGGGCCATCGCCGGGTCATGCTCGGCGGCCTCGGGTTCGTTGGGTACGGCTTCTGCCGGAATGTAGGGCGGGTTGGAAACCACCACGTCGAAACTGGCGTTGTGCTCCCCCAGTGCGGTACGCAGGTCCCCCTGTACCAGGTGGACGCCCAGCGGTGCCAGGTTCCGCTCCGCCCAGGCATAGGCGAGCGGGCTGAGCTCCACGGCATGCACCTCGGCGTCCGGAACTTCGGACGCCACGGCCGCTGCGATGGCCCCGGAACCGGTGCCGAGGTCCACAACCTTGGGTGATGGGGTCCGCCGGGCAGCATCAATGGCCAGCTGCGCCACGGTTTCGGTTTCCGGACGGGGCACAAACACACCGGGCCCCACGGCGAGTTCCAGATAGCGGAAATGGGCCTTGCCGGTGATGTGCTGCAGCGGAACCCGCGCAGCGCGTTCCGCCACCAGATCGGAAAACCCCTCCGGAGGCGGGGCATCGGTAAAGGCCAGTGCCCGTACCCTGCCCACGGTTTCACCCAGCAGGTGTGCGGCAAGCAGTTCGGCATCCACCCGGGGCGAGGGCACACCGGCCTCTGCCAGCCGTGCCGCCGCGCTTCGTAGTGCTGCGTCCAGGGTTTCCCCGGCGGTTCCGGCCGGGTTAGCTTTCGTCACCGATGGCGTCCAGCCGGGCCTGCTCGTCCATTTCAATGGCAGCCTGGACCACGGCTTCCAGTTCACCGTTCAGCACGGTGTCCAGGTTGTAGGCCTTGTAGCCGGTGCGGTGGTCCACAATCCGGTTTTCCGGGTAGTTGTACGTACGGATCCGCTCGGAACGGTCCATGGTGCGGATCTGCGACTTCCGGATGTCGGAATTCGCGGCGTCGATCTTCTCCTGCTCGTGCGCCAGGATGCGGGAGCGGAGCACGCGCATGGCGGCTTCACGGTTCTGCAGCTGGGATTTTTCGTTCTGCATGGCCACGACAATGCCGGTGGGCAGGTGGGTGATGCGCACGGCGGAGTCGGTAGTGTTCACCGACTGGCCGCCCGGGCCGGAGGAACGGTAGACATCGATCTTGAGATCGTTCTGGTTGATCTCGACTTCTTCGGGCTCGTCGACTTCGGGCAGCACCAGCACACCGGCAGCGGACGTGTGGATCCGGCCCTGCGATTCAGTGACGGGGACGCGCTGGACGCGGTGCACGCCGCCTTCGTACTTCAGGCGGGCGTAAACGCCCTCGGCCGGGTCATTGGAGGAACCCTTGATGGCCATGGAAACGTCCTTGTAGCCACCCAGGTCGGACTCGGTGGCCGAGATAATCTCTGTGCGCCAGCCGCGGTGCTCCGCGTAGCGGGTGTACATGCGCAGCAGGTCCCCGGCGAACAGGGCGGCTTCGTCGCCGCCTTCGCCGCCCTTGACCTCGATGATGACGTCGCGGCCGTCGTTCGGGTCGCGCGGGATGAGCAGGCGGCGCAGTTTCTCCTGGGCGTCGGCCAGCTGTTCCTTCAGGACAGGCACTTCGGCGGCGAATTCCGGATCCTCATCTGCCATTTCAGCTGCGGCGGCGAGGTCATCCTCGAGTCCGTGCCACTGGTTGTAGGCATCCACGATCCGGCTGAGCTCGGCGTAGCGGCGGCCCAGCCGGCGGGCCAGACCCTGGTCCGCGTGCACTGCCGGATCGGAGAGACGCAGCTGAAGCTCAGCGTGCTCATCCAACAGACCCTGAATGGACTCAAACATGTTTTAGGTTCCTCTTTCGACTGTGTATCCCACAGGCAGTTTATCGGCCCCGGCGGGGTGCGGGCGCGCGGAGGCTCCGCCGTCCTGCGTTAACGGACAAACCGCCCAGGCTCCGGCCCCGGGTTAACCGGGGGCCGGAGCATGAGCGGCTTGTAAGGCAGCTAGTCGTCCTTGCTGCCCAGGGTGGTCTTCTGGACCTGCATCAGGAACTCCACGTTGGACTGGGTTTCCTTGATCTTGCCGGTCAGCAATTCCAGCGCCTGCTGGGTATCCAGGCCGGAGAGAACGCGGCGCAGCTTCCACATGATCTTGACTTCATCCGGAGACAGCAGGTTCTCTTCGCGGCGGGTGCCCGAAGCGTTGACATCCACGGCCGGGAAGATGCGCTTGTCCGCCAGGTTGCGGGAGAGGCGCAGTTCCATATTGCCGGTGCCCTTGAACTCTTCGAAGATGACTTCATCCATCTTGGAGCCGGTCTCGACAAGCGCGGTGGCCAGGATGGTCAGCGAGCCGCCGTTTTCGATGTTGCGGGCAGCACCGAAGAAACGCTTCGGCGGGTACAGCGCCGAGGAGTCAACGCCGCCGGAGAGGATACGTCCCGACGCCGGAGCGGCCAGGTTGTATGCACGGCCCAGACGGGTCATGGAGTCCAGCAGCACCACCACGTCATTGCCCATTTCCACCAGGCGCTTGGCACGCTCGATGGCGAGCTCGGCCACGGTGGTGTGGTCATCGGCGGGACGGTCGAAGGTGGAGGCAATGACCTCGCCCTTGACCGTGCGCTGCATGTCCGTAACTTCTTCGGGGCGCTCATCAACCAGGACCATCATCAGATGGACCTCCGGGTTGTTGATGGTGATCGCGTTGGCAATGGACTGCAGGATGAGCGTCTTGCCTGCCTTCGGCGGGGAGACGATCAGGCCGCGCTGGCCCTTGCCGATCGGGGCCACGAGGTCAATGACACGCGGGCCGATCACCTTGGCGGAGGTTTCCAGGCGCAGGCGCTCGGAGGGGTACAGCGGAACCAGCTTGGAGAAGTCCACGCGGTCCTTGTTGTCCTCGGCGGGCTTGCCGTTGACGGAGGTCAGGCGAACCAGTGCATTGAACTTCTGGCGCTGATTGCCGCCCTGGTTTTCGCCCTCGCGCGGTGCACGGATGGCGCCAACCACGGCGTCGCCCTTGCGCAGGTTGTACTTCTTGACCTGGGCCAGGGAAACGTAAACGTCGTTCGGGCCCGGCAGGTAACCGGAGGTACGCACAAAGGCGTAGTTCTCCAGCACGTCCAGGATTCCGGCTACGGGCAGCAGGACGTCGTCATCAGTGACCTCGACGTCGTCAACCTCGGGGTTCTGGTTACGGTTGCGGCGGCGCTCGTTGCGGTCCCGGAAACGGTCGTTGCGATCGTTGCGGTCATTGCGATCGTTGCGGTTCCGGTTGCGGCGGTTACGCCCGCGGCCGTTCTCTTCGTTGTCGTCGCGGTTGTTGTCGCGGTCGCGGTTGTTCTCGCGGTTGTTGCCGCCGTCGCGGTTGTTATCGCGGTCGCGGTTGTTCTCGCGGTTGTTGCCACCGTCGCGGTTGTTATCGCCGTCGCGGTTGTTGCCGCGGTCGCGGTTGCGGCGCTCACGGCGTTCGCTGCGCTCGTCGTCGTTGGAGCGGTTCTCCGAACCGTTGCCCTGGGACGCACCATTGGAGGACGCTGCCTCATTGCTGCCGTTGGAGGAAGCGTTGCCGTTCGAGGAAGCGTTGCCGCGGTTCTCGCCGGCGTCCTGTGCTTCTGCGCCGGAGGTGCTGGTCTCGCTGCTGTCGCTGCGGCGGCTGCGGCTGCGGCGGTTGCCGCGCTCACGCTGGTTCTCGTCGCGGGCGTTGTCCTCGCGGGCCGGGCGCTCAGGGGCGGTCTCGGCCTGCGGAGCCTGCTGTGCAGCCTCCGGAGCGGGGGTTTCGGCCGCAGCTGAGGTGACAACACCGTCACTGGCCGCGCGGCGGTTGCGGTTCCGGGTCCGCGTGGGACGCTCGGTGGCGGTGCCCTGTGCCGGGGCATCCGCGGACTTCGCCGGAGCTGCCTGGGCTGACTCGGACCCGGCAGCGGCGCCCTTGCCTGCGGCGTCTTCGCCGGAACGGGATCCCCGCACCGGGCGGTCGGCTACTGCGCCGCCGCGCTGGTGGTTGGAGATGGCCGTGACCAGGTCTCCCTTGCGCATCCGGGAGCCGCCGGTGATGCCGAGCTGACCGGCAAGCGCCTGGAGCTGCGCAAGCTTGAGACCGGCAAGACCGGCACTCTTTGAAGTGTTCTCGCCGGTGGAACCGGCGGATGCTGAATCCACGCCTGCAGTCAGGCTGGTGGTATCTGTCACGAAGGATCCTTCCCCCTCGTCGGGCGGTCCGGCGCATTGCCGGCCGCGGTGATTGACCCCGGACCGATGATCAGACATAGGACCGGGTCCGCCACAATCCGGCCGGGGCCGGAAAAGGGGCGATTCTGCTGGGTGCCTTGTTTAGAAGAATCCACACGGAGTTTCGTCAGCTTTGCTGCCGAACACGCGGCATTCAATGGGACTCGCCGCTTCTTGGCGGTACCGGATGAAGGCTACACCGAAGACCGTACTTCCGCGGGTAAGGCGATTGCGTCAACTAAATCACCGGAACGGGTGCAGTTACACCAGGGGCGGCGAAGTGTCTTCAACGAAAGCCCGGGCGGCCCGAAACGGACGGCCATGCCTGCGGGAGCACAAGAACGGTAAAATTACCGCTGGTGCACTTCCACTCTAGCACCATCTCGCTCCACGCCAAGCCGGAGAACCCGCCAGTTTTCACCGGCTGCCTGCAGCTGGCGGGCCATCAGCTCCTCTGCCGCTGCGGCGGCGGATGCTCCGTTGGCAAGGCACAGGACGGTGGGGCCCGCTCCGGAAACCGCTGCGGCAAATCCTGCCGAGCGCAGTGCCTGGATCAGCGCAGCACTGGCGGGCATGGCAGGGGCGCGGAAGTCCTGGTGCAGGAAATCCTGCGTCCCCTCCGGCAGGAATGCCGGATCCATGGTCAGTGCATGGACCAGAAGCGCGGCACGGCCCGAGTTCGCGGCGGCGGTACGGTGCGGAACGGTGGCAGGGAGGAGCCCTCGCGCCCGTTCCGTGGACAGCTCGGTGGCAGGTATTGCCACCACCGGCACCACGTCGGGATGGACCGCGGCGCGGGCCGAGCGGAAGACGCCGTCGGTCTCCCATGAAATCGCGAGGTCACCTGCCAGTGCCGGTGCCACATTGTCAGGGTGGCCCTCCAGTGCTGAGCAGGCGTGCAAAACCTGTGCGGCGTCCAACCGGTCCGCGTCCGGCAGGAGCGCATTGGCGGCAAGGACGCCGGAGACGATCGCCGCGGCGGAAGATCCAAGCCCGCGGCCGTGCGGGATGACGTTCTCCGCACTCAGGTGCAGTCCGCGGACCGTGTAGCCGGCGTCCGCCAGGGTGGAGAGGATGGTGCGCACCACCAGGTGCGAGGAATCCAGCGGGACCTGGTCCGCGCCCTCCCCCGCCACCTGCACCGTGATTCCCGGTTCATCGGTGGTCCGTACCCGGACTGTGTCATACAGCGAGAGCGCAAGGCCCAGGGAATCAAACCCCGGGCCGAGGTTGGCACTGGTGGCCGGGACCGTTACGGCCACCTCCCGGCCGGGGGCCAGGAGTGTGGCGCCGGGAAGCTGTCCGGGCAAATCCACCTGCATGGCGGTCCTACTTGGTACCGGCGGCAGGTGCGGCTGCTTCCAGCCCCAGTGCCGCAGCAACGCTGACGACGTCGAAGTCCACCTTGGTGGGCTCCACCTCCGAACCGTCGGCGGTGCGCAGGGCCCACTGCGGATCCTTCAGGCCGTGCCCGGTGACCGTAATGACAATGGTCTTGCCCGCAGGCACCTCGCCCGCGGCGTGCTTCTTCAACAGTCCGGCAACGCCTGCGGCGGAGGCCGGTTCCACGAAAACGCCCTCGCGGGAGGAGAGCCAGCGGTGCGCCTCCAGGATCTCGGTGTCCGTGACGGCTTCGATAAGTCCGCCGGATTCATCGCGAGCTGCGATGGCGGCATCCCAGGATGCCGGGTTGCCGATCCGGATGGCGGTGGCAATGGTGTCCGGGTCCGTCACCGGATGGCCCTTCACCAGCGGCGAGGCGCCTTCTGCCTGGAAGCCCCACATGTGCGGGGTTTTGGTGGCTACCGGCGCAATTTCCTCACCGGCCACGTTGGTGTAGGGCGCGGCGTACTCCGTGTAGCCCTTCCAGTACGCGGTGATGTTGCCGGCGTTGCCGACGGGCAGCAGGTGGTAATCCGGGGCGTCCCCGAGGTAGTCCACCACTTCGAAGGATGCGGTCTTCTGTCCCTCGATGCGGGCCGGGTTCACGGAGTTCACCAGGAAAACCGGGTACGCCTCGGCGAGCTTGCGGGCCACCTCAAGGCAGTTGTCGAAGTTGCCGCGGACCTGCAGCAGCTGGGCGCCGTGCGCGATGGCCTGGCTGAGCTTTCCCATGGAGATCTTGCCGTCCGGAACCAGGACGGCACAGGTGATGCCCGCCTGCGTGGCGTAGGCGGCAGCGGAGGCACTGGTGTTGCCGGTAGACGCGCAGACAACGGCCTTGGCACCGGATTCCACGGCAGCGGTCATGGCCATGGTCATGCCGCGGTCCTTGAAGGACCCGGTGGGGTTCATGCCCTCGACCTTGAGGTAGACCGTGGAACCGGTCAGCTCGGAGAGTGCCTTGGCATGGACCAGCGGGGTACCGCCCTCCCCCAGGGTGATGACTTCGGTGCTGTCGGTGACCGGCAGCCGTTCGGCGTATTCGCGGATAACGCCGCGCCATTGGTGAGCCACGGCTCAGACTCCTTCTACCCGCAGTACGGATTTGACGTTCGTGATGACATCGAGGTTTTTGATGGCCTCGACGGTGGCCGCCAGTGCGGCCTCGGATGCACGGTGCGTGACGAAGCGCAGCTCGGCGCTGGCTCCTTCACCGTGGATGGTCTGGCGCATGGTCTCGATGGAGACGCCGTGTTCGGAGAAGACACGGGCGACGGCGGCCAGCACACCCGGCTGGTCTGCCACCTCCAGGCCAATCGAGTAGCTCGTGGTGACCTTCTCCAAAGGCAGGGCCGGCAGGTGCCCGGAGGCCTGCCCGGCCGGCACGGGACCGCCAAGGACCAGCCGCCGGGCCGCGGTGACGACGTCGCCCATCACGGCCGAGGCGGTGGGTGCACCGCCGGCGCCCTGCCCGTAGAACATCAGTTCGCCGGCATTCTCCGCCTCGACGAACACGGCGTTGAAGGCTCCGTGCACGGCAGCCAGCGGATGCCGGCGCGGCAGCAGGGTGGGGTGCACCCGCACGCTGACGCCTTCGCCGTTGTCCCCGTCGGAGAATTTCTCCGCGATGGCGAGCAGCTTAATGACGAAGCCGGCGTCCTTCGCGGCGCTCATGTCTTCGGCCGTGACCGAGCTGATGCCCTCGCAGGACACGGCTGAAAGGTCAAAGTCTGTATGGAAGGCCAGGGACGCGAGAATGGCGCCCTTGGCGGCGGCGTCGTGGCCCTCAACGTCGGCAGTGGGATCCGCTTCCGCGTAGCCCAGCCGCTGGGCCTCGGCCAGGGCGTCGCCGAACTGGGCACCGGTGGTGTCCATGGCGTCCAGGATGTAGTTGGTGGTGCCGTTGACAATGCCCATGACCTTGGTGATCCGGTCGCCGGAGAGGCTGTCACGGATGGGCCGCAGGATCGGAATGGCGCCGGCCACGGCTGCCTCGTAGGAAAGCTGGACGCCGGCGGCGTCGGCCTTCTCATACAGGGCCGCGCCGTCGGCGGCCAGCAGTGCCTTGTTGCCGGTGACCACGGCGGCGCCGTGGCCCAGGGCATGCAGGATCAGGGTGCGCGCCGGCTCCATGCCGCCCATCAGCTCAATGACAATGTCCGCGTCCTTGACCAGCGCCTCGGCATCCGTGGTGAACAGCTCCGCGGGCAGGTCAACATCGCGGGGAGCATCAACGTTGCGCACGGCGATGCCGGTCAGCTCCAGGCGTGCGCCGAGGCGGGCGGTGAGGTCCGCGGCGTCGTCAATGAGGATCCGGGCAACCTGCGATCCCACGTTTCCGCATCCCAGCAGGGCTACTCTCAGGGTCTTCAATGTGCGTGCCAACTCCTCTAACGGTTAGGAAACGTCGCGTGCCAACAGGTCGTCTTCGGTCTCGCCGCGCACAATCAGCCGCGCGGTTCCGTTCCGCACTGCGACAACGGGCGGACGGGGTACATAGTTGTAGTTGCTCGAAAGCACCCAGCAGTAGGCTCCGGTACCCGGAACGGCCAGCAGGTCCGACGCGGCTACGTCACCGGGCAGGTAGACGTCCCGCACTACTATGTCCCCGCTTTCGCAGTGTTTGCCAACCACCCGCGAAATAACCGCGTCATGTTCGGAGACGCGGGAGGCCAGCACCGCGGAATAGTCCGCGCCGTACAGTACCGGACGGGCGTTATCGCTCATGCCGCCGTCCACGCTTACGTAGCGCCGCGGGGAGGTGCCGCCGTCGGGCGTGTCCACCCGCACCGTTTTGATGGTTCCGGTGCGGTAGAGCGTGAAGGTGCTCGGCCCCACAATGGCCCGGCCGGGCTCAATGGAAATCCTCGGCACTGAAAGGCCCAGTTCGGCGCAGGTGCTGCCGACGACGGCGGCCATCGCATTGGCGATCTCGGCCGGCGGGCGCGGGGTATCGGCTTCGGTGTAGGCGATGCCGTAACCGCCGCCCAGATCCAGCTCGGCCAGTTCGACGCCGTAGGCAGCCTTGACCTCGGCCAGGAAACCCAGCAGCCTGCGTGCGGCCTCCTCGAAACCGGCCGCGTCGAAGATCTGCGAACCGATGTGGCAGTGCACGCCCACCAGGTTCACGCCGTCGTGCTTCAGCGCCGTTTCCACCGCCGTCAGAGCCGGGGAACGTCCGTCCAGCTCCGGATCGGCGACCATGGACAGGCCGAACTTCTGGTCCTCGTGCGCGGTGGCAATGAATTCGTGGGTGGAGGCGTGCACGCCCGGGGTCAGGCGCAGCATCACGTTGGCGCGTTCGCCGCGGGACGCCGCCAGCTGCCCGAGCAGTTCCAGCTCACCCAGGCTGTCCACCACAATCCGGCCCAGCTCCATGTCCAGGGCACGGGTCAGTTCGGCCACCGACTTGTTGTTCCCGTGCAGGCCCAGCCGGCTGCCGGGCAACCCGGCGCGGCGGGCCACAGCCAGCTCCCCGCCGGAGCAGGTGTCCAGGCGCAGCCCCTCGGAATCGACCCAGCGGGCCACCTCGGTGCAGAGGAAGGACTTGCCCGCGTAGTAGACGTCCACTCCCCCGCACAGCGGTGCGAACGCGGCGTCGAAGGAGTCCTTGAAGTCACGGGCCCGGGCGCGGAAATCATCTTCGGACATCACGAAGACCGGAGTGCCGAAGTCCTCCGCAATCCGGGAGACGGGAATGCCGGAGATTTCCAGCTCCCCGGCCTCCCCCCGCCGTACGTCGCGCGCCCACATCTGCGGGCGCAGGGCATTGGGGTCCTCCGGGTGGCTCAGCCAGGCGGGGGCCAGGGGTGAAGCAGTCATTACTTACATCCGTTCGGGTGCGGAAACTCCCAGCAGGTCCAGGCCGTTGGCCAGGACCTGGCGTGCGGCGAGGTTCAGCCACAGCCGGGTGCGGTTGGTGTCGGTGATTTCCTCGTCACCCTGGGGTGCGATCCGGCAGGCGTCATACCAGCGGTGGTAGGTGCCGGCGATGACCTCCAGGTGGCGGGCCACGCGGTGCGGTTCACGGAAGGCGCTGGCCTGGGCGACGACGCCGGGGTACTGGCCCAGCGCGGCAAGCAGTGCGCTTTCGGTGGGGTGGGTCAGCAGCGAGGCGTCGAAAGCGGAGTCATCCACGCCGGCGGCCTCGGCGTTGCGGGCCAGGGCGTGCGTGCGGGCATGGGCGTACTGGACGTAGAACACAGGGTTCTCGTTGCTGCGCTTGGTCAGCAGGTCCAGGTCCACGTCGATGTTGGAATCTGCGGAGAAGCGGGCCAGTGTGTAGCGGGCTGCGTCCACGCCCACGGCGTCCACCAGGTCTTCGAGGGTAACCACGGTGCCTGCACGCTTGGACATACGGACCGGCTTGCCGTCCTTGACCAGGTTGACCATCTGGCCGATCAGGACCTCCACGCATTCGGGGTCATGGCCCAGTGCGGCGGCGGCGGCCTTCAGGCGGGCCACGTAGCCGTGGTGGTCTGCGCCGAGCATGTAGACGTTCAGATCGAAGCCGCGCTCGCGCTTGTTCTGGATGTAGGCAATGTCGCCGGCAATGTAGGCGGCGTTGCCGTCCGACTTGATGACCACACGGTCCTTGTCGTCACCGAACTCGGAGGAGTTCAGCCACCAGGCGCCGTCCTTTTCGTACAGGTTTTCCGAGCCCTTGAGCTGTTCCAGGAGCTTCTCCACCTGGCCGCCTTCGTGCAGGGAGTCCTCGTGGAAGAAGACGTCAAAGTCCACGCCGAAGTTGTGCAGGGATTCCTTGATGTCGCCGAACATAAAGTCCACACCGACGGCACGGAAGCGTTCCTGCGCTTCGTCGTCGGGCAGGTCCACGATGCCCGGCTCGGCGGCCAGCACGCGGTTGGCGATGTCCACGATGTATTCGCCGGCGTAGCCGTCTTCCGGCGCGGGTTCGCCCTTGGCCGAAGCGAGCAGGGAGCGGGCGAAGCGGTCGATCTGCGCGCCGTGGTCATTGAAGTAGTACTCGCGGGTGACATCGGCACCCTGGGATTCGAAGACCCGGGCCAGGGCATCGCCGACGGCGGCCCAGCGGGTGCCGCCGAGGTGGATCGGGCCGGTGGGGTTGGCGGAAACGAACTCCAGGTTGATCCGGGTGCCCTTGAGGATTTCGGAGGTGCCGTACGCGGGACCGGCGTCGACAATCGTCTTGACCAGTTCACCCGCGGCACCCGCGTCGAGGGTGATGTTCAGGAAGCCGGGGCCGGCGATGTCCACCTTGGCCACGCCGTCGATCTGCTCGAGGCGGCCCTTGAGGATTTCGGCAAACTGGCGGGGATTCATGCCGGCCTGCTTGGAGAGCTGCAGGGCAATGTTGGTGGCCCAGTCACCGTGGTCCCGGTTCTTGGGGCGCTCCACGCGCACCTCCCCCGGCAGTTCAATGCTGAAGTCACCGGCATCGATGGCGTCTTGGAGGCAGGCAGTTACGGCGGAGGAAAGTTCTTCAGGAGTCACCGGTTAAGCATAGCCGGGTACGGCCGTGCCCCCGTTGACTATGACGGGCCTTACCCTGTGCCGGCTCAGCCGCTGCCGCCATGATGCGATGTAATAAAGAGGAAGCCTGGGTTTGACCCCTGCTGAGATTCCCATCCGGGGAACCCCCACCACCGAGGAGAACCGTGAACCGAGCGAGCAAGTCCCTGCTGTGTGCCGCCGCCGGCCTGTCCCTGCTGTCCGCGGCAGGATGTGCCGCTGGCGAGGAAGCCGATACTGCCGCACCCGCCGGCCCTACCAGTGAATCCCCTGCCCAGTCCCCCGCGCAGTCCCCCGCCGTGTCTGATGCCTCCGGGGCTGCCGGTTCCGGATCCGCTGCCTCAGGAAAGTACACCGACGGCGAGTACTCCGGCACCGGCAGCTACATCCCGCCGTCGGGCACTTCCGAAGACGTGGACGTGAAGCTCACGCTCGAGGGCAACGTGGTCACCGAGCTGGAAGTGGAAACCTCGGGCAAGAACCTGCAGTCCAAGCAGTACCAGCGCGAGTTCACCTCCAACATCCAGAAGCAGGTGGTGGGTAAGAACATTGACGAGCTGGACGTGGACAAAGTGGCAGGTTCCTCGCTGACCAGCCAGGGCTTCAACCGGGCACTGGACGCCATCCGCTCCGTGGCGGCGTCCTAGCCCATGCATTCCCTCGGGTTCGAAGCCATCGGCACACAGTGGACGCTCTCCACTGCCGAGCCGCTGGACGCTCCGACCCAGGCGGCTGTGGCGGAACTGGTCGAGGGCTATGACCGCACCTATTCGCGTTTCCGCAGCGATTCCACCGTGGCGCGGATGGCGGAGGGCGCCGGAAGCTTCGAGCTGCCCGCTTCCGCTGCCCCGCTGCTGGAGCTTTTCGACACATTGCACCGGCTCACCCGCGGCGCCGTTAATCCCCTGGTCGGGCGTTCACTGGAGGTTCTGGGGTACGACGCCGGGTACAGCTTCCGTGCCTCGGGCGCCCCTTCTCCCGCTGCTGACTGGACTGACACCGTGTCCTGGTCGGCCGGTCGCTCCGTGGTAGAGGTCAGGACCACCGCGCCGGTGACCTTGGACATCGGAGCGGCCGGCAAGGGCCAGCTGGTGGACCTGGTGTCCGCCGTGCTGGAATCCGCCGGGCACCGGGAGTATGTGGTGGATGCCGGTTCGGATCTGCGCCATGCCGGCGGCACTGCCCTGCGGGTGGCCCTGGAGTATCCCTATGACGCGGCGCGGGCTGTTGGCGTCCTTTCCGTCAGGAACCGTTCCCTGTGCGCCTCGGCGGTGAACCGCCGGCAGTGGGGGGACGGGCTGCACCACGTCCTGGATGCCCGGACCGGGGCTCCGGTCCAGGCAGTGGCAGCAACCTGGACGCTGGCGGCCGATACCCGAACCGCCGATGGCCTGGCCACCGCCCTGTTCTTCGCCGAACCGCGGGAGCTGGCTGCCGAATTCGAGTTTGATTATGTCCGGATGTTTACCGACGGCCGGGCCGACTATTCCCCTGCAATGGCTGGAGTCCTGTTTACATGAGTGTTTCCGCCCCGGCGCAGCCGCGCACCCTCAATACCTTCCTGGGCCGCTGGACCATGTACCGGCTCACGGTCTGGCTGCTGCTTGCCTGCGTGCTCTGGTCCTTTGTGCTCTCGCTTACCGGGGTGCTTTTTTACACACCTACAGAGCTCGCCGCGACCGCCGCCACGGCAGTTGCCTCCGCCCTGGTGACCAGCCGGGTGGCCGGACTGCTGCTGCGTACCCGGCCGCAGACCGACTCCTCCCTGATCACGGGCCTGATCCTGTACTTCCTGTTCTGGCCGGGCACCGACGGTGCCCAGCTGGGCATTGTGGCGCTGGCGGCGGCCGTGGCAACCGCGTCCAAATATGTGCTGGCCGTCCGGCGCCGGCACATTTTCAACCCCGCGGCAGTAGGCGCCTTTGTGGTGGCAGCGGCCGGGTTGGGCGGCGCGGTCTGGTGGGTGGCCACTCCGTGGATGCTCGTAGCCGTATTACCGGCCTCCGTCCTGATCCTGTACCGCAACCGGCTGCTGCCGATGGCCGGAGTGTTTGTCCTCACCGCCGCGGCGATCATCTTTGTCCGCTTCCTTGCTGCCGGTGAAGCACCGGTCGAGGCGCTGACCATCATTGCCGGTTCCTATCCCATCGTCTTCCTGGCCGGCTTTATGCTCACCGAACCGCTGACCCTGCCTCCGCTGCGCTGGCAGCGTCTGGCCGAGGCCGCCGTCGTCGGCGTGCTGTTTGCCGTGCCGTTCTCGCTGGGGCCGGTGGCCATGTCTCCCGAACTCGCGCTGCTGATTGGCAATGCTCTGGCCTTCGCGACGGGTCAGCGCGGAGCTGTGCGGCTGCGGCTGAAGTCATCCCGGGCGCTCACGCCCACTGCACGCGAACTTGTTTTCGAACCAACGCGTCCGGTCCGGTACCGTGCCGGCCAGTACCTGGAGCTTGCCGTGCCGCATTTCGAGCCGGACTCGCGCGGCTCCCGCCGCATTTTCAGCATCACCACGGCCCCGTCTGCACCGGACACCGTAGCGGTGGGGCTGCGGGTGGCAGATCCGTCCAGCAGCTTCAAGAAGTCGTTGCTGAAGATGCGTCCGGGTGCCGAAGTGACAGCTACCGCTGTGGCCGGGGATTTCCTGCTGCCTCGGGACCGGACCAAACCTGTCCTCATGATTGCTTCCGGTATCGGCATTACGCCGTTTATCAGCCAGTTGCGGCAGGCCTGCGGAGAGGGCCGGGACGTCGTCCTAGTGTATGCCGCTTCCTCCATTGACGAGCTGGCCTATGCAGGCGAACTGCAGGAGCTGGACGTGCGGCTCCTGATCTGTACGCCGACAGATCCCGGTTTTGCCGGCGGGACCTGGCTTGGTCCGGGGCTTCCAGGTGCGGACGTGCTGAAGCGGGAAGTTCCCGATCTTGCATCGCGGGCGCTATATGTTTCCGGCTCGCCGCAGGTTGTAGCCTCAGCGCGCAAGGCGGTCCGCGAGGCCGGTGGCCGGCGCGTGAGAACGGATCCATTCCTGGGGTACTAGTTTCGGGGTATTGCTGGTTATTGCTGGTTCCGGGGTATTGCTGGCCAGCAGTACCCCGCGCCACGCCAGGACCCGGCACCACCGCCAGCACACTGCCGCCGACTACCGACCGCGCAACGACATCCGTCCCCACCAAGCCGCACCCGTACCTCCCGCCCTACTATTACCGGCCGCCTACTACCGGCCGCGCGGCGCCAACCGTTCCTACGCCACACGTCCCACCGCTGCCCGGCCCGCACCTCCCACTCTGCGATCACCGACAGCGGGCATCCAACCTCCTTCCGCTGCCGGACGGCTTTCGACGTGGGACGAACCTCGTCAGAACGGGGGTACCTCTTCCGGACCGGGGACAGAGCGTGCGTTTGGATCCGCGCCCGCCAGTTCCAGGAAGGGCTCGGTCCGGTAGACCCGGCCGGTGGGCGAAGTCCATTCCAACACCCCCGGCGAAGGTTGGCAGGCCTTCCAATAACCCAGAGTCTTGAACCGGTGATGCCTCCGGCACAGGTGAGCCAGGTTCGAATGCTCAGTGTTCCCGCCCTTGGCCCAATCTTTGGTGTGGTCAATCTCGGTCACCCCGGTACTGACCCGGCATCCCGGGAACCGGCAGGTCCCGTCCCGTGCCCGGAGCCAGCGGGCGAGTCCGGCGGGGACTTTCCGGCGCCTGCCCACACCCAGGATCTCTCCGGTGCGCGGATCCCGGACGAGTCCGGTCCAGCGGGTAGCGTTGCGAGCCAGCCGGCGGGCCGCTTCGGCGCTGATGGGTCCGTAGCCGTGGAGCTCGGCGGGTTCCTCGTCAGCACCGAAGAGGGTTTCAGCGCTGATCAGCACCATGATCTCGGCCCGCGGGATGCTGCCAATATCGTCCGGATCGGTGAGCCCGGCACCGGTTTTGTCTTCGTGGCCTCCACCGTCGGGCCTGCCCGGGTGATCTCCACCGTCGGTGCAGCCCGTGTGACCAGCACCGTCGGCCGCGCCTGCGTGCCCTCCACAGCCGGGCCTGCCCGCCCGCTGGCTGCGGGCTGATCCCATGCCGCCCATCAGCAGTTGGGCCAGGATGTCGGCACGCAACTGGTCCCTGCTCCGCGGGTCCCCGTCCGCCTGTTCTCCCTGGGCGGAGGTGCTCAGGGCAGTGTAAATCTGCTGGGCTTCCGGTGCCGGCAGAAGGGCCGAGAGCCAGGACATGCCGTCCTCAACCGGATCCAGGGTGACCTTCCGTTTCTCGAACGCGCTTTGGTGCCGAGCAGGAATGGTTTGCGGATATTTCTTCTCCCGCAGTCTGCGGGCTTTGGCGGAGAACTGTGCCCGGGTCTGACCTTCGGCAGCGCTGAGCAGGTCCGCTTCGAGTTCCGGCAGGTCAGCAGCGGGAACGTTCTCGCACTGCTCCAGAACCACTTGCGCATGCGGGTAGCCGAGCGTGCCTTCCTCCAGGGCGGTGAGGGTGGCGGCGTGCGGGCCGCAGAGCCTGCAGGCCTCGTCCATCAGCCGTTGTGCCGTCATTTGCGGGACTCTTAGGATGGCCGCGCACTCGGCGGAGGCGAGGCTGAAGGCCATGCCCGGTTCCAGCCGGCCGGAGGCTTCCCGGTAGCTGTCCCGGAAGGCCTCCTGCATGCGGTTCATCAGCCGGGCTTGCTGCGCCTGCGCCCAGGCAATCAAATGTGCCATTCGGCCCAGAGCTTCGCCCGTGGTCACTTCGTCGCAGGACTCAAGATTCGCCAGAGCCAGGGTTCCGGTAAATCCGTCCGGATAAATGTTGCCTGAGCATTCCGCATTGCCGGGGGCGCCCGCGGGACTGGTGGAAGCAGTGCCGCTGGCTGTACGCGTGGAACTTGCAGCGGGCATGGCATCTGAAGCTAAGGGACTGGCTGCACCCATGGGACTCGCGGCGGGCACGGCATCTGAAGCTAAGGGACTGGCTGCACCCATGGGACTCTCGGCGGGCATGGCGTCCGCGGACCGTGCGACAGCTTCGCCTGCAGGGTCGGCACGATATACCGCGAGACTGGTCGGGGCCGGGGACGGTTTCCCGGGCGCATCCGCATTGTCGGCCGCCCCTTCCCGTGGAAGGTCCGTGCCGGCCGGTATTCCGGTTCCGCACCCGGATTTCCTGTCCTGATCCATGCTTCAGGATTTCATCCGGCACTGACATTTCAGGGTCAAAAACCGGCGCAAAACGGCACCTCGGAAAACTCCAGATACCCGTCTTTTTGCCAGCCGCTACCTGCCCGAAGCGGATTGGACAGCGCTCGAGAATTTCCGGCGCATAAAGACCTGGGAGGCTCCCCCGCTACGGTTCCTCGCATCCCCCGCCAGGAATCCCGGCGACGTGTCCTATGAGCCCGCGCACCATCCTGGACCTTCTCCACATTTCGCCTCAGCCTGCGAGGTTTTCCCCGACCCGCGGAAACCTGCTAAGCTTCTTGAGTCCCACAGGACGTCCGGTTTACCGGTGTCCTTGCCCTCGTAGCTCAGGGGATAGAGCGGTTGCCTCCGGAGCAACAGGCCGTAGGTTCGAATCCTATCGAGGGCACTTTGAGACACAGAGAGACCCCGCAGCCCAGCTGCGGGGTCTCTCTGCTTTTTATGGTTCCCGGGGTTGGACAGCCCTAGAGGACTTCCTCCGACCCATAAAACCTAGAAAGCTCCCAGTGTTGAAAAGCACCGGAGAACTTTAGGCGCATAAAGACCTGGAAACCCCCGCCACGATTCCCCGCGCCCGGCCGGCAAGCGCAAGGGACCGGATCAGTAGCGAATCGCGTCGATGACCTTTACCCTCACCGCCACCAGCGCCGGGACAAGCCCGGCCAGGGCACCTACCAGCGTCGCCGAACCCAGCCCTATCAGCGCGGCTTCCACGGGGAACGGCGGCAGCTCGGCGATGCCGCCGCCGATCACCCGTTGGACCACTGGCAGCTTCACCACCGCCACAGCGGCCATAACGCCCACAACACCCGCAGCAAAAGTGGCAACAACGGACTCCAACATGACGCCGAAGAAAATCCGTCCGGAGGTAGCTCCGAAGCTGCGCCGGATGCCGATTTCCCTGATCCGGTACTTCACGGTCACCATCGAAATGTTCAACAGACCGACTGCCCCGAGCAGCATCACCAGCGCGGCAATGCCGCCTACCGCCCAGGTCAGACCGCCCAACGGATCGCCGTAAGCGGCATAATCCGTCCGGTATGCGTCCACGTCGGCGCCCGGAAACTGTGCCGCCAGATCGCCCGTTATCGCGGGAATCAGCGGTTCTCCCAGTTCCTCCGGGACCCACAGCTCCAGGCTTGGCGTCTCTACGTTCAGCCCCAGCCCCGCAAACGCATCGCTGAGCAGAATGGCTGCCGGAGGTTCGTCAGAGTACTGGTCACGCCGCACGCCCACAACGACGGCGTCCAACGGCCTGCCGGATTCGATGCGGACCACCGGATGGTGCCTCAGGTCCGGACTGCCCATCTGCCGGTGGAACGCCTCATTAACGACGACGGCGGGAGCCAGTCTCTGCGCGTCTTCCGCCGTGAACCAGGCACCTTCGACCATCGGAATGCGACGCATCTTGGCATAGGCGGGGTCCACAACCTGCGTCTGCACCGGCATCACCCCGTTCGGCAGCTGAAACGGCACAAGAGCCTGATGGGTCAAAGAGGAATACTCCACCGAATACCGCTGTGCCACGTCCCGGAAAGCAGCAGTCACGCTCTCGGCATCCATGGCGGAGCCGTCGCGCTGGTACACCACCACCGTCAGTGTCGCCGGACGGCCGCTCTGCGCTTCGCTGCCCTGCGCGATCGATTCGCGCACCATGTTGCCCAGCGCGACAACCGAGGTCAGCGCGGCAACGGACAGAGCGACACCGATCAGCGCGAGCAGCACGCGGGTTTTATGAATCCGAAGCTCTGTCCAGGCCTCCACAAGTGAGGCGACAATACCGGAAAGGCTCATGCCGCCGCCTGCCGTCCAGGTTCCAGGAAGCCGTCCTGAAGCAGATAGTGCCGGCTGGCCAGGGCTGCCACCTTCGGGTCGTGCGTGATGGTCACCAGGGCGGCCCCGGATTCCGCTGCCACCTCCGCCAGCAGGGCCATCACGGATGCACCCGTGGCGATGTCCAGGGCGCCGGTGGGTTCATCGGCCAGGATCAGCCGGGGCGAACGTACCAGGGCACGGGCAATCGCTACGCGCTGCTGCTCTCCACCCGAAAGCCTCGCGGGCCGGTCCTGCAGCCGCTTCCCCAGGCCCACCCGCTCCAGCATGGCGCCGGCGAGCTGCTCCCGCTGCCAGAACTGCCTGCCCCGGGCGTACAGCAGCGGGGTCATGACGTTTTCCAGCGCCGTGCGTTCAGCCAGCAGGTTGAACTGCTGGAAAATGAACCCTACTGACGCTCCCCTGGCTGCAGCTCTGCGGCGCTGACTCATCCTTTCCACCGGTTCCGAGCCAAAGACCATCTCACCGGCACTGGGCACATCCAGCAGGCCAAGAATGTTCAGCAGGGTGGACTTGCCCGAACCGGACCGGCCGACAATTGAAACATGGTCCCCGGGATACACGGTCAGGTCCACCCCGGCGAGGATCTGCAGCGGGGCACGCCCGGGAAGACTGACTACCCGTGCCACTCCCGAGAGTGACACCAATGCACCGTCCTCATGCAGGGACACCGGCATCCCCTCATCATCGATGCGCCCGACACGCTGTCGCCGGACAGGCTGTCGCCCGACACGCCGCTCGCGGGCAGTGTGTTCACCTTCCGTATGTTCACCGGCAGTGTGTTCACCGGCGGACTCGGCGATGCTCACCCGCCCATCACTCCGGGCATACCCGTCATCGGATCAATGTCTGCTGCAGCGCCGGGAACAAACTGCAAAACCATTTCCCCTTCTGCCAGTCCGGAGAGAATTTCCACTGTGCTGCCATCATTCAGGCCAAGGCCCACTTCCCGTTCCACCGCGTCTCCGGCGCTATCCGGTCCCGCCTCGCCGGGAGCGACCCATACGATCCCCGTCTGCACACTGCCCCGGACCGCCGTCGTCGGCACCGTGACCACGTTTTCGGCGTGACCGGCAGTGATCTCGATGGTGGCACCAAGCCCGGCGAAGACGGGAACGTCGGCCGGCACGGTGCAGCGGACGCTTCCGGCCGCTTCCGGCTGTTCCTGGCCCGGCCCGGCGGGAACACGCTGGGCCTGGGCGTTGACCCCGGTGTCCGCTGCCGGCGTGCCGCCCATGCTCACGTTGCTGCAGGGGAAGGGCGCCGGACCCCCGTTGATACTCACCCGTGCGGTATTTGTCCGGTCGAGGATCCGGAACTGCTGGTCGCTGGTCAGGGTGCCCGTGACCGAATATGTCCCCGGGTCCAGGGACGCGGCCTCCGCTCCCACCGTGAGTTGTTGTTTGGGCAGGACCATCAGTTCGGCGACTGTCCCTGCCACGGTGGCAACGACGTCGTTGTATGCGTAAGCGGGCGGCGCGGCAGGTCCCGGTTCATCTCCCACCGGTTCCGGGAGCTCCAGCAGCGTTTTCACCTGGAACAGCGGCTCCCCCTTGAGCACGTTCTGTCCTGCCTCAACGTAGATGAACTCGACGGTGCCCTCAGCCGTGCTCCTGACGCTCACGAGCGGATCACTGATAACCGAACCCTGGACAGCCACGAGGTTGGTTACCGTGCCCAGCGCAGCAGGCACCAGCGGCGTGGTGAGCTGCGCCGACGGCTGCTCACCGACGGCTGCGGCATCAGCCCGCATCCCGTCAATGAAAGCGAGCTTGAACAGAGCGGCGGCGATAACGGCAAAGACCACCAGCCACAGAATCGGAAAGACGTAGCGCCGCACAGCAGCCATCGGTTCCCCCATAGGAAGTGACCGCGGCACCGGTCGCCGGCAGTCTGTTCGGGAGGCTACCAGCGAATATCAGGCCCAACCGCGTCAGACACGCTCAGGAAACATCCCAGGCTTCCGTTCCGGCACGGCCGGCACTTTCCACTGCTGCCCGGACATGCGGAGGGGCCAGGAAGAACCTGGGCTCCAGTTCTTCCCACCCGGGATGCTTCGTTTTCATTCCGTACGCAAGGTGCGCCTGATCCAGGGAATTGTCCGGAATGAGCCCCGGACTGTCCTGTCCTCTCAGCTGGAAGTGGTACATCCACCACGAACCGTCTGCTTCCTGGTTCAGGAACGTCGCTTCCACAGCCATCAGCTCACGCTCGAGCGTGGCCAAACATTCGTCGTAGCGTTTATGCAACATCTCCATCCAGTCATCGAAGGATGACTCTGCACCGTCCAGCAGCCGCGCCCTGCTCAACTCCATGCGCATTCCGCGGGGTACGGACGCTGGCATGTTCCAGCCCGGGAATCCCGGCCCGGCCGGGGTAAAGGGAAGGGGCGGGTGGGGAAAGTTCGACATTCACCAAACCCTAGCGGCAACGCCTGCTTGGCCGGCCGGCCGCCCCGCCGAAAACAAAATTCCCAAAAACCTTGCGCAGAACCGGCCTGCCGGGGTTATGGTGTTCGCACATACCAACCGGTCGGTCCGAACTGGAAACCGCCGGGCCACGACACGAGAACCCGGACACTGCCGCATGAAGACCATGAATATCAAGGAAGAGCTGGCACGGACATCCGTGGAGCTCTTCGCGCGGCAGGGCTACGCCAAAACCAGTGTCCAGCAAATCGTGGATGCAGCCGGCGTGACCAAAGGGGCGCTCTATCACTACTTCAATTCCAAGGATGACCTGCTCTTCGACATCTATGACCGCATCCTGACCCTCCAGCACGAGCACCTTACCGAGATCATCAGCCGCGGATTGCCGGCAGCCGAAACCATGCGCCTGGTCTGCGAGGACCTGGTCAGCACGTCCATTGACTGGATCCGGGAAGGGACGGTGTTCTTCCGCTCCCAGCACATGCTCAGCGAAGACCGGCTCGAAGAGGTGCAGCGCAGACGGCGCGAGTTCAACAAGGCGTTCACCGGCATCCTGGTCCGTGGCCAGGAAGACGGGGTGTTCCGCACCGATATCCCCATTCCGGTCCTCGCAGCGAATTTCTTCTCCGATCCGCACTACCTCTCCTACTGGTACTCCCCCGGAGGGGCCATCAGCCGCGAGGCAGTGGCGGCGCAGTTGACCGACCTCTACCTGGCGGGACTGCAGGCGAAGTAACCCCAGCCCGCCCAGCACCACGGCACCACCGGCACCACCGCAAAACCAGCACCACCGCACCTCCGCACCACCGCAAAACCAGCACCACCGCACCTCCGCAAAACCGGCACCTCAGCACCACCGCACCTCCCTCAGCACCGCAGCACCGCAGCACACGCGCCACCCGAGCACGGAAAAGCACGCAAGGTAAGAGCAGAGACGATGGAGTACTCATGCAGGAGCAACATACCGACCGGTCGGAACCACCCCGCCTCCGGTTGGACAACATCACCGTCCGGTTCGGCGGGCTGACCGCCCTGGACTCGGTGTCCCTGGACATTCCCGCCGGCCGGATCATAGGCGTCATGGGCCCCAACGGCGCCGGAAAGACCACGCTTTTCAACGTGATTTGCGGCGTCTTTCCCCCCAGCGGAGGCAGCCTGGAACTCGACGGGAGCGGGTTCACGCCCAAACCGCACCGCCTGACCCGCCACGGCGTAGCCCGCACGCTGCAGGGCCTGGGCCTGTTCCCGGGGCTTTCCGTCCGGCAGAACGTTGCCGCCGGGCTGGCTGCAACATCGCACCGCGGACTGGGGCTGCTGGCACTGCCGGGAGCCGTCCGGGACGAAAAACGCCTCGCCGTCCGGGCCATGGAAGCCCTGGACCTGCTCGGCGTCGCCGCATACGCCGACGCCCTGCCTGACACCCTGCCCTACGGCATCCGCAAGAAGGTGGCTCTGGCCCGTGCCCTCGTCTCCGAACCGAGGCTGCTGCTGCTCGATGAACCCGCCGGCGGACTGGGCCACGAAGACATCGAGGAACTCGCCGACATCATCCGCACCGTGCCAGGTGACGGATGCTCGGTTGTCCTGGTGGAACACCATGTGGACCTGGTGATGGCAGTCTGTGACCGCATTGCCGTCCTGGACTTCGGCCGGCTGATCGCCGAGGGGACACCGGCGGAGATCGGTGCCGACCCCGCCGTCGCGGATGCCTACCTGGGAGTTGAGGTGGCATGAGCGGCGGACTGGTCCTGGCGGATGTCAGCGCCGGCTACGGTGCCGTCCAGGTGCTGCACGGCATCAACCTGAATGTGGAGGACGGCTCCATCACCGCCGTCGTGGGGGCCAACGGGGCAGGGAAAACCACCCTGCTGCGCACCATCACCGGCCAGGTGCGCCCCACCGCAGGCACTATCCGCCTCGGCAACGGTGCAGACCTCAGCCGTGTCCCGGTCGAGGACATGGTCCGCCACGGTGTGGCACTGGTTCCGGAGGGCCGCGGGGTCATTACGGAACTGACCGTGGAGGAGAACCTGCGTTTGGGCGGCCTGTGGCGCCAGGACCGCAAGGCGGCAACTGCCGTGCTCGCGGACATGTACGACCTGTTTGAACCGCTGGCCCGCCGTCGGAAGGCGGCCGGACACCAGCTCTCCGGCGGCGAGCGCCAGATGCTTGCGCTCGGCCGGGCGCTGATGGCTGCCCCGTCGCTGCTCCTGCTGGATGAGCCCTCCCTGGGGCTTGCCCCCAAAGTCACCGCCCAGATCCTGGGCATGCTGCGCCGCCTCCGGGACGATACCGGACTGACCGTCCTGCTTATTGAACAGAACGTCCGCAGCGCGCTCGCCGTCGCCGACCACGGTGTTGTCCTCAACCTGGGCCGGGTAGTCGCCTCCCGGCCTGCCGCCGAACTGGCCGGGGACACCGACCTCCGCCACACCTACCTGGGGTTCTAATGGACAGATTCCTTTTTCTCACCTTTGACGGGCTCGCACGCGGTGCCGTGCTGGCAGCCTTCGCGCTCTCCCTGGTCCTCATCTGGCGTGCGGCGCGGATAGTGAACTTCGCCCAGGGCGCCATGGCAGTGGCGGCAACGTACATTGCCTTCACCGTCACCGCACTGACCGGCAACTACTGGGCCGGGCTGGCCGCCGCGCTCGCCGCGGGTTTCCTCATCGGCGCCATAGTGGAACGCGGAGTCATGCGCTTCGTGGGCAACACCTCCCCGCTGAATCCCGTAATCGCGGGGCTGGGACTGCTGATGCTGATCCAGGCGGTCCTGGGCATGATCTTCGGAAACAGCTACCGAACCATGGTGACCCCGTTCAGCTCCAATCCGGTGGAAATCTTCGGCATCACCGCCGTCTCCTCCTATGACCTCTTCGTCTTCGCCTGCATCGCCGTACTCGTAGGCGGACTGGTACTGCTGTTCACCAGGACCCCGCTGGGCCTGCGGCTGCGCGCCTCAGCCTTCGCTCCGGATCTCGCCCGGCTGCTGGGGGTGCGCACGTCCCGGATGCTGACGCTGGGCTGGGCCATGTCCTCGGCCCTGGGCGCCCTTGCCGCCCTGCTGGTCATCCCCACGGAACTGGGCCTGAACCCCCATGCCGCGGACACGGTGTTTGTCTACGCCTTCACCGTTGCGGTGATCGGCGGGCTTGATTCACCGGCCGGGGCCGTGCTGGGCGGGCTGGCCGTCGGCGTGCTGCTCAGCTGGGTCAGCGGCTATCTGGGCGCCACCCTGGCTCCCGTGGCCATCCTTGTACTCCTCCTGGCCGTGCTGCTGATCCGGCCCGGCGGCATCTTTTCCATGACGAAGGAGCGAACAGTATGAGCGTCCCCAAACGGTATCTGTTTGCCGCCGTCATTGCTGCCGGGCTGATCGGGCTGACGTTCGTCATACCGTCCTTCACCTCCTACCAGCTGGCCACCGTCTGCGCCTACCTGTGCGGAATCGCCGGCCTCACCCTGCTCACCGGCGCCGGCGGACAGCTCTCCCTCGGGCAGGCGGCACTGATGGCAGCGGGCGCCTACAGTTACGCGCTGAGCGCCAACACGATGTCCGACGCCGGCGTGGAAGGCCCGCTGCTGCTGGTCCTTCCGTTGCTGGCCGCGGTGCTGGGAGCAGCGCTGCTTGGCCTGGTGATCGGACTCGCCGCGGGGCGGTTGCACGGGCCTTATCTGGCCGGCTTCACCATGGCGCTGGTGGTGGCACTGCCCGCAGTGACCAGCACGTTCTCCGCCGTCCTCGGCGGCGACCAGGGGCTGTGGATCACCGTGGAAAAGCGTCCGACGTCGCTGCGCGGCACCGTCTCCAATGAGGCGTGGCAGGCGTGGCTCGCCGTCATCTGCGCCGTACTGGTTCTCACCGTGCTGGCAAACCTGCTGCATGGACGCTTCGGCCGGGAGCTGCGGGCAGTTCGGGACAATTCCGTGGCCGCAGCGCTCGCCGGGATCAACCCGGCACGCACCAAGGTCACCGCCTTCGTGGTCAGTTCCGCAGCGGCAGGCATGGGCGGCGGCCTGCTGGCCTACACCACGCAGAGCGCCAGCCCCGGCGCGTACTCCCTGGTCTTCTCCCTCTTCCTGCTGATGGCCGCCGTCGTCGGCGGTATCGGTTCCCTGACCGGCGCGGTCTGGGGCGCCCTGCTCCTGGTGGCCCTGCCGCACCTGATCAGCAGTGCCACGGCGCGGCTGGCATTGCCTGCGGACCTGGCCCAACGGCTGGACGGCAACCTTTCCGTAGCCATCTTCGGACTGGTCCTCATCCTGGTGATCCTGCTTGCCCCGCAGGGCATCCAGGGCCTGCTCCTGAAACTTCGGCGCAGGCCCGGAGCCGGATCTGCCCGCTCGTCAGCCCCCTCATCAGCTCCGGCAGCCGCGGCCGCCGACCAGCTGCCTGCCCCGTCTCTTCCGCTATCCGACCGGCACCAGTCGGCGGAGCTACCCGCAACCCAGAAAGGTCAATGATGACTAGTTCTCCGCTCCGCATAGGTGCCGCTGTCCTGGCAGCTGCAGCCCTTGGTCTCGCCTCCTGCGCTTCACCGGAAGGAGGTTCCGACGCCGCAGCCGAAGACGTGCCGGGCATCACGGACACCACGGTCACCGTGGGTACCCACCAACCGCTGACCGGCCCTGCAGCCGCCGGCTATGCCACCATCTCCCCCGCCACGAAGGCCTACTTCGACTATGTGAATGAAAACGGCGGGGTGAACGGCCGCACCATTGAATACATCGTCAAGGATGACGGCTACAACCCCGCCAACACGCAGACAGCCGTACGCGAAATGGTGCTCCAGGACGAAGTATTTGCCCTGGTGGGCGGGCTCGGCACGCCGCCGCACAGCGCCGTGCTCGACTTCGTCAACGACAACGAGGTTCCGGATCTGTTTGTCGCATCCGGCAGTCCCACCTGGAACCAGCCCGAGGATTACCCGTACACCTACGGTTTTATGGTGGACTACCCCACGGAATCCCGGATCCTGGCCACCCACGCCATGGAAGAGTTCCCGGATGCGACCTACTGCTTCTTTGGCCAGGATGACGACTTCGGCGAAGAGTTCCAGGCCGGGGTGGAATCCGTGGTCGGCGCCGACGGCCTGGCCAGCACCCAGGTCTACTCCACCGCCAACACCGACATTGCAGCCCAGATCAGCGCCATGAAGGCAGCGGGCTGCGAGGTCAACTTCCTGGCCACGATCAACGGCTTCAGCGCGCAGGCAGTGGGCACGGCAGCAAAGCTGGACTACTTCCCGCAGTGGATGGCCTCCTCCGCCGGCGGCGATTTCAACACCCTCTCCGGCTACCTCGGCGAAAACACCAACGCACTGCTGCAGGGCTTTGTCAGTGCGAACTACCTTCCCGGCTACTCGGACACCGAGGACGAATGGACCGCAAAGTTCAAGGAGATCAACGAGGAATACAACGGCGGGGCCGCCTTTGACGGGAACACTATCTTTGGCATGTCCATCGGCTACCTGTTTGTCGAGGCGCTGAAGGAAGCAGGCGAGAACCCCACCCGCGAATCCCTGCTCGAGGCACTTGAATCCGGCAATGTCACCGGTAACGGCCACACGCCGCTGGGATTCAGTGAGGACAGCCACCAGGGGTACACCGGCGCGATGCTGACCGAGGTGCAGGACGGCGTACAGTCCTATTTCGGCACTCCGTACGTGGTCTCCGGCGACGAGGTCACGGAGTACACCGAAGAGCGCCCGGCCATGCCGGCCGACGGGCTGCCGGAGTAGGTCCGGGCTCACAGTAGTTCCGGACCCACAGCGTAGTTGCGGACCCACAGCGTAGTTCCGGACCCACAGCGTAGTTCCGGACCCACAGCGTAGTTCCGAACCACAGCGTAGTTCCGAACCACAAACAGCCGGGGCCCGTCCAAACGGACGGGCCCCGGCTGTTTGTGCTTCCTTCCGGTCCGCGGGACGGGAAGATTACTGCTAGCCCAGGACGTAGAGGGAAATGGACTCCGCCACGGCTGCCGGCTTGTCCACGCCCTCAATCTCGATGGTGACCAGCAGCTTCACCCGCACCCCCTGGGCCACGGGCTCCACGGAAGCGATCTCCGAATGTGCCCGGACCCGGCTTCCCACGGGTACGGGATGCGGGAAGCGTACCCGGTCCAGGCCGTAGTTCACGCCCATCACCATCCCGTCCACCCGGAAGCGGCCCGAGGCGAGCGCCGGCAGCAGTGCCAGGCTCAGGTAGCCGTGGGCTATCGGTCCGCCGAAGGGACCCTGTTTGGCGCGTTCCGGGTCAACATGGATCCACTGGTGGTCATCGGTGGCATCGGCAAATTGGTTCACCCGTTCCTGGTCAATGGTGATCCAGTCGCTGGTTTCCGTCTGACCCACCGCAGCTTTGAGCTCCTCCACGGAGCTGAACCGGGCCACCGCTAGGCCTTCGGTCCGCCGGCGACGTAAAGGACCTGGCCGGAGACAAAGGAGGCATCATCCCGTGCGAAGAAGGATGCTGCCGCAGCAATGTCCTCCGGTTTGCCCGGCCGGCCCACCGGGATCTCCTTGGCAGCGTGCGCCACGAAATCCTCAAACGGCACGCCTATCCGCTCCGCCGTCGCCCGCGTCATGTCGGTTTCAATGAAGCCGGGTGCAATGGCATTGACCGTGACGTTGTACCGGCCCAGTTCTATCGCCAGGGTCTTGGTGAATCCCTGGATGCCCGCCTTGGCGGCGGCATAGTTCGCCTGCCCCCGGTTGCCCAGGGCCGAGGTGGAGGAAAGGTTGATGATGCGTCCCCATTCCTCCTTCACCTGATGTGCCTGCACCGCCCGGCTCATCAGGAACGCCCCGCGCAGATGGACACCCATCACGGCATCCCAGTCCGTCTCGCTCATCTTGAACAGCAGGTTGTCCCGGAGGATCCCGGCATTGTTGACCAGGATGGTGGGCGGACCCAGCTCCGCGGCGATCCGCTCCACCGCCTGTTCGACGGCGGCTGCATCGGAAACGTCGGCGCCGATGCCGAGCGCCGTGCCTCCGGCCGCGCGGATGGCCTCGACGGTCCGCTCCGTATCCTGCTCCCGCAGGTCGATGACGGCGACGGCGTTTCCGTCAGCGGCAAGCCGCATGGCGACGGCGGCACCGATCCCCCGTCCGGCACCCGTCACAACGGCTACACGGCGGATGGTGCTGTTTGGTGTTTCAGACATGGCTCTCCTAGGTTGCCGCCCGTGCGTCGGTGCACGGGCCGGCGTGGCAGGTCTGGCAGTGTGGGGCCGACAATACCGACCAGACGGTATGCAGCGCAATGGTTGGCAGCAGCGCAAAAGTGCGTGTCCGCTGCCGCGCCTGCGCCGGAGCGCTACCGCAGCCCGTGGGCGTACAGGTCGCGCAGCAGCGCGATCTCGGCCAGATGGTGGATCATTTCCCGGTTGATATGCAGCACCAGCGCGGACATGGGAGCCTCGGCCCAGCTGCCCTCCGCCTCACCGGCCGGCGCGTCCAGTTCCTCGGGACTCAGCGCCAGCACCCCGCTGATCCAGTGGCTGTAATAGGCGTCCAGCAGTTCCAAGGCGCCGTCAGCAGTGCCGGGGTAGTCGAAATCCTGATAGCTCACCGGCGGGCCGCCGAAGTGGGTGGCATTCCGCATGCCCAGGACACCCACAAGGAGATGGGCCAGCCGCCACGCGATGGTGGTCACCGGAGCGGGGTCGGGTTCGGGAAACGCAAAGTCGATGGTGTAGTCCCCCGCACCGCCCTGTACCGGAGCATTGCCCGTGCCCCGCGGATGCACGTTCCAGCAGCCGGGCACCGGTTCCCAAAAGTACTCGGCGTCCGTGAGCCCGGCCAGCCGCGGCCTCGCCTGGCTGTCCCAGTGCCAGGTGAGCTGCTCGGCAAGTGCCGCCGCCGCTTCCTGCAACCCGGGGCCGGTCCGCGGCTGGTGATCGTGCTGGTGTTCCTGCTGTTCCTGCTGTTCCTGCGTCATGGCTGACACCTTTCGATAGGGGAATTTACCCAGCGTAAAAAGAAATCAGGACAGCTTTTGACCTCAATCCGGCGTAACTTGAAGTTCATGTTGGAAACCTCCGCGCGGCTGCTGCAACTGCTCTCCCTGCTGCAGATGCGACGTGAATGGACCGGTGCTGCGCTGGCGGAACGGCTCTCCATTACCGAGCGCACGGTCCGCCGTGACATCGGCAAGCTGCGCAGCCTGGGCTATCCCATTTCCGCGTCCCCCGGAATCGCCGGCGGGTACCAGCTCGGCGCCGGTGCACAGCTGCCCCCGCTGCTGCTCGATGACGAAGAAGCCCTCGCCGTAGCGCTGGGCCTGACCGCGGTGGCCACCGGCCCGGTCACCGGGATCGGGGAGGCCTCGGTTCGTGCGCTGGCGAAGCTGGAACAGGTGCTGCCCGGGCGGCTGCGGCCCAAGTTCTCTGCGCTCCGCCAGTCCGTATCCACCCTCGCCGGGCCGGGCGGCGGAGTGGACCCGGAGATCCTGACGGCATTCTCATCCGGCATCACCGAACGCCGGGTGGTGGCCTTCCGCTATACCGCGGCCGACGGCGGTTCCGCACGCCGCATGGTGGAACCGTACCGGCTGGTAAGCACCGGGCGGCGCTGGTACGCGGTGGCCTGGGACCTGGAACGCGCCGACTGGCGGACCTTCCGGGTGGACCGCTGCAACAGCACCCCCTCCCAACGGGAACGCTTTTCACCGCGGCCCCTGCCGGCCACCGATCTGGCCGCCTATGTGCAGGAATCCATCACCCGCAATCCATACCGCTACTCCGTTGTGGTGCGGCTGGCGGCACCGCTGCATGCCGTAGCCGAACAGGTCCCCCCTGACGTTGCCCATGTCTCCGCTGACGGGCCCGGACACACCATCCTGCGCGGGGGCTGGGATTCCCTGGACCTGCCCCTGATCCGCCTCACGGCCTGGGGCGTCCCCTTTGAGATCCTTGAACCGCCGGAAATGCGTGAGCGTGCCCGCCGTGCCGCAGCCCTGCTGCAGCAGGCCGCGGAAATCCCGCCGACGGCGGAATCCGGGAAGCCGCACAGCCCGAGCCACTAGACTGGTGGCAATCATGGCACTGACAATTTCCTATCCCGCACAGCTGCCCGTTTCGGAGCGCCGCGAAGACATCATGGCTGCCATTGCGGCCAACCAGGTCACCGTCATCGCCGGTGAAACCGGCTCCGGTAAAACCACACAGATCCCCAAGATGTGCCTGGAACTGGGTTTGGCGGAAAAGGGCCTGATCGGCCACACCCAGCCCCGGCGGCTTGCCGCACGCACCGTTGCTGAGCGCATTGCCTCCGAGCTCGACGTCGAAATAGGCGACGAGGTGGGCTTCCAGGTGCGGTTCACCGGGGAAACCAGCCGAAAAACCAAGGTCAAGCTGATGACCGACGGCATCCTGCTGGCCGAAATCCAGCATGATCCGAAGCTGAAGAAGTACAGCACCATCATCATCGATGAGGCCCATGAGCGCAGCCTGAACATCGACTTCATCCTGGGGTACCTGCGCCGGCTGCTGCCCGAGCGCCCTGACCTGAAGGTGATTATCACCTCGGCCACCATCGACCCGCAGCGCTTCGCCGAGCACTTCGCCCTGGACGGCAAACCCGCACCCATCATCGAAGTTTCCGGCCGCACCTTCCCGGTGGAAATCCGGTACCGGCCGCTCAACCAGCCCGCCGACGGCGGCAGCGACGACGACGGCATCGAGGATGAGCTCGAAGAGGACCGCGACCCGGTGGACGCTGTCTGCGACGCCGTGGATGAGCTCTCCCGCGAGGCACCCGGCGACGTCCTGGTGTTCTTCTCCGGCGAGCGCGAAATCCGCGACGCCGCCGACGCCCTGCGGTCCTCCGTCTCCCGCAACCCGCGGCTGGCCAACACCGAAATCCTGCCGCTGTACGCCAGGCTCTCCCTGGCCGAACAGCACAAGGTCTTCTCCCCCGGGCGGAACCGCCGGATTGTGCTGGCCACCAACGTGGCTGAAACCTCGCTGACGGTCCCCGGCATCAAGTACGTGATCGACACCGGCACCGCACGCATTTCGCGTTACTCGCACCGCACCAAGGTCCAGCGGCTGCCGATCGAACGTATTTCCCAGGCCTCGGCCAACCAGCGCTCGGGCCGTTGCGGCCGTGTCTCCGACGGTATTGCCATCCGTCTGTATTCGCAGGAGGACTTCGAATCCCGGCCGGAGTTCACCGATCCGGAAATCCTGCGCACCAACCTCGCCGCCGTCATTCTGCAGATGGCCGCCATGGGCGTGGCCAAGGGCCCGAAGGACGTCTCCGACTTCCCCTTCGTCCAGCCCCCGGATTCCAAGGCGGTGAACGACGGCGCGGTGCTGCTGCGCGAACTCGGCGCCCTGCACCCCAAGGGCGGCATCACCCCGGTGGGGCGCAAGCTTTCCCAGTTGCCGGTGGATCCGCGGCTGGGCCGGATGATCGTTGAAGCCGGACAGCGCGGCTGCGCCAAGGAAGTCATGGTCCTGACCGCCGCGCTGACCATTCAGGACCCGCGCGAGCGCCCCTCCAAGGATGATCCGGCCCGGGCGCAGAAGGCCGCGGAAATGCACAAGCGTTTCGTGGATGAGAAGTCGGACTTCACCGGCTACCTGAACCTGTGGCGCTACATCCAGGAAAAGCAGAAGGAACTCTCCTCCTCCGCGTTCCGGCGGTTGTGCAAAAACGAGTTCCTCAACTTCCTGCGGATCCGCGAATGGCAGGACCTGTTTGCCCAGCTGCGCCAGCTGGCCAAACCGCTGGGTATCACGCTGTCCCCGCACCCGGTGGACCCGGTGGGCCGGCACAAGGAAATCCACATGTCGCTGCTGGCCGGACTGCTGAGCCACATCGGCCTTTATGACCAGCGCAAACGTGAGTACGCCGGTGCCCGCGGCACCCGCTTCGCGGTCTTCCCCGGTTCGGCCCTGTTCAAGAAGTCCCCGGACTGGGTGATGGCCGCCGAGCTGGTGGAGACCTCCCGGCTCTGGGCGCGGGTGGCAGCGTCCTTCGATCCGCTCTGGGCCGAGGAAGTGGCCCCGCACCTGGTCAAGCGCACCTACAGCGAACCGCACTGGTCCAAGAGCCGCGGCGCGGTGATGGCCTATGAGAAGGTCACCCTCTACGGTGTGCCCGTGGTTCCGCAGCGCAGCATCAACTACGGCCGGATCGATCCGGTGCTCTCCCGTGAGATGTTCATCCGGCATGCCCTTGTGGAGGGAGACTGGCGCACGCACCACAAGTTCTTCCACCGCAACCAGGCATTGCTGGCCGAAGTGGAGGAACTGGAGAACCGTGTCCGCCGCCGGGGCCTGCGCGTGGATGACGAAACCCTCTTCGAGTTCTACGACGAGCGCGTGGGCGCCGACGTCGTCTCCGAACGGCACTTCGACAAGTGGTGGAAATCCGCCCGGCATGAGAACCCGGCGCTGCTGGACTTTGACCCGGATGCTCTGCGCACCGACGACGCCGCCGGCCTGGATGAGAACGACTTCCCCAAGTCCTTCTTCTACGGTTCCTTTGAACTGCCGCTCTCCTACGAGTTCACGCCCGGGGTGCCCTCCGCCAATGACGGCGTCACCGTGGAAGTACCCGTGCTGTTCCTCAACCAGCTCACTCCCGGCCCCTTCGCCTGGCAGATCCCGGGCCTGCGCGCCGAGCTCATCACGGCGCTGATCAAGTCCCTGCCGAAGGCCGTGCGGAAGAACTTCGTCCCGGCCCCCGACGTTGCCCGCGCCGCAGCCGCCGCACTGGCAGCCGACTTCGACCCGGCAACGGATGAGTTGGAACCGTCCCTGGAACTTGTGCTGCGCCGGCTCAAGGGCTCCATCATCCCGCCCGGTTCCTGGAACTGGGATGCCGTCCCGGGACACCTGCGTATGACCTTCACCGTGGTGGACTCCTCCGGACGGGTGCTGGACGAGGGCAAGGACCTGGCCGCTTTGCAGGAAGCCCTGGCCCCGGCCACCCGCCGCGCGATCGCCGAGTCTCTGGGAGCAACGCCGTCGACCGTGCAGCCGCGCGGACCCAAAGCGCCTCATGGGCCCAAGGGCGCCAAGGGTGCGGCAGCGGCGAAGGGCGGCACCCCGGTCTCCGCCGCTGCTGACAACGGTTCCTCCGTGGCGGAGCGGACCGGGCTCACCGAATGGAGCGTAGGCACTCTGGAGAAGCAGGTGCAGCGGCTGGTGGCAGGCCACACCGTCACGGGTTACCCGGCCCTGGTGGACGAGGGAAGTACCGCCGGCGTGCGGATCTTCCAAAGCCCCGGCGAACAGCAGGCGGCAATGCGCGCCGGTGTCATCCGGCTGCTCGTACTGCGCGTGCCCAGCCCCGCAAAGTATGTGCTGGAGCATCTGAGCAATACCGAAAAACTGACCTTCAGCCAGAATCCGCACGGCAGCGTGGCGGCCCTCATCGAGGACTGCACGCTGGCGGCCGTGGACAAGCTCACTCCGGAAGCACTGCCGTGGTCCCGGGCGGAGTTTGATGCACTGTATGAAACCGTACGGGCCGAGCTCATCGATACTGTCTTCACCGTCACGGCGATCGTGGAGAAGATCCTTTCCAGCACCCGCCGGATCAACAAGGCACTGAAAGGCACCACGTCCCTGGCCCTGATCAGCGCCCTGAATGACATCAGGGCCCAGTTGGAGAACCTCGTTTATCCGGGATTTGTGGCGCGTACCGGCTACGCCCAGCTGATGCACCTGCCGCGGTACCTGGCCGGGATAGAGCGCCGGCTGGAGAAGCTGCCGAACAACGTCCAGCGCGACGGATTGCAGATGGCCGTTGTCCAGGGGCTGGAGGATGACTACGACGACGCCGTAGCAGCCCTGGCGCCCGGCCGCGGGACTCCCCCGGAACTGGCGGAGGTGCGGTGGATGATCGAGGAACTCCGGATCAGTTTCTTCGCCCAGGAACTGGGAACGGTGCGCTCCGTCTCGGAAAAGCGGATCCGGACCGCACTGAACTCGGCGCTGGCACCGGCGTAAGTCCCGGGCCGGAAACACCAGCGGCAGCCCCGCCCCCAGGGGCGGAACTGCCGCTGTGCTGTCCGTGCAGCCTCAGGCTGCGGGCACAAACTCCGCGTACCCGGCGTCCTGCAGCGCAGCCCTGATCTTCTGCGCGTTCTGCTCCATCCGGTCCGGGTCCGGATTCGTTTCGGCCCGGCTGAAATCGAAATCCTCCAGCGAGTTGGCCGGCCAGACGTGCAGGTGCAGGTGATCCACCTCGAACCCGGCGATGCTTAGGCCCGCACGCTCGGAACCGAAAACCTCCACCTGGGCCTTCCCGACAGCCTGGGCCACAGTGATGAGCTTCTGCATGAGTTCGGCAGGGGCATCCGTCCACTTGTTGATCTCCTGCCGCGGGACCACCAGTACATGGCCGTCGCTGAGCGGACCGATGCTCAGGAACGCCACGACGTCGTTGTCCTTCCACACGAAACGGCCGGGAATCTCGCCGTTGATGATCCGGGTGAACAGGGTGGGCATGGGTTCTCCTTTGGGGTGTTCCGTCCGGCGGGTGGCGGGCAGGGGCGCCCGCAGCGGCGGCGGGACGGGTCGGCCGGTAAACATGCTTCGACGCTACCCTTTTTCCGGCGGCACTTCAGCACGGCCGGCCCCCGGGCCCGTGGCCACGGGGGCGCCGGGCGTATTGGACCATTGTGACCAGGAGCCCGGGTACAGGGCCGCGGGGATGCCGGCGTAGGCCAGCGCGGCCACTTCATGGGCAGCGAAGATGCCCGAGCCGCAGTACGCTGCCACCGGGGCGCCGGGACGCACACCCAAAGCCTGGAACTCGCTCCGCAGCTCGTCCGGTGCACGGAAGGTGCCCTCCGGTGCCAGGTTGGCTGTGGACGGTCGGTTGACGGCTCCCGGAATGTGCCCGGCACGGGGGTCCACCGGCTCCGTGTCACCGCGGTAGCGTTCCGGTGCGCGGGAGTCGATCAGTGTTCCCGCCGCAGCAACCCCGTCCACGTCCGCAAGGCCGGCTACGGGCATATGGCCCCAGGAGAACTGCGCGGTTCCCTCCGTTGCCTTCACCGGCCCGCTCTCCAGTGCCAGGCCTGCAGCCCGCCAGGCGCCCAGCCCGCCGTCGAGAAGACGCACGTCGTTCCACCCCGCGTGCCGCAGCAGCCACCAGGCGCGGGCAGCTGCGGTGCCGCCGGCGTCGTCGTAAACAACCGCCGCATCCCCCTGGTTCAGCCCCCAGCTACGCGCGGCATCAGCGAATGCAGCCGGATCCGGCAGCGGGTGGCGGCCCTCCGCGGGAACGGCAGGTGCGGACAGCTCGGTATCCATATCCACGTAGACCGCGCCCGGAAGGTGCTCCCGCAGGTACTTCCCGCGGCCGTCACTGGCTCCGAGCACCCACCGCACATCCAGCAGCACCGGCGGACGGTCCGAGCCGAGGGCCTGTGCCAGTTCCTGCACCGAAATTACTACGTCCACTACAGGTCCACGGATTCGCCGGAGTCCAGGTGGCGGAACTCGGTGCCGTAGGTTTTCCCGAAACGGGTAACGTGCCCCTCGACCATGCCCAGTCCGGTCTCGTTCAGGAGTGCGTCGTGGATGTTGTACGCCCGCTCGGCGCCGGTGGCGATCACGAAATCGAGCACCTCCCCCACCTTGGACCACGGGGCATGCACCGGTACCAGCACGGTCCGAGGACGCAGCCCGTTGGGAACAACAAAGGAATCACCGGGGTGATAGACCCGCCCTTCCACGAGGTAGCCGATATTCGCCACCATCGGAATCAGGGGATGGATGAGGGCATGCTGGCCGCCAAAGGACTGGATACCAAAACCGGCTATGGTGAAGCTCGCGTTGGGCTCCACGTCATGGATGCGCCCGGCGAGGTCCCCGGCTTCCGCGCGCAGGGAATCTGCGAGGGACTTCGGTGCGTACAGCTCCAGGCCGGGCTGTTTCTGCATCTGCGCAAATACCCGGGAACGGTCCAGGTGGTCTGCGTGCTCATGGGTGACCAGGACGGCGTTCGCATCCTCGAGGGCAGTCTCGACTTCGGAAAAAGTCCCGGGATCCAGGACAAGGACACTGCCGCCTTGCTCGAAGCGGACACAGGAATGCGTGTACTTCGTCATTTTCATAGCGCCACCCTACTCTGCGCTGCCCGGGCCCGGCAGGGTTCCGGCCGGGCCCGGGGATTCACCCGCCGGCTGATAATCTAGACGGAGTGTCCGTACACCTACTGCCGGGAGGGGAATCCGTGTCATCCGAGACATCCCGGCCGTCCAAACGCGCACCGGAACAGCGGGTGACCCGCCAGCGGCTTGCCGTGGGGCGCACCTTGGACGAGCTGGACGATTTTGTCAGTACCCAGGAGCTGTTCCGGCTGCTGCAGGAACGCGGGGAACGCGTTTCGCTGGCCACCACCTACCGCATCCTGCAGTCCATGACGGATGAGAACCTGGTGGATGTGCTGCGCAACGGTGACGGCGAGGCAATTTACCGGCGCTGCGCCGTCGAGCACCACCACCACCATCTGGTCTGCCGCGACTGCGGAAAGGCAGTGGAAGTGGAGGCGCCGGCTGTTGAATCCTGGGCGGCGGGCCTCGGCGCCCGGCACGGCTTCACCGATGTGGCCCATACCGTGGAGGTTTTCGGGCTCTGCCCGGAGTGCAGCGCCCGTAAGGCCTAGCGGGGCGCCCGTAGGCCCGGCTCGGCGCGGCAAGGCCCGGCTCGGCGCGGCACGAGGCCGGCGGGCCGCAACAGGCTCAGTCAGGCGCCGGCAGTGGCGGTGTTCCTGCTGAGTTCCCGCCGTCCGCGCCCGGTCCGGAACCGGCGGATAAGCCGGCAGACCAAGTAGATGGCAAAGGACACGGTGGTTACGTACGGGCTGATCGGAATGCGGCCGCCCAGAGCCAGCAGGATCCCGCCCACGGACGAGACCAGGGCAAAGGCGACGCTGAGGAACACCACCAGCCGTGGCGAGGAGGTCACCAGCAGGGCCGCTGCGGCCGGGGTAATCAGCAGCGACAGCACCAGCAGCGCCCCCACCACCTGGATGGACAGCGCCACGGCCAGTCCGAGCAGGAACATAAAGACAATGGAGAGCACCCGTACCGGCACGCCACGCGCTTCGGCCAGGTCCGGGTCAGCGCTGGCAAAGGTCAGCGGACGCCAGATGAACAGCAGGGCGGCAACCACCACCGCGGCAACACCCGCCAGCAGGTTCAGCTGCACGGTGTCCACGGCAACGATCTGGCCGGTGAGCAGACCGAATTTGTTGGCTGAGCGGCCCTCGTAGAGGCTCAGGAACAGGATGCCCAGGCCCAGGCCAAAGGGCATAATGACGCCGATGATCGAGTTGCGGTCCCTGGCCCGCAGACCCATCACCGCCAGCAGCACGGCCGCTGCCACCGAGCCGGCAAGGGACCCGATCACCACGTTAACGCCGATCAGCAGGGCAAAAGAGGCCCCGGCGAAGGACAGCTCGGCAATGCCGTGCACCGCGAAGGCCAGGTCCCGCATCAGGACGAACGTGCCGATCAGCCCGCCGACAAGGCCCAGGATGGCGGCTGCCCAGATGGAGTTCTGGACCAGGGGCAAAAGCTCCCCGTAATCACTGAAATCGAAAACCGCCTCGAAGAAGCTACGCAGGTCCAAGATCACCCTCGCTCTCTCCGTGGTGGTGTGTGGTGGCGTCGGGGATACCCAGCACCACTATCCGTCCGTGGCTGCGCAGCACTTCCACGCGGCTGCCGTACATTTCCGAGAGCACGTCGCTGCGCAGCACCTCGGACGGTGTTCCGGTGCGGAACTGGCCCCCGGCCAGATACAGGACACGGTCCACATATTCGATCACCGGGTTGATCTCATGGGTCACGAAAACCACGGCAGAGCCGTCGTCGTGGCAGCGCCGTTCGATGAGAGAACTGATGGCCTGCTGATGATGCAGGTCCAGGGAAAGCAGCGGTTCGTCGCAGAGCAGCAGATCGGGGTTCGTTGCCAGTGCCTGGGCGGCGCGCAGCCGCTGCAGCTCTCCTCCGGAGAGGCGTCCCACGGGTTCGTCCGCATAGGCCAGTGCGCCCACCTGCTCCAGCAGCCGGTCCACCCGGCGGCGCACCGGCGCGCGGCGCAGCCGCAGCCCCCAGTGGTCGCCATCAACTCCGAGGCCCACCAGGTCCCGGCCGCGCAGCGGAGTGCCGGGGCTGAAGGACTTCTGCTGCGGAATGTAGCCGATGTCCCTGCTGCCGCGGTGCACATTGCGGCCGTTGATGGTGACGGTGCCGCCGCTGAGCGGCTGCAGGCCGAGCAGGACTTTCAGGAAACTGGTTTTGCCCGAGCCGTTGGGGCCCAGCACTGCCAGGAATTCGCCGGCGTTAATGTCCAGGTCGAGGTTCTTCCAGAGCGTGCGCTCACCAAATGAGAGCCCTGCGTCGCGCAGGCGCACTACCGGCGACGGAGCCGCTGCGGGCGTCACTGCAGGACACCTTCAATGGCCTCGGTATTCGCTGCCATCCACTGCAGGTAGTCCTGGCCCTCGGGCAGGGTCTCGGAGAAGTCCAGCACGGGGACGCCTTCGGCCAGTGCCGCTTCGCGTACGGCTTCGGTCTGCGGGGTGGAGGTTTGTTCGTTGTAGCCAAGGAAGACGATGGAACCGCCGGTGACCAGGTCCTGCATCTCCTTGAGCACCTGCGGCGGCACGTCGGCGCCCTCTTCCACGGCTTCGGTGAAGTCGGACGGGGTGGCATTGTGGAGCCCTGCTTCCTCCACCAGGTAATCCGGCACCGGCTCGGTCAGGGCCACGTCACGGCCGTCCGCCACGGGACGCATGGCGGCCAGGGCGGCATTGATGTCCTCGATCCCCGCGTTGAAGTCCGCGGCATTGCTGCGGAAGGTTTCGGCGGCGTCGGGGTCGAGCTCAGCGAGCCGTTCGGCCGCTGCCTCAGCGAGCAGGCCCATCGCCTCGGGGCTGTACCAGACGTGCTCGTTGAAGGAACCGTGGCTGTGCCCTTCGTGGGAGTGCCCAGCATCGGCGTGGTCCTCTTCGGCGTGGTCCTCTTCCGAGTGGCCCTCTTCTTCGGAGTGGTCAGCTTCGGAACCCTCGAGTCCGGAGATCTCCACCGCGTTGAGGATGTCATCCTCCGGAACGCCTTCATCGGCAGCCAGCTTTTCCATGAAACTGTCATACCCTCCGCCGTTGAGCACCACCAGGTCAGCCTTGGACACGGCGAGCCGGTCCCTGGCCGTGGCCTCATAGGAGTGCGGATCCTGGCTCGGCCGGTCAATCAGCGCGGTGACTTCAACCTTGTCCCCGCCGACGCTGGAAAGGATGCTGCCGTAGACGTCGGTGGAAGCCACCACGTTCACCGTGCCGCCGCCGCCGGAACCGCCGGAGGCATCGCCGCCTCCGCCGCTGCAGCCAGTAAGGACCAGTGCTGCTGCGGCAAGGACGGTTCCGGCCAGGCGGGCGGGGGTACGGCGCATAAGTTCAATATCCCTGGGTTAGGTGGTGGCATGGACGGCAGGACAGGCCGGCGCCGGCGCCTGACGGCAGCGCCGCAGACTGCCGGCCCGGCAGCGAAAGCCTCTACAGCATAACCTAAACGCGAACCATTCGCATCTAGACTTCCCGCCCTTTAGAGGCTTTCCCCGGTGCGGCGGAAGCCCTGCGCCTGGGTGGCGTCCCGGATCTCGCCCACCAGCTGTTCAATGATGTCCTCAAGGAACAGCACTCCCCGGGTGCTTCCGTCCGGTGCCAGCACACGGGCAAGGTGCGAACCCGTCCGCTGCATCACCGCCAGCGCGTCTTCTATTTCGTCATCGAGGCGCAGGTTCGCCAGGGTGCGCACCTTGTTCTCGGTGATCGGCCGTTCGTACGCCTCCGGCGGGATGGACATGATGTCTTTCAAATGCATGTAACCGGTCAGGTTGCCTGCTTCATCCACCAGCACAAAGCGGGAGAAGCCGGTCCGGCCCACTGCCCGTTCAAACTCTTCCGGAGTGGAATCAGTCCGCAGCGTCACCAGCTCATCCAGCGGCACCATGACCGTTCCGGCGCTTTGCCCGGAAAACTCCAGCGCACCCGAAATCACGCCTGAATTATCCGCCACGGTGCCAAGCTTCGTGGATTCCTCCACGATGGACTGCATCTCCTCAAGCGTGAAGGCCGAGGCAACCTCGTCCTTGGGCGTTATGCCCACCACGCGCAGGGCATGGTTGGCGAGCCAGTTCAGTGCGGCAATGACCGGCCGGACAAGTTTGGAAATGAAGACCAGCGGCGGCGCGAGCAGCAGCACGGCCCGGTCCGCCACGGACACCGAGATGTTCTTGGGGACCATCTCGCCGATGGTGACGTGCAGGAAAGTGACCAGCAGCAGCGCCACCAGGAACCCCGCGCCGTCCGCGGCCTCAGTCGGCAGCCCCACTGCTTCCAGCGGAACCGAGAGCAGATGGTGGATGGCCGGCTCGGCTACGGAGAGGATCAGGAGGGAGCACACGGTAATGCCCAGCTGGGCGCAGGCGAGCATCAGGGAAACATGCTCCATGGCCCACAGTGTTGTCCTGGCCCGTTTGGAACCGGCTTCCGCATAGGGCTCAATCTGGCTGCGCCGGGCGGACATCACGGCAAACTCGGCACCAACGAAGAAGGCATTGCCCAGCAACAGGACGACCAGCCAGAAAATCCCTGCCAGATCGCTCATCGGATGCCCTCCCTTCGTGCCGAACGGTCCTTACGGGCCTCGGCCCGCGGTGCTTCCATGTTGTCCTGATGCTCGGTGGGATGCTCCCCTTCGCTGTCTTCCGCAACGGGGATAAAGCTGACCCGGTCAATCCGGCGGCCGTCCATGCGTTCCACTTCCAGCATTCCGCCGGGAACCTCCACGCGGTCCCCCGCTTCCGCAATGCGGCCGAGTTCGGCCATGATGTAGCCGCCCACGGTTTCATACCCGGCTTCATCGGGCATCCGCAGCAGCGGCACCAGTGCGGAGACCTCATCCGGACGCATGATCCCGGGGAAGTACCAGGCACCGGATGCACTCTGCAGCACCCCGGGCTTGGCTTTGTCGTGTTCGTCCGAGACTTCCCCGACGATCTCCTCCACGAGGTCCTCCAAGGTGGCGACGCCGGCGGTTCCACCGTATTCATCGAGCACGACGGCGAGCTGCAGGTTGGCGTTGCGGAGTTCGGAAAGCAGCGAATCCAGGTGCACCGTTTCCGGCACCCGGAGAATGTCGCTCATGATCGCGGCGGCAGGCAGCGTTGCGCGTTTGCTGCGGGGCACCGCCACGGCCTTTTTCACATGCACGACACCGCGGATGTCATCCGGGGAATCCCCCAGCACCGGGAACCGGGAATAGCCGGTCCGGCGGGCCGCTTCAATCACGTCTGCGACGGGCTGCTCGGCGTCGATGGTCTCGAGCCGGATACGCGGGGTCATAACATCCGCCGCAGTGCGCCCCGCAAAGGAGAACGTCCGGGAGAGGAAGGCCGCGGTGTTTTTATCCAGTGTGCCCATCTCAGCGGACCGGCGTGCCATCGAGGACAGTTCAGCCGGGGTGCGTGCACCACTGACCTCTTCCTTGGCTTCGAGGCCGAAGAGATGCAGGATGCGGTTGGCGAACCCGTTCAGCAGCAGCACCGCGGGCTTGAAGACCACGGTGAAGGCCAGCTGCGGGCGTGCCAGTGCCTTGCCTACCCGGAAGGGCATGGCGATGGACATGTTCTTGGGGATCAGTTCACCCAGCAGCATGGACAGGAACGTAGCCAGGATCATTGCGACGGTAACCGAGACCGAGTCAACCAGCAGGGGCGGCAGTCCCAGCCCGGCCAGCGGGCCTTCCAGCAGGCGTCCCACGGACGGCTCCATGACGAAGCCGGTCAGCAGGGTTGTCAGGGTGATGCCCAGCTGGCAGCTCGAGAGCTGGGTGGAGAGCGTGGTCAGGCACCGAAGCAGGGGTTCAGCGGCCTTATCGCCGTTTTCCACCGCGCGGCGTACGGCCGGCTGGTCCAGGGCGACGAGCGAAAATTCCACGGCAACGAAAAAACCGGTACCGAGAATAAGGAGCAGACCGAAGAAGAGGTAGAGCCATTCCATATCAGGCCCTCACCGCCACTTCGCCGCAGCGCCGGGCCGGGATTGCGGCGGGCTCCCTTAAAGAAAGAGGCAAGGCCCGGGGAAACCGGGAAACAGGCGCTGCCGGGATACGTTCAGACGGAGGGTGGTCGGCTAAGGCCGGACTGGAAGGCTCCGATGAAGCGGCAGGCGAATGCTGGGTGGATCGGGCGCGGGATTTGCCGGCTCGGGGCGAACCGGCAGCGGGAGCCGCAGTCCGGGACGCAGGCCGGCGCCTAGAAAAACTGTCCATAGGAGAGTCAGTTTACAGGTTCGGGGCACGCCCGCCACAGGTGCCTGCTACAGCGCTTGCCGGCAGATCGCGCCGGGTGTACTTCACGCAACCCGGCGGGATTGGCCAGTTCTTCGAATATGTCACTAGACTGGCATGAAGTCTCGGTCACTGCGCACCGGGCCGCACCAACAAGTTCTTGTAGCGGAACCGCTCAGATCATGGTGCCATCAGGGCAAACGGCAACTCATGGAAGAGGCGTATATCTAGTGCCAGACCAATCCAACCACCGCCTGCCGGAAGAATTCGGCGGCAACGAGTGGCTTGTCGATGAACTGTACGAACAGTATTTGTCGAACAAGGATTCCGTTGACAAAAAGTGGTGGAGCATCTTCGAGTCCTTCAAGGCTGAAGACTCCCAGTCAGACAACGGCTCCAACGGGAAGGCATCCGGCTCTCCCTCAGAACTCGGCGCAAACCCGGTAACCAGGCAGCTGCCCGTAGTGAAGGCCGAGTCCACGGCCCCCAACGCACCCAAGGCGTCCGGTGAGTCCCCCGCTGCAACGCAGCAGTCGGGCAAACCGCCGGTGGCCAAGGAAAAGCCGAAGGCCGAGCCCGCCCCGCAGCAGGCCGCCAAGAGCGATCCGGCCCCCAAGGCTGCGCCCATCCCGGCCCAGCTGCCCAAAACCCAGCCCAGCGACGCTGCTGCGGAAGAGGACAAGGTCACCGTCCTGCGCGGACCGGCCAAGGCCATCGCCACCAACATGGACCTCAGCCTGAGCGTTCCCACGGCCACCACGGTTCGCGCCGTGCCGGCCAAGCTGCTCATTGACAACCGCATTGTCATCAACAGCCACCTGGAGCGGGCACGCGGCGGCAAGGTGTCCTTCACCCACCTCCTGGGCTACGCCATCATCCGCGCCGCAGCCCAGTTCCCTTCCATGAACGTGCATTACGACGAAGTGGACGGCAAGCCCGTTGCCGTCCAGCCGGCGCACGTGAACTTCGGCCTGGCCATCGACATGCCCAAGCCGGACGGCACCCGCCTGCTGGTGGTGCCGAACATCAAGAAGGCCGAAACGCTGAACTTCTCGGAGTTCTGGCACGCCTACGAGGATCTGGTCAAGCGTGCCCGCGCCGGCAAGCTCGGCGCCGACGATTACCGCGGCACCACCATTTCCCTGACCAACCCCGGCGGTATCGGCACCGTGCATTCGGTTCCCCGCCTTTCCAAGGGCCAGGCCGCCATCATCGGCGCCGGCGCCCTTGAGTACCCGGCTGAATTCCAGGGTGCCAATGAGAAGATCCTTGCCCGCAACGCGATCAGCAAGATCATCACGCTGACCTCCACGTATGACCACCGCGTCATCCAGGGTGCCGGCAGCGGCGAGTTCCTGCGCATCATCCACCAGCTCCTGCTCGGCGAGCAGGGCTTCTACGACGAGATCTTCGAATCCCTGCGGATCCCGTACGAGCCCGTGCGCTGGAGCCCTGACATCCAGGTGAACCCGGATGAGCAGATCAACAAGGTTGCCCGCATCCAGCAGCTCATCCACGCCTACCGCGTGCGCGGCCACCTGATGGCCGACACGAACCCGCTGGAATACGTCCAGCGCCGGCACGCCGATCTGGACATCCTGAACCACGGCCTCACGCTGTGGGACCTGGACCGGGAGTGGCCGACAGGCGGCTTCGGCGGCAAGCCGATGCTGAAGCTGCGCAAGATCCTCGGTGTCCTGCGGGACGCGTACTGCCGCACCGCCGGCATTGAGTACATGCACATCCAGGATCCCGAAGAGCGCCAGTGGTTCCAGGACCGCCTGGAAACCAAGTACACCAAGCCGAACCGCGAAGAGCAGCTGCGCATCCTCAGCAAGCTCAACGCCGCGGAAGCGTTTGAAACCTTCCTGCAGACCAAGTTCGTTGGCCAGAAGCGCTTCTCCCTGGAGGGCGGCGAATCCCTGATTCCGCTGCTGGACGCCGTGATTTCGGGGGCAGCCGACGACGGCCTCGAAGAGGTCGGCATCGGCATGGCCCACCGCGGGCGCCTCAACGTCCTGACGAACATTGCCGGCAAGACCTATGCCCAGGTCTTCCGCGAGTTCGAAGGAACCCAGGATCCGCGCAGCGTGCAGGGTTCGGGCGATGTGAAGTACCACCTCGGCACCGAGGGAACCTTCACCTCCGATAACGGCAACCAGACCAAGATCTACCTGGCCGCCAACCCCTCCCACCTTGAGGCCGGAGACTCGGTTCTTGAAGGCATTGTCCGCGCCAAGCAGGACCGGTTGGACAAGGGCGACGAGTTCCCCGTCCTGCCGATCCTGATTCACGGCGATGCGGCGTTCGCAGGCCAGGGCGTGGTGGCGGAAACGCTGAACCTCTCCCAGCTGCGCGGCTACCGCACCGGCGGCACCATTCACGTGGTGGTCAACAACCAGGTGGGCTTCACCACCTCCCCCACCTCCTCACGCTCCTCGGTTTACTCCACCGACGTGGCGAAGATGGTCCAGGCACCGATCTTCCACGTCAACGGAGACGACCCCGAAGCAGTGGTCCGGGTGGGCCAGCTGGCTTACGAATACCGCCAGCGGTTCCATAAGGACGTTGTCATCGACATGGTCTGCTACCGCCGCCGCGGCCACAACGAAGGCGACGATCCTTCGATGACGCAGCCGATGATGTACAGCCTGATCGAGGCCAAGCGCTCGGTGCGCAAGCTCTACACCGAGTCCCTGATCGGACGCGGCGACATCAGCCAGGAAGAGGCCGAGCAGGCGCTGCGCGACTACCAGGGCCGCCTCGAGCGGGTCTTCGCTGAGACGCACGCTGCCCAGACCTCCCCGATCCCGGTCATCACGAAGGACTCGGAAGCGGTTTCCGACCTGGAGCGGCCCGCCGCCCAGCAGGAGGGCACCACCATCATCAAGCCGGCCAGCACGGCGGTTTCGGCAGAGGTCCTGGCCCACATCGGCAAGGCCCACGTGGCGGTGCCGGAAGGCTTCACCATCCACCCGAAGCTCAAGTCCCTGCTGGAGAAGCGCGAGCAGATGTCCCGCGAGGGCAACATCGACTGGGGCTTCGCCGAGATTGCCGCCTTCGGCACCCTGCTGATGGAGGGTGTCCCGGTACGCCTCGCCGGGCAGGACTCGCGGCGCGGAACGTTCACCCAGCGCCACGCCGTCTTCCATGACCGCGCCACCGGCGAAGAGTGGATGCCGCTGGCCGAGCTGGACCCGAACCAGGCGAAGCTGTGGATCTACGATTCCCTGCTGTCCGAATTCGCTGCCATGGGCTTCGAATACGGCTACTCCGTGGAGCGTCCGGATGCACTGGTGCTCTGGGAAGCCCAGTTCGGTGACTTCGTCAACGGTGCACAGACCATCATTGACGAGTTCATTTCCTCGGCCGAGCAGAAGTGGGGCCAGCGTTCGTCGCTGGTGCTGATGCTTCCGCACGGCTACGAAGGACAGGGCCCGGACCACTCCTCCGCCCGGATCGAGCGCTTCCTGCAGATGTGCGCGGAAGACAACATGATTGTTGCCAACCCCACCACGGGTGCCTCGCACTTCCACCTGCTGCGCCGCCAGGCCTACAGCCGTCCGCGGAAGCCGCTGGTGATCTTCACGCCGAAGCAGCTGCTGCGCCTTAAGGCTGCCGCGACGTCGGTGGATGAGTTCACGCACGGCGAGTTCCAGCCGGTCATCCCCGAGCACGCGGAACTGGATGCAAACGCCGTGGACCGGGTCCTGCTGGTGTCCGGACGCCTGTACTACGATCTGCTGGCCAACCGCCAGAAGACCGGCGACGAAAAGACGGCTATCGTCCGCGTGGAGCAGCTCTACCCGCTTCCGGTGGAAGAGATCCGCGCTGCCGTTGGCAAGTACCCGAATGCGGAGATTGTCTGGGCACAGGACGAACCGGCGAACCAGGGTCCGTGGCCGTTCATCGGCCTGAACCTGCCGCAGTACCTGGACAGCCGGCTCCGCCTGGTTTCCCGTCCGGCGTCGGCGTCCACCGCTACGGGTTCGGCCAAGCGCCACGCCGTGGAGCAGGACATCCTCGTGAAAAAGGCCTTCGAACGGCAGTAGGCTACGTTTGGGTGGGGCGCTTCGGCGTCCCACCCTGTTTTTTGACCCGAGAAGGTGACTAGTGGAACAACGCAGAATCCGGCTTGCTGCGGTAGGTGACGAGCTATTGGCCGGACACGGGGATCCGCGGGCACTTGGCTGGCTGGGCCGTGTCCTGGCCCGGACCTCGCCGGAGAACGTAAACCTGCAGGCATACAGCCTCGCGGCCCCGCACGAAGGCACCGAGGCCCTGGCCAACCGGTGGCTCGCCGAGGCCGGACGGCGCTTTGATGACGGCTGCGAAAACCGTCTGGTCATTGGTCTCTCCGACCGTGACCTGGACCTGGAACTCACCACCGCACGGAGCAGGCTGAACCTGGCCAACATCCTCGACGGTGCCGCCCAGATGAGCATCAAGGTGTTCGTCGTCGGGCCTCCCCCGGGACTGGACCCGGAACGTAACCGCAAGCTCGCGGACCTCTCCGCAGCCTTCGGCGACGTCACCACCCGCCGCAAGCATGTCTACGTGGACACGCTGAGCCCGCTGCTGAACCACGAACAGTGGCGCAACGACCTCGCTGCGAACGGCGGCACCCCCGGACAGGCCGGCTACGGCCTGATGGCCTGGCTGGTGCTGCACCGCGGCTGGTACCAGTGGCTGGACCTCCCCGACATGAATTAGCGGGCACGAATAAGCCCGGCATGACGATGAGCCTGCACGGCAGGCACCGGCTCCGTAAGAGATCACGGACCCGGACAGGCAGGCCCCTGCGGAATATATCCGCAGGGGCCTTTGTGTCACTACTGGCAGCTTTGCGTCTTTTTGTTCCCCCGGTTGACCACGATCAGGTAACGATCAGTTAACAACATGTAACTTGTCTCACAGCCGAAACATTTAGTGGCTAGTGTTTCTCCACATGTGGCGGCTATCACTGGCCGCTTGGGGGGCCATCTTTGGTGGTTCCTGACTCCTCATCACCAGTTAGGACTACAGATGCGTACTAAGCGCACGGCAGCTCTTGCCGCACTTTCCGTGGGGGCCCTGTTCCTTGGCGCCTGCGGATCCGCCGGGGGCGGAAACGAAAGCGACGGGGAAACCGCTCAGGCGGAGAACCTTGCCTCAACCATTACGGTTGCCATCAGCCAGGCACCAGATGCCTACAACTCCGGCACGGCCAACACCAACAGCTCGTACAACAGCTACGTTGACAACCTGGTGCACAGCAACTTTGTGGAATACAGCCCCAACGGCATCATCCACGACGAGGAGTTCGGCACCTTCGAAAAGACCAGTGACGATCCCCTGACGGTGAAATACACCATCAACGAGGACGCCAAGTGGTCCGACGGCACCCCCATCGACTTTGATGACGTGCTGCTGAACTGGGCCGCCTACTCCGGCAAGACCGTGGGCGCTGACGGCGAGAACATCTTCCAGCCTTCCTCCACCAACGGTTACTCGCAGACCAAGATGATCGAGGGCGAGGCTGGCGCCAAGGAATTCGAGATGGTTTTCGAAACTCCTTACGCTGACTGGGAAGCCATGATGATCGGCCCGATCATGCCGGCTCACATTGCTGCCGAGCAGGGCGGCCTTAGCGTTGAAAACAACGGCGAAGCCCTGGTCAAGGCCATCCAGGACAACGACACCGCAGCGCTGACTCCGGTCGCCGAGTTCTGGAACACCGGCTGGAACTATGAAGCCGACCTGACCGCCCTCCCGGATGCCGCACTGATCCCCTCCTCTGGTCCGTACGTGCTGGACAATGCCACCGACGGCACGTTGACCCTGAAGGTCAACGAAAACTACTGGGGCGAGGCACGCAAGGGCCAGACCGAGAACATCGTCTTCAAGGCCATCGAGGACACCGAAGCCGTGCAGGCACTGCAGAACGGTGATGTTGACATCATCGAGCCGTCCGGCCCGACCGTCGACACCAAGACCTCCATCGAGAACATCGGTGAGAGCGTCACCATGCTCACCGGCCCGGAACTGACCTTCAGCCACATTGACCTGGACCAGTCCGAGAACGGCGTCTTCAAGGACCTGGCCGTACGCCAGGCCTTCGCCAAGTGCGTACCGCGCGAGGACATCGTCGAGAAGTTCGCCAAGCCCATCGATGAGAACGCCACCGTCGACAACCTGCGCGAATACCAGCCCGGCCAGGAAGATTACGAAGAGGTCCTGGCCGGCGCACCGTCCGCCAGCGAGTACGACGAAGTCGACATCGAAGGTGCCAAGAAACTCCTTGCCGACGCCGGCAAGACCGAGCCTGTTTCGGTCCGCCTGATGTTCTCCTCCACGAGCCAGCTGCGTGCGGACATCGTGACCCTGATCAAGACCTCGTGCGACCAGGCCGGGTTCGAGATTGTTCCTACCCCGGACAAGGACTGGAGCGCCAAGCTCAATGAACCCGGCGCCTGGGATGCCATCCTCTTCGCCTGGGCCGGTTCCGGCCTGGCTGCCAGCGCCCAGTCCATCTACGTCTCCGACGGCGAGCAGAACTACGGCAAGTTCGCCAGCGAAGAACTGGACAAGATCTGGGACCAGATCGCCCAGTCCACTGACGACGAAGAAGTCAAGGAACTGAAGACCCAGGCCGAGGAAATCCTCGCTGCCGAGGTCTACAACGTGGTTCTCTACGCGAACTCCGGAGTGGTTGCCCACTCCTCCAAGATGGAGAACGTTGAACTGAACCCGAGCCAGAACGGCATCACCTGGAATGCCTACAAGTGGACAAAGCAGGCCTAGCAAAAGCACCACGCTAGCCGTGTGAGAGGCGGGGATGGTCAGACCTCGGTCTGCCCATCCCCGCCTTGTGCACGCGGTGTCCAGTCCCACCCCCAAGGAGCCTTCGGTGTTCTACTTCATTCTCAAAAGAGCGGTGACCTCGTTCTTTATCCTTCTGGCCGCCACGGCGCTGATGTTCGTCCTGGCCGTCAATTCAGGCGATCCGTTCTGGGATCTGGCCGAACTGCGCAGTACGGACAAAGAGTCCCGCATCGCTGCCCGGACCGAGGCCATGCACCTGGATCAGCCCGTGTATATCAGGTACCTGCTGTGGCTGCAGGAGATCGGCCGCTGCGTCATCCCCGGCGGCGCCCAGTGCACCCTTGGCCTGGACCGGGTAGGGAACCCGGTGATCGACCAGCTGCAGTCCGCTGCCGGATCCACCTTCCGCCTCGTACTCGTCGCCACGGTCCTGGCCATCATCCTCGGCGTCCTGGTAGGCGTCGTCACCGCCCTGCGCCAGTACAGCGTGTTTGACTACTCGATTACCTTCGTCGCATTCCTGCTCTTCTCCATGCCGCTGTTCTGGCTCTCCACCCTGCTCAAGCAGTACCTGGCCATCGGCCTCAACACCTGGCTCGCGAATCCGGCAATGTCCTATCTGGGCCTATTGATGATGGGACTGATAGCGGGAGTTATCTGGATGATCGTGATCGGCGGAGACCGTAAGCGCCGTCTGCAGGTATTCGCCATAGCCGCAGTGGCTACCTCGGGCACCTTCCTGGTGCTGCTGGAAACCAACTGGTTCAAGACCCCCGGATTCGGTCCCGTGGGTATCCTCGTCAGCGCATTCGCCATTGCCGTGGGCGTCACCGCCCTCTTCGCGGGCTTCCGCCGCCGCAGGATCGTGTATGCCGCTCTTGCCACTGCAGCCACGGGGTTTGTCGGTTACTTGGTCACCATGAACATCATGGAAGATCCCAACTGGCTCACCATCGCCGGCCTGGCCATCGTGACCCTTGCGGTCTCCGCCGCCATCGGCCATTTCGTGGGCGGCCCGTATGCCAAGCAGGCCCGCACCCTGACAGCCGTCATCGGTCTGCTGATCGGTTTTATCGTTTTCGTGGATTCCCTGCTGCACGCCTACCCCTCGCTTTCACAGAAGAACGGCGGCCGTCCGATTCCCACCACCGGATCCTCCACCCCCAACCTGGAGGGCACGTTCTGGGAGGTGAACCTGGACTACGCGCTGTACCTGGTGCTGCCAACGATCGCCATCATGCTGATTTCCTTCGCCATGTACACCCGCTACACCCGGGCAAGCCAGCTCGATGTGATGACCCAGGACTACATCCGCACCGCGCGCGCGAAGGGCCTGAGCGAGCGCACCGTGATTGTCAAGCACGCCTTCCGCAACGCGATGATCCCCATCACCACGCTGATGGCCTTCGACTTCGCCGGTGTGCTTGGCGGAGCAGTCATTACGGAGGCCGTGTTCGGCTGGAACGGCATGGGCAAAATGTTCACTGACGGGCTGTCCAACGTGGATCCCAACGTGATCATGGCATTCTTCCTCGTCACGGCTGTTGCCGCCGTGACCTTCAATATGCTGGCCGACATCGCCTACGCGTTCCTCGACCCGCGCATCAGCCTGAACTGATTGGTAGTGCAATGACTGACAACAACAACTCAGCAGACGGGCCGAAGGACAGCAGTCCGGAACTGGCTGCCATGACGCTGGCAAGCCAGCGCACGGTCACCGCGGACGCACCCGCAACCCGGGATGTCGTCGCCGAACCGAAAATCACCGAGGCAAAAAGCCAGTCCCGGCTGGTCCGGGAACGCTTCTTCCGGCACAAAGGGGCCATGGGCGGCATGATCGGCCTGGCCCTTATTGTGGTGCTTGCCTTCTCCTCCATCGGCTTCAACATCGGTCCGCTGCACATCCCGGGCTGGTGGAAGCACTCGTTCACCGATGTTATGCCCACGGTCGAGGGCGGCAAGCCCACCCTGTCCTGGACCGGACTGGGCGAGCACCCCTTCGGCCAGGATGCCCTGGGCCGGGACTACTTCGCCATGACCATGCGCGGTGCGCAGATCTCCCTGATCATCGCCTTCATCGTCGGGATCGTGGGCACCATCGTCGGAACCGTCATCGGTGCCCTGGCCGGCTACTACCGCGGCAAGGTTGAAGCCGTGCTGATGCGTTTCACCGACGTCATCATCACCATTCCCCTGCTGGTGGTGGCCGCCGTGCTCGCCACCATCGTAGCCAAGGCCGGCATCGTGGTGTTTGCCATCTTCCTGGGCATGCTCACGTGGACCGGGCTCGCCCGTATTGTCCGCGGCGAGTTCCTTTCCCTGCGCGAAAAGGAATTCGTCGAGGCGGCGAAATCCGTGGGCGCAAGCTCCTCCCGGATCATCTTCAAACACATCCTGCCCAACACTGTGGGCGTCATCATCGTCTCGGCCACGCTGGCCATTTCCGGTGCCATCCTGCTCGAGACCGCGCTCGGCTTCCTGGGCCTGGGCGTGCAGGAACCGGACACCTCGCTGGGCAAACTGATTAATGAGAACCGGTCCGCGATGACCGTCCGGCCCTGGGTCTTCCTGTGGCCCGGCGTGTTCATCGTGGCCATCGCCCTCACCGTGAACTTCATCGGTGACGGCCTCCGGGATGCGTTTGATCCCCGACAGACAAGGAACAAGCAATGACCTCCACACCGGTATACAGCGACACCCCGGCCACCGGAACCGGGACCCCCATCCTGGAGGTCTCCGGACTCGGCGTCGATTTCAATGTCGACAACGAATGGGTCATGGCCGCCGAGGACGTCAACTACCGGGTCTATCCCGGCGAAATCCTGGCCATCGTGGGCGAATCCGGATCCGGCAAAAGCATGTCCTCCATGGCCCTGCTTGGCCTGCTTCCCGGCAACGGCCGCTCCAAGGGCAGCGCCAAGCTGCAGGGCAGGGAACTCATCGGAGCACCCCAGTCGGCACTGCGGAAGGTCCGCGGCAATGACATTGCCATGATCTTCCAGGAACCCATGACGGCACTGAATCCCGTGCTGACGGTCGGTGAACAGGTCAAGGAGATCATCGAGCAGCACACGGACGCATCGCCCGCCCAGGCGAAGGAACGCGCCATCGAGCTGCTGCGCATGGTGGAGATCCCCGATCCGGAAACCCGCTATGAAAACTATCCGCACCAGTTCTCCGGCGGGCAGCGGCAGCGGGCGATGATTGCCATCGCCATCGCCAATGACCCGATCCTGCTTATCGCGGACGAACCCACCACGGCTCTGGACGTAACAGTGCAGGCCGAAGTCCTGGAACTGCTGCGCAAGCTCAACAAACGCCTGAACAGTGCCATCCTGCTGATTACCCATGACATGGGCGTGGTGGCGGACCTCGCGGACAACGTGATTGTGATGCAGAACGGCCGGATTGTGGAAGCCTCCTCGGCGACCGACCTCTTTGGTGCCCCGCAGCAGGACTACACCCGGGCACTGCTCGACGCCGTACCCCACCTTGGGTCAAAGGTGGGTGGTGTGCTCGCGGCCGTGGAGGTCGAGGACGACGGCTCACTGCAGATCACCGAGGCCCCCCGCTCCGTGATGGCTGCTTCCGAGGAGGTAGCCGAGCCGACGTCGTCGCAGACGCCCGCCCTTCAACTGGAAAACGTCGCTATCGAGTACCCGGGGCGGTTCCGCCAGCCCGCCTTCCGTGCTGTGTCCGATGTTTCCTTCACCATCATGCCCGGCGAGGTCATGGGCCTGGTGGGCGAGTCAGGTTCGGGCAAGTCCACCATCGGCCGCGCCGTCACCGGCCTGCTTCCGGTGGCGGACGGCAGCGTGCGGATCAACGGGACGGACATTGCCGGACTCTCACCGAAGAAGATGCGTCCGCTGCGCAAAAAGTTCGCCATCGTCTTCCAGGACCCTGCAGCGTCCCTGAACCCGCGCATGTCCATTGGTGAAAGCATCGGAGAACCGCTTTTCCTGCATGAGAAGCTCAGCAAGGCCGAGCTGAACAAGCGGGTGGAGGGGCTGCTTGACGACGTCCAGCTGCCCAGGGCGTTCCGGAACCGGTATCCGCATGAGCTGTCCGGCGGCCAGCGCCAGCGTGTAGGCATTGCCCGCGCGCTCTCGCTGCGCCCCTCGCTGCTGGTGGCGGACGAACCCACCTCGGCCCTGGACGTGTCAGTCCAGGCACGGGTGCTCGCGCTGCTGCAGGACCTGCAGCGCGAATACGGTTTTGCCTGCCTCTTCGTCAGCCACGACCTTGCCGTGGTGGAGATCCTCGCCAGCCACATTGCGGTGTTGAACAAGGGCCGCATGGTGGAGCAGGGGTCCACCGAGCAGGTCCTGAAGTACCCGCAGGATCCGTACACCCGGCGCCTGCTGGCGGCGGCCCCCGTGCCGGATCCCGCCGAGCAGGCCTACCGCCGCGAGCAGCGCAACGCACTGCTCGCGGCCGGCAGCACCGACTAGCCGGCTCACCGGCTTAAGGCGGCGGCGTCAGTGGCGGAAGACAATCTTCCCCATGACGTCGCCGTCGTGCATTTTCCGGAACCCCTTCTCCGCTTCCTCCAACGGCAGGACCGAGTCAATCTCCGGCCGCACTCCGGTTGCCACCAGGAAGTTCACCAGCCGCACCAGCTCGGCACGCGTGCCCATGGTGGAGCCAAGGACCCGCAGCTGCAGGAAGAAAACCCGGTTCAGGTCCGCCGGCGGGTTGGGGCCGCTGGTGGCGCCGCAGGTCACTACCGCACCGCCGGGCTTCAGGGATTTCAGCGAGTGCGCCCAGGTGGCCTCACCCACCGAATCAAACACCGTGTCCACCCGCTCCGGCAGCCGTGCCCCGGCCTCGAAGGCCTGCTCGGCGCCCAGCTTCAGCGCGTGCTCCCGCTTCTCGGCGCTCCGGCTGGTGGCCCACACCCGGTAGCCGGCCGCCGAGGCAAGGCTGATGAGTGCTGTGGCCACTCCCCCGCCGGCGCCCTGGACCAGGATGGTGGAGCCCGGTGCGGCGGGATTGACCGTGAACAGCATCCGGTAGGCCGTCAGCCAGGCCGTCGGCAGGCAGGCTGCCTCCTCAAAGCTCAGCTCCGCAGGCTTCGGCACCAGGTTGCGGGCGGGAACCCACACCTCATCGGCCATGGCTCCGGGCAGGCGTTCGGAGAGCAGGCTGCGCTTCGGGTCCAGGGTCTCGTCGCCTTCCCAGCCCGGGGAGGAAATGACGCCGTGGACAATCACCTCGTTGCCGTCGTCGTCGATCCCGGCTGCGTCGCAGCCCAGCACCATCGGCAGGGCGTCAGCAGCGAGCCCCACCCCCTGCAGGGACCACAGGTCATGATGGTTCAGTGCCGATGCCTTAACCCGGACCCGGCGGAACCCCTCCGGCGGCTGCGGGGCGTCGAATTCCCCGACTTTCAACCCGCTGATCGGATCTTCCGCGGACTGCGTCTGCGCGTACACTGCTCGCATCGTGAACTCCCTCACTTCTGGCTCGGTTATCTGGCGTGCCCTCCATCCTAGGGGACCGTGCCTGCGGCCGCCCGAGACGCGTTAGGCGTGCGCATGAGGCATGTGGGACACTGGAGGGCAGAACTTTTCGGAATCAAAGGAGGCAGCTATGAGCAAGCGTGCACGCAAGCGTCGTGACCGTAAGCGCGGCGGCGCTAACCACGGTAAGCGTCCCAACACCTAAGCAGTGCTTTGGTAGCCGCGTGGCCTAACGGCCAGGCAAAAAGAACCCCCGGAACCTAACGGTGCCGGGGGTTCTTTTCTGTTGGACTGCGGCCGGCTAGTGGTCCGCGGTCTGGATCTGGCTGATGCGGTTAAGGATGCTGGCCTTCAGTGTTGCGGGGGCCGCTTCCGTGCACGAACGCTTGACCACCGACCGGATAACGCATTCCAGGTCGTGTTCCTGTGCGCACTCCGGGCAGCCTTCCAGATGCTCCTTGATCTCCACGAGATCCTCGTGGGACAGGGCACCGTCCAGGTATTCGTACAGCCGTTCAATGCGGGCGTCTTCGCAATCGCCCAGGCTCTGGCAATCGCTCATAGCTCATTCCCCTGTTTCTTGGTTGATGCGCCAACGGCTTCGGCTGCGGGCACCTTACCTTTGATTCCGCGCTCATGGGCGTATTCCGCCAGGAGCTCGCGGAGCAGCTTGCGCCCGCGGTGCAGCCGTGACATCACGGTGCCGATCGGCGTGTTCATGATTTCTGAAATTTCCTTGTACGCAAACCCCTCCACATCGGAGAAGTACACGGCCAGCCGGAATTCCTCCGGGATGGACTGCAGGGCGTCTTTGACGTCTGAGTCCGGCAGGTGGTCCAGGGCAACAGCCTCAGCCGAGCGTAGCCCGGTGGAGCTGTGTTCTGCTGCCCGTGCCAGCTGCCAGTCCTCAACACCGTCAGAATTGGCCTGCAGAGGCTCCCGCTGGCGCTTCCGGTAAAGATTGATGTAGGTGTTGGTCAGGATCCGGTACAGCCATGCCTTCAGGTTGGTACCCGGGCGGTACTGGTGAAAAGCGGAGAAAGCCTTGGTGTAGGCCTCCTGTACCAGGTCCTCCGCGTCCGAGGGGTTCCTTGCCATGCGCATGGCCGCCGAATAAAGCTGGTCCACATACTGCATGGCGTCCTGCTCAAAACGCAGCTTGCGTGCCTCGTCCGTTTCGGTGGCAACGTCGAGCTCGAAGTTTTCCACGTGGGGGCTGCCTTCCGGCGCGTCAGTTCTCATCACCTCCCAGTCTACGGTGCGGGCGGGCACCCGTAGGCGTAGCTTCGGCTCTCGGTCGGTCCGCGCCTGTCTCAGCGTGGCGGCTGGCACTATGCGTCTCCTGACGGTTGATTGCCTTGCGATATATGTGCCAACGGTCTGCCGGGGCCCGGTATTCCCGCGGCCCGCCGCCCGGGAACAAAGGACCACCGGCTGTGCCCTGCACGGCGGAATGCCAGACTAAGGTGGAGGCAGCACCAAATGTTGTTCTTTCGCGTAATTTGTGGATTCACCAGGAGGCCTTTATGTCGATAGTCCGTTTGTTTGCCCGCCCGCTTCTCGCCACCGGCTTCGTTGCCGTGGGCGTGGAGCGCCTGAGGAACGTTGACCAGACGGCGGAGCAGCTGGCGCCGACCCTGAAGCGGATCGGAAGCACGGTGCCCTCCGCAGCTTCGCTGGCCGCCAACCCCACTATGGTTGCCCGCGTCCTCGGCTACACCCAGGTGGGAGCAGCATCCCTCCTCGGCATGGGCAAGATGAGCCGCCTCGCGTCGCTGCTGCTGGCAGGTACGGCCGCCCTGAACGCTGTGGTGGAGTACCGCAACGCCGAGGCGTCCACCGCGCAGGAGCGCAAGGACCGGCGCTACCAGCTGCTCAAGAACCTCTCTTTGATCGGCGGCGTCCTGCTGTCCGCCGTGGATACGAATGGACGTCCCGGCCTGGCCTGGCGGGCCAACCACCTGGCAACGGACACCGGCCGGAAGACCCGGGCGGTCTCCAAGTCGGTGAAGAAGAGCACCCGCAAGCAGCTCGCCGCGGTTTCCAACGCCGCTTCGGACATCGTGGGTTCCTAGCAGTAATGAATGCTCCAAACGCCGGGGCGCCGGCACTGTGGCCGGCGCCCCTCGCCCCCTCCCCCGTCGACGCGGTCCTGTCCGTTCCCGGCTCCAAGTCCCTGACCAACCGTTACCTGGTTCTCGCTGCCCTGACGGAGGGCCGGTCCAGGCTGCGGGCTCCGCTTCATTCACGGGATTCGGTACTGATGGTCTCCGCCCTGCGGGCACTGGGCGCCACGGTCACCGAGGCTGAAGGAACCGGAGCTTTCGGTCCGGACCTGCTGATTGATCCGCCGCAGGCAGCCGCCTCCGCCGATCCGCGGCACGTGGACTGCGGGCTGGCCGGAACCGTGATGCGTTTCGTTCCGCCGCTGGCCGCCCTCCTCCGGGGCAGCACCTCCTTCGACGGTGACCCGCACGCCCGCACCCGGCCCATGTCAGCCATCATCGACGCACTGCGCACCCTGGGGGTGGGCATTGACGACGGCGGCACGGGCTCCCTGCCCTTCACCGTGTCCGGTTCGGGACAGGTGGCCGGCGGGAAGCTGGAGATCGATGCCGGCGCATCCTCGCAGTTCGTCTCCGCCCTGCTGCTGGCCGCGCCCCGCTTTGAACAGGGATTGCACCTGATCCACACCGGCAGTGTCCTGCCCAGCCCGGACCACATCGCCATGACTGTCTCGGTACTGCGCAGCGTCGGTGTCGAGGTGGATGATTCCGTACCCTTCCAGTGGCGGGTTGCCCCCGGCCCCGTGGCGGCCTTCGACGTCACCATTGAACCTGATCTTTCCAATGCCGGGCCGTTCCTGGGCGCCGCCCTGGTGACCGGCGGCACCGTCCGGGTGACCGGCTGGCCGGAGAAGACCGACCAGGTGGGCGATAAGTGGCGCAGCATCCTTCCGGCCCTGGGCGCCAGTGTTTCGCTCTCGGACGGGACCCTGACGGTCACCGGCACCGGCACGATCCACGGCGCGGAGCTCGCGGACACCAGCGAACTCGCGCCCACCGTCGCCGCGCTCCTTGCCCTGGCCGATTCGCCGTCGGTCCTCACCGGAATCGCGCACCTGCGCGGGCATGAAACTGACCGGCTCGCTGCGCTGGTCACTGAAATCAACCGGCTCGGCGGAGACGCCGAGGAAACCGCTGACGGGCTGCTGATCCGGCCGGCGGCCCTGCACGGCGGGACATGGGAAACCTATGCCGACCACCGGATGGCCACGGCAGGTGCGCTGATCGGCCTGGCGGTACCCGACGTCGTCGTCCGGGACATCGGCACCACGGCAAAAACCCTGCCGGAGTTCCCCGAGCTGTGGCAGCAGCTGACCGATTCGGCGGTGTCCTGACATGGCGCGCAGCACCTCCGGCTGGGACGAATCCGATGTCCGGGTCCGGCCGAACAAAAAGGGCTCCCGCCCGCGGACCAAGGACCGGCCGGCGCATGAGGACGCCGTGATCGGCCGCATCATCACCGTGGACCGGGGACGGTACACGGCGGTTGTCGATGAGGACACTCCGCAGGAACGCACGGTAATCGCCGCCAGGGCACGGGAACTGCGCCGCACCCCGGTGGTGGCCGGAGACCGGGTGGCGCTGGTGGGCGATGTGTCCGGCGCCCCGGACACCCTGGCCCGGCTGGTGCGGGTAGAGGAACGCGACACCGTGCTGCGGCGCAGCGCCGACGATACCGATCCGGTGGAACGGGTGGTCGTGGCCAACGCGGACCAGCTGGTCATTGTGGTGGCAGCCGCCAACCCGGAGCCTCGCACCGGATTTATCGACCGCGCGCTCGTGGCGGCCTACGACGCCGGCATCTCCCCCGTCCTGTGCATCACCAAGGCGGACATCAGGGATCCTGCCGAGCTGCTGGCCAATTATGAGCACCTGGATATGGACGTCATCATCAGCCGCACCGCGGCCGCCGATGCCTCCGGCATCGATGCCCGTTCCGATGACGGCCTGTCTGCCCGGTTGCAGGGCACCGCCGTCGAGGCCCTGCATGAAGTGCTGAAGGGAAACGTCAGCGTACTGGTGGGCCCATCCGGCGTCGGCAAGTCAACGCTCGTCAACGCCCTGACCGGTTCCGCCCGTGCCACCGGCGGCGTCAACGCCGTGACCGGACGCGGCCGGCACACTTCCTCATCCGCCCTAGCACTGCGCCTGAGTGATTCCCCGGCGGGCAGCTGGATTATTGACACCCCCGGCATCCGGTCCTTCGGCCTGGCCCACGTGGATCCGGACCGCATCCTGCAGGCCTTCCCCGATCTGGAGCCCGGTACCGCCGGCTGCGAACGGGGCTGCCGGCATGATGCGGCCGCCGTGGGCTGCGGGCTGGACCCGTGGGTGGAGGAAGGCCACGCCGGACCGGCCGGACCTGCCCGGCTGGCGTCGCTGCGACGGTTGCTGGTCACCGGCAGCCGGACCGAAAACAAATCCTCCGCCAAGGAGCTTGGCGAACAGTAGCGGCACGGGCTCCTGCCCGTCCCGTCCGCAGGACACTGCCCGGTTGCGGGCGTAATGCCGGGCAGTGCCCGCCGAATAAGGATAAGTTGAACAGTATGCCGTTCGTTCAGAACTACAACGATGACCTACGCCTGGCCCACGTCATGGCCGACTCCGTGGATGACCAGACCATGTCCCGGTACCGGGCCCTGGACCTGAAGATCGAGACCAAGCCCGACTTCACGCCGGTCACCGACGCCGACAAGGCCGCCGAAGACGCCATCCGGGGCCAGCTCTCCCGCGCCCGCCCTCGGGATGCTGTCCTGGGCGAGGAATTCGGTTCCTCGGGCTCCGGCCCCCGACGCTGGATCATCGACCCGATCGACGGCACCAAGAACTTCATCCGCGGCGTGCCCGTCTGGGCAACCCTGATTGCCCTGGTGGACGACGGCGTTCCCGTTGTCGGGCTCGTCAGCGCCCCGGCGCTGGGCAAGCGGTGGTGGGCAGCCACCGGCACCGGAGCCTACATGGGCCGCTCCCTGGCTGCGGCCACCCGGCTGCACGTCTCGAACGTATCCAACCTGTCCGATGCGTCCCTCTCCTACTCCAGCCTGGGCGGCTGGAAGGACCGGGGAAACCTGGAGGAATTCCTGGACCTTACCGAGTCGGTGTGGCGCACCCGTGCCTACGGCGACTTCTGGTCCTACTGCATGGTGGCCGAGGGCGCCGTCGACATTGCCTGCGAGCCCGAGCTGAACCTTTATGACATGGCAGCCCTGGTGCCGATCGTGACCGAGGCCGGCGGGCGTTTCACGTCCCTGGACGGCGAGGACGGACCGTTCGGCGGGAACGCGCTGGCTACCAACGGGCTGCTGCACAGCGAAGTGCTCCAGCGCCTGAATCCCGACCTGGACGACCTGCTGTAACAGTGGGTACCACCGGACCACGGCTCGAGGCGCTGAGGCGCCGGCAGCTGGCCGACAGCTACCGGGAGGGCGGCGAGCACTACGACCGCATCCGCCCCGGTTACCCTGCCGAAGCCGTTCACTGGCTGGTTTCCCGTCCCGGTTCTCCGATCGTCCGGGACGTGGCGGATGTTGGCGCCGGCACCGGAAAGTACACCCGAGAGCTGCACGCCGCCGGGTTGAACGTCCATGCGGTGGACCCCTCAGCTGACATGCTGTCCCAGCTTTCCCGGTCGCTGCCCGGGGTACCCGCGGGCATCGGTACGGCAGAGCAGACCGGGCTGCCCGATTCCTGCGTGGACGCCGTCACCGTGGCCCAGGCCTGGCACTGGTGTGATCCCAAAGCCGCGAGCCGCGAGTTTGCGCGCATCTTGCGCCCGCACGGCGTCCTCGGCCTCGTCTGGAACCAGTTGGACGTCAGTGTGCCCTGGGTGCACCGCTATTCGCGCATCATCCACGCCGGTGATGTCATCCGCCCGGGCTTCCGGCCCGTCATCGGCCCGGAATTCGCCCTCGACGACTCCTCCACTGTGGCCTGGAACCAGCCGATGACCCCCGAAGACCTGTTCGAGCTGGCCAAATCCCGTGCGTTCTATCTTTCCGCCGGACCTGAGGCCCGCCTGCGGCTGGAGTCGAACCTGACCTGGTACCTCTACGAGCACCTTGGCCACCGGCCCGGTGACCGGCTGGACCTGCCGTACCTGACCCTGACCTGGCGGGCGCTGCGCGCCTGAAGTTCCGTCGCGGATGCCCCGATGGATTCGCCGCGGCCGTCCGGCGGACGCGGGCCGACGGGCCGCAGCGCCTGAACGTAGTGCTTTCCGTCCGCCGCGCTACGTAGAATTGTCGGGGTCCGGCGTTTTCCTGGCGCAGGGAGATATTGAGATGGTCTCCACTTTCGGCATTGAAGAAGAGTTCCTGCTTATTGATCCGCTGACCGGGTTCCCTACCGGTTCGCCGCAGGTTATGCGCACGCTCAGGGCCGCTGTACGCCCCAACTTTCATTCCTCGGTGGAGCTGCTGGATGCGCAGGTGGAGAGTTCCACGCCTGTGTGCACCAGCAGGGAGGAAGCAATGGATTCCCTCCTGGCGTTCCGTTCCCTGCTGGCATCGGCGTCATCAGCCGCAGGCGTACGGGTGGCTGCCACCGGCGCGGCTCCGCAGATTCCGGACACACCGGCCTCGCTGACCGCTACGGACCGTTACCGGAAAATGGGCCGGCTGACCGGCGGGATCGCCCACGAACAATACGTTAACGGCACCCACATCCACGTAGGCATACCGACGCGGGACGCCGGTGTCCGCGTGCTCAATGGGCTGCGGCCATGGCTGGCCCTGCTGGGCGCCGTTGCCGCCAACTCCCCCTTTTGGCGGGGACGGGACACCAGCTTCGCCAGCTGGAGGATGGTCCATTACCGGCGCTGGTCCGTGCAGGGCTGCCCTCCAATCTTTGCCGACGCCGCCGATTATGACCGGCGGCTGCAGGGCCTGCTGGAGACCGACGTGGTGCTCGACGCGGGCCACGTGGGCTGGGCGGCGAGGCTCTCGGAGAGCTACCCCACCGTGGAAGTCCGTATTGCCGACGCGCAGCTGGAGGCCGGCGACTCCGTACTGCTGGCAACCCTGGTCCGCGGACTGGTCAGCTCCCTGGCGGCAGCCGGGGCGGCGCCCCGCCCGCCGGACCCGGAACTGCTCGACGCCGGGCTGTGGCAGGCTGCGCGCTTCGGGCTAGGGGCGAATCTGGTCTCCCACCCCGGCGGCAGCGTCCCGGCAGCCAGCCGTCTGGCGGCACTCCTGGATTTCGTGGCCCCCGCCCTGGAGGAGGCAGGAGATACCGAGTTCGTCGCCGCCGGAATCCACCGCGTCCTGGGCGGACACGCCGGCTCGGCCGCCGGGTCTGGAACCGGTGCCGAACGGCAGCGGCGGGCTGTCCGGCAGGGCGGCGAGCCGGCCCTGGCCGAGCTCTTCACCCGCTCCCTGGTGCTCGAACCCTGAGGAACCCGCCCCGCCGCGCGGCTCCTGCACCAGGAGCGCAGGCCGGACAGTGCCGCTTCACGCTGCAGATGCGGATTTTCTGCTGAAGCCTGGCGGAACTACTCTCGGGGAGGAACAAAAACTGCGGTGCCGGTTGGGGCCCGGCTCGAAAACCCACGGGAGAACACACATGGCGACATTGGGCATCGAAGAGGAATACCTTCTCCTTGATCCATCCACCGGGCTGCCGGTGCATAAGGCTGCCGAGGTCGAAGCCTTCCTTCACCGTTCGCCCCGGATCACCGAGGGCGAAATACAGCGGGAACTGCTGAGCTGTCAGCTGGAAACCGCCACACCCGTGTCTGCCACCCTCACGGAGGCCGAAGAGTACCTGCTCAATTTCCGCACCCAGCTGGAGGCCGGGGCCCGCAAGGCGGGCGTCATCGCAGCCGGTACTGCCAGCGCGCCGCGCATCGAGGAGCACTATCCGGAGCTGACGGACAAGGACCGCTACCGTGACCTGCAGGCCAGTGCCCCGGGAATCGTCGGAGACCAGTTCGTCAACGGACTGCACGTCCATGTGTCCGTCCCGGACCGTGAAACCGGCGTGCAGGCCCTGAACCGGATCCGCGAGTGGCTGCCCGCCATCATCGCCCTCAGCACCAACTCGCCGTTCTGGCTGGACCGGGACAGCGGCTTCGGCAGCTGGCGGGTGGTGCACTACCGCCGCTGGCCGGTACAGGGCTGCGCTCCCGTCTTCCGTGACGCGGCGGATTACGAGCGCCGGATCCAGCGGCTCGTGGACTCCGGCGCCATCATTGACCGTGGCGTACTGACCTGGATGGCCAGGCTCTCGGACAGCTATCCCACTCTGGAGGTGCGCGCCGGGGATGCCCAGCTCCAGGCACGCGACAGTGTCCTGCTCGGTGGCATCATCCGCGGACTGGTCAGTACCGCAGTGACCGAGGCCCGCGCCGGCGTGCCGTACTCAACTCCGGACGATGAGCTGCTCGACGCCGCCATGTGGCAGGCGGCGCGGGACGGTCTCACCGGAGATCTGGTGGACCCGCTCTCCGCCCGGCTCGTCCCCGCACGGGAACGCGTGCAGGCGCTGATGGCGTTCATAGCCGGGGCCCTGGAACAGGAGGGGGATACCCAGTGGGTGCAGGCCGGCCTGGCCGGGCTGTGGGAGAAAGGCACCGGCGCGCAGCGCCAGCGCCGTGCGATGCAGGAAGGCGGCATGCCCGGGCTGTTGGAGCTTTATTCGTCGACGCTTACGGGTGAGCTGTAGCGTCTCCTCATCCGCCGGGGTAAATGGACACGTCCAGGATCCTCGCTTCCCACGGACGCAGCAGACGGTGGTCCCCCGGGGTGATGTAGTTACCCAGGACCAGGTCACCTGACTCCAGGTTGGCGGGGACACCGAGCTCTGCCCCGGAGACATTGCCCAGGACGAGAAGTGCCTGGTCGCCGCGCGTGCGTTTGAAGGCAAACAGCGTCGGGTGTGCCGGGTCGAGCATGTGGAAGTCCCCCAGGGATACCAGCTCCGACTCGTGCCGCAGCCGGATAAGCCGCTGGTAATAGCGAAAAACGGACTTTTCCGCGGCCCGGTCAGCCTCCACGCTGGTTTCGGGAAATCCCTTTCCCAGCGGAATCCACGGCTCAACCGTGCTGAATCCGGCGTGGGGCCCGGAGGTCCACTGCATGGGGGTGCGGGCGTTGTCCCGGCTCATCCGGCGCAGGGACTCCAGCACGGCTTCCTGATCCATCCCCAACCGAAGTGCCTCGGCGTAGTGGTTGAGCGACTCCACGTCCCGATACTGGCCGATCGAGGTGAACCCGGCGCTCGGCATACCGATCTCTTCACCCTGATAGACGTACGGCGTGCCGCGCTGCAGATGCAGCAGGGTCGCCCACAGCGTGGCGGATTCGTACCGGTACTCTTCCTCATCGCCGAAGCGTGAAACTATCCGGGGCTGGTCGTGGTTGCTCAGGTAGAGACTGTTCCACCCGGTTTCCGCCAGTCCCCGCTGCCAGCGGTTCCAGCTGGTCTTCAGGTCGGCGAGCTCCAGGCCCTTGTAGTCGAACTTCCCGCCCGGCCCCTGGTCCAGGCTGACGTGCTCAAATTGGAAGACCATGTCCAGCTCATGCCGCCTCCTGTCCGTATACAGGCGCGCCTGCTCCACCGTTGCGCCGGGGGTCTCACCCACCGTTAGGTACTCGCCCTGGCGTTCGCTGAAGACCCGGTGGTGCATCTCCTGCAGGAACTCGTGGATCCGCGGACCGTTGACGTAGTGCGGGCTTCCGTCGCCCCAGACACCCCCTGCTTCAGAGACTCCGTCCGGCAAGGCGGGATCCTTCGAGATGAAGTTGATGACGTCCATGCGGAAGCCGTCTACGCCTCTGTCCAGCCACCAGTTCATCATCTCGTAGACACGCTCCCGCACCCTGGAGACTTCCCAGTTCAGGTCCGGCTGCTGCGGAGTAAACAGATGCAGGTAGTACTGCCTGGTGCGTTGATCGAAAGTCCATGCCGATCCGCCGAACATGGATCCCCAGTTGTTCGGCTCGGCGCCGGGTTCCCCCGCGGTGAAGCCCGGCCGGGGATCCCGCCACCAATAGCTGTCCCGCCGGGGTGAGCTGCGGGAGGACCTGGACTCCAAAAAGGCGGGATACTCACTGGAGGTATGGTTTACCACCAGGTCCATAATCAGTTTGATCCCCCGCCCGTGCAGGCCCTCCAACAGTTCGTCCAACTGCTCGTTGGTGCCGAACAGCTCGTCCACCCGGCGATAGTCGCTGATGTCATAGCCGTTGTCGAACTGCGGCGACTGGTGGATCGGGGACAACCAGAGGACATCAATGCCCAGATCCTGCAGGTGATCGAGGTGTTCAATGATCCCGCCGATGTCGCCGATACCGTCGCCGGTCGAATCCGCAAAACTGCGGGGATAGATTTGGTAGACCACTGCGTTGGCCCACCACGGGGTACGGGGTTCCATGGCAGGCCGTCCTTTCCCAGTCCCTGGCCTCAGGGTTTCCCTGCATGCTACGTCTGCGGACGCCGCCGGCACAGGCCTTCGGCAACTTCCCGGCCAAGCTGCCCGGTCATAGCCGTTTGCCTTGTACGCCGCCCATGCACACCGATAACGTTGGCGCTGCCGGCGGGTCGCTTGTACGGACACCCTCGTCGAACTCAACCGTTTGGAGTAACTGCCATGGCAACACTGACCGTTTGGAAATTCTCTGACGCCGGGGCTGCGGAACGCGCCACGGAAACCCTCGCCAGCCTGCAGTCCCAGGGGCTGATCAATGTCCAGGATGAAGCAATCGTCACCTGGCCCGAAGACAAGAAAAAGCCCAAGACCATCCAGGAGCATCATCTGGTGGGAGCCGGAGCCCTGGGCGGCGGCTTCTGGGGGCTGCTGTTCGGCCTGATTTTCTTTGTACCGCTGATCGGGGCCGCGGTTGGTGCAGCAGTGGGCGCGCTTTCCGCGTCCATGGTGGACGTCGGGATCAACGACGACTTCATCAAGCAGGTGCGTCAGGAAGTGACTCCGGGCTCCTCGGCCCTGTTCGTCCTGTCCACCGACGCGGTCGAGGACCGGGTAGCCGAAGCGTTCAAGGACTACCAGGGTGCCAAGCTGATCTACACCAACCTCTCCAAGGAGCAGGAAGCGAACCTTCGCGAGGCTTTCTTTGAGGCAACGCCTGCCTAGGCAGGCCCGCAACGCCTGATCACAATAGCGGGACGCCGGCCGGATGGCCGCCGTCCCGCTATTGCCGTTCCAGGGTATTCCTGCCCTGAAACGGATGAAGGCCCGTACGCCGTATCGTTTAACTGATGATTACTCGACGCCAAGCCGCACAAATACTTGATATTCCGCTTGAAATGGCCACCCGCCACGGTATCCCGCCACGGATGGAGGACGCCGAGCTGGCCCGGCTCCAGGCCGATCCTCCCGGGTGGCTACTCCAGTCACGGGCCAACCGCACCGGGAAACGCCCGGTATGGGTCGAGCTTTCCTGCACCGTGTGCGGTTACACCGAAACGGCGCGGCCGAAGAAGTGGTGGCCGGAGTTCACCTTCCTGGCGTGCGAGGACCACAGCGTCCGCGAACTGCCCGCCCTGCCCGACGGCGCGGTGCGCAGCGAGTACCCCGGCGTAGGCTCCCGGTTTATTGGCGTGGTGGACTCCGCCGTAAGCCCCGCGGACTGAAGATCCCTCGGCCCTGCCGGCGGAAGCAGGCCCGCCCGATGGAGCAGGGCCGGCTCCCTGAAGGCAGGCCCGCCCGATGGAGCCGTGCCGGCCGATGGAGCCGGACCGGCCCCCGGCGAGGTGCCGTGCCGCGGCTAGCGGGTAGCGCTAAGTCCGGTTCGTGCCATCGCGTCAGTGTAGGCGGCCTTCATATCGTCAAGGGCCTCCTGCTGGCGCTCCGCTGTGGCACCGAAGGAACGTCCCGAGAGTGAGCGGGCCTTGTAGACCTTGAAGCTCCGGCGGTAGATCATCCGGTTTTCCGTCTTCAGGAAGGCCGCGGCCAGACGCTGCGCCTCAGTACCGTGTGCCACGATCACCGAAGCACGCGGCACCAGGGCAAGGAAGCGAAGCAGCGGCCGAAGCCCTTCCTGCACCTGCTCCTTGGTCAGCTTGCCGTTGGGCTCGCCGGGCACATGCCAGGGATAGGTGTTCCACGGCATCACAAACTCGGGGCGGAGCCCGGCCTGCCAGTGGACACCCAGAAGCCGCGTCATGGCGTCGTTGTCCCCCGCCGTGATGAACCCGGACTCGTGCGCTTCGCCGATGTTGGAAAAAAGACTGACAATCCGGCATTCACCGATGTCATGCATGGGGTCCACATAGGGGACCTGGCTGCCCGGCTTGATTTCGGCCAGTGCGTCGCAAAGCTGGTTCACTTCCGCAACATTGGGGTCGTACCGTCGGTTCCAGAGGTCGTCATGCTGGGATTCAACTGCCGGGCTTTGCATAGAGTGGTGCGTCTCCTACGAGGTCTTCCGACCGGTTATATCGCCCGCTCCGGTGGGGGCCGGCGCGGGTAGTGCTTCAGTGCAAGTTTAGCAACGTGTCCCGCACGTCCCGGCGGCGGAGCCCGGACTTACGGCCTAAACGGGCGTGGGTGTGAGAAACAACTCCGCTCCGGTCCGATGCGCCGTCGGTCTTTAAACCCCAAGACGGGACGTGTCCGTGGACACGTCCCGTCTTGTGCGGAACACAGTGGAGATGGGGGGAATCGAACCCCCGTCCGATGTCGCTTTGTCAGGGCTTCTCCGGGCGCAGTCTGCATCGGATTTTCTCGGTCCCAGCCATCACGCAAACAAGTGGCTGATCCGGACCCAGCCGTCTAAAAGTCCCGAACACCCCAACGGCGAAGGTGTTCAGCAGTGGCCCTCTAAATGACGCCAGGCACCGGGGCGAGAGCATCCCCGGGCTGACGGACTATGCCTTACTGCTTAGGCAGCAAGAGCGAAGTCAGTGCGCTTTGATTCGGCACTTATTGGTTTACAGAGATCGTTAACGAGATAACCCTGTATCCTCGGCCCGCTTCCCCTGTCTCAACAAAACATCGTCGAAACCGGTCATCCCCTTATTGAGTTGCCAATCCGGCCGGAGCCGGAACACCCATTGTAGCCCATGCGCCGCAGGCCCGGGTTTAGAGGGTGAAGCCCAGTATTACTACCGGCGCCTGCCAGGCGATAAGAAGAATCCAGGAGACCAGGACAAACAGCACGGAGAGGATGCTCAGCGCCGTCATTCCAGGTGCTTTGCGCCGGAAGGCCCAGGCAAAAAGCGCTATGTTGGCTCCCACCAGCACCGGAGCCAGCCAGACCAGTACCGTTGCCAGGTAGAGATAAAAAGCGAGGAAAAACGGCACTACCACAAGGATCACTACGGGCAGCACGGCAAGGACAATCAGCAGATCAACGGCCGCCACCACCCAGGTCCAAGCCGGCTTCCGGACGCTTACCTCTTCGGCGGCATCGGGCTGCGCTTCCCAGAACGTGCCGCTCATGCGCCGCGGTTCTTCTCCCGCATGGCCCGAAGTGCCTCACGGTTGTCCTGCTTTTCCCGCAGTGTCTGGCGCTTGTCATACTCACGCTTACCGCGCGCCACGGCAATCTCCACTTTGGCCCGCCCGTCAACGAAGTAGAGCTGGAGCGGGACGATGGTGAAGCCTGATTCGCTGGTCTTCCGCATGATTTTTTCGAGCTGTTCGCGGTGCAGCAGCAGCTTCCGCCGGCGGCGGGCCGCGTGGTTGGTCCAGCTGCCATTCAGGTATTCGGGAATGTAGGCGGCTTCAAGCCAGAGTTCATTGTTGTAGAACGTGGCAAAGCCGTCCACCAGTGAAGCCCTGCCCTCGCGCAGCGATTTCACCTCGGTTCCCATCAGGACCATACCGGCCTCATAGGTGTCCAGGATTTCGTAATCGTGCCGGGCCTTGCGATTGGTGGCCACTACCTTCCGGCCACTTTCCTTAGGCACGGGGCAACTCCTTAGTGATTCAGCGTCAGCTGGTCTTTGAGCGAAAGTTCTATTGTAGGCCTACAACAGACCCATCGGGTCAACCAGGTTGCCGTTCAGGACCGTCTCGAAGTGCAGGTGACAGCCGGTGGAGTTACCGGTGCTGCCGACGTAACCGATCAGCTGGCCCTGGTTCACCCACTGTCCCCCACGGACGGCGAAGCCGTTGAGGTGGTAGTAGTTCGTGGCCAGGACGTTGCCGCCCACCACACCGTGGTTCAGGACAATGCGGTTTCCCGTGCCGATCATCTCGCCGCCGCCCTGGTCCGCCCGCCAGACTTCGCCGGCGGCCGCAGCGTAGACCGGCGTGTTGCAGGCAGGGGCGAAGTCGATGCCCGAGTGCAGGTACCCGCCGTTGCCAAAGAAGTCGATGGATCCGGGAGGCGTGGCACGCCACCCGTAGCCGGAGGATACGGGTGCACTGACTACCGGGTAACGCAGTCCGAAGGAGGACGGGCTGGAGGGCTGCGGCACGGTTTGGACGGGAGGGGCCGGCCGGTTGTTTCGGGCGGCCTCTTCGGCTGCTGCCCGGTTGGCAGCGTCAATACGCGCCTGCTCACGCTTGCGGTGCTCCTCGAGCAGTATCCGCTGCCGTTCGGCAATGTCCGCAGTGACCTGCGCGCTTTCCTTTTCCAAGGTGGCCATCTGCGCCTGCAGCTTCGGCTTCTGCGCTTCGAGTTCCTTGTTCATGGCAGTGGTCTCGGCGATGAGGCTGTCCACTTTGGCTTTCTCGGCGGCAGCGGCATCGCGGGCTGCCTGTTCGGCCTTCAGTGCTTCTTCGGCCTGGGCCTTCAGCTTGTTGATTTCCTCCGCAACGGCGGCCAGCCGCGCTTCGGAGTTGAGGTTGTTCGCGTTCTGCTGGGAGAGCTTCTCCACCGCTGCATTCTGACCCTTGAGCGCCTGTTCGGCCATGCCCAGGGAATCCGTCAGGCTGTCCGCACCCTTGGCGCCAAACATCAGCGACAGGGTGGAGGGAACGCCGCCGTTCTTATAGGCCTGGGAGGCTATCTGGCCGATGGCCTTCTCGGTGGCCGCAATCTCCTCACGGTCCTTTTCAATCTGGCCCATGATGGTCTCGTGCGTGTTCTGCGCCAGGGCCACCCGGTCATTGAGCGCGCCGACCTTGTCTGCGGCGGTGTTCACCCGGCCCTCAGCATCAGCCAGCTGCTGCTGTGCTGCCGGCAGCTGCCCGTTGTAAATGTTCAGCTTGGCCACGGTCTCGGCAATGTCCTCACCCAGATACTCGTAGTTCTGCTGGACCTGCTGCTTTTCCGCCTCGATGGCTTCAAGCCGGTTATCCAGTTCGTCAGCGCTGGCAGTACTGGTGAAGGCTATTGAAAGCGTCATGGTCAGGAGCACAACAACACCCGCGACCGCCCGTGATGCATGGGCGCGTCGGGACCGCTTGGACACGGCATTATCCATTGATGAGACTCTCCATGATGTTCAGCTTTCTCTTCCGGGTGCCCATGTACTGCTCATGACTCTAAACCTTCAGGTAACGACGCAGCGTCAACAGCGAGGATACGCCCGCCAATAGTGCTCCGAGAACAAGTAAGACGGGTGTTAGATACAGAACCTGTTCCGAGGAGATAAAGGCTGTGGTGGGGTACTGCCTGGCCAGCGCACCAATAAAGAAGTGTGCAGTGCTCCACAATGCCACAGAAGCGAGGATTGCGCCGATAACGGCGGCAATGACGCCTTCCAGGACGAAGGGCAGCTGGATGACGGCCTTGGAGGCTCCCACCAGGCGCATGATTCCCGTTTCCCGCCGGCGGCTGAAGGCCGAGAGCCGGATAGTCGTTGCTATCAGCAGGATGGCGCAGATCAGCATCACCGCCGCCACGCCCAGGGCTGCCACGGACGCCAGGTTCAGATAAGTGAACATCTTCTCGAAGAGTTCCCGCTGGTCGCTGACTGATTCCACACCCGGCTTGGAGGAAAACGCTTCGTTGATGACCTCATACTTTTCCGGGTCCACCAGGCTCACCCGGAAGGACTCGGGCAGCATTTCCGCCGTAATGCTGTCCACAATGGGCGAATTCGCAAACTGTTCACGGAAATGCGTCAGCGCAGTTTCCTGGTCTTCGTACTCCACGCTTTCCACATACCGGTCCGCCCGCAGGTCTGCCTCGACGGCGTCGCGCTGCTCATCGGTAACCGCCCCCGCGGCGCAGGAGGCTGAGGTGTCATTGTCGGTGCACAGGTACACCGCCACCTGCACCCGGTCATACCAGTAGCCCTTCATCTGCCCGATCTGCAGCTGCAACAATCCGGCAGCACCCACGAAGGTCAGGGACACAAAGGTTACGAGGATAACCGAAACCACCATGGACAGATTCCGGCGCAGGCCCGAACCGATTTCGCCAAGGACAAATGCAAGCCTCATTCGGATACCCCGCTTTCCTGGCGGCCGGGCGCATCCGGCTGCGGCTCCGGATCCTGTTCGGCCCCGGGCTCGCCCAGGTAGATGCCTTCGCGTTCGTCGCGGATGATCTGGCCGTTGCGCAGTTCCACCACGCGCTTGCGCATGGCATTAACGATGTCGTCGTCATGGGTGGCCATAACCACCGTGGTGCCGTTCTGGTTGACCCGGTCCAGCACCTTCATGATTCCCAGCGACGTGGTCGGGTCAAGGTTGCCGGTGGGCTCGTCCGCGAGGAGGATTCCGGGCTTGTTGACAATGGCGCGGGCGATGGCCACACGCTGCTGCTCGCCGCCGGAAAGCTCATGCGGCATGCGGTTGTCCTTACCCTCCAGCCCCACGGTTTTCAGGACCTCGGGAACGGAGTCACGGATGACGGCACGGCTGCGTCCGATCACCTGCATGGCGAAGGCAACGTTGGCGAAAACCGTTTTGTTGGGCAGCAGGCGGAAGTCCTGGAAAACCACGCCGATTCCGCGGCGCAGCCGGGGAACCCGCCAGCTGGGGATCTTCGCGACATTCGCCCCGGCAACGTAGACCGTCCCCTTGGTGGCGTGCTCTTCCTTCATGATCAGGCGGATAAAAGTGGATTTACCCGATCCCGAGGCGCCTACGAGGAAAACGAACTCTCCCCGGTCCACGTCAAGGCTGACTGAGTTGAGCGCAGGCCGGGACTTCCGGTCATACAGCTTGGTGACATTGTCGAATGTGATCATGACTACTTAGTGCCCATGAAGCGGCCGGAGACACGGGCCTTGGTTCGGGGTATGGGCACCGGCTCCTCGACTATAGCCAGCTTGCCGGACAATGGGCCAGAACCGGCCGGCGCGTGTCGGAACCGGCGGGCGGCACGACGGCGGTCCTGCCGGCGCGACGCACTGTCCGGCTGCCGTATCCGCCGGGTTATTTGCGGGCCGAGACACTGCCGTTGGCGCGCCAACGGATACCGGCGTCAATGAAGTCGTCAATCTCGCCGTCGAACACGGCAGACGTGTTGCCCACTTCGTGTTCGGTGCGCAGGTCCTTGACCATCTGGTAGGGGTTGAGCACATAGGAGCGCATCTGGTCGCCCCAGGAGGCTTTGACGTCGCCGGCGAATGCCTTCTTCTCCGCGTCCTCCTGCTCCTTCTTCAACAGCAGCAGCCGGGACTGCAGCACCCGCATGGCGGCGGCACGGTTCTGCAGCTGCGATTTTTCGTTCTGCATGGAAACCACGGTGCCGGTGGGAAGGTGGGTCAGGCGGACGGCGGAGTCTGTGGTGTTAACGGACTGGCCGCCGGGGCCGGAGGACCGAAAGACGTCCACGCGGATCTCGTTGTCCGGGATCTCGATGTGGTCGGTGGGTTCGATCAGCGGAATCACCTCGACGGCGGCGAACGAAGTCTGGCGGCGCCCCTGGTTATCGAACGGGCTGATCCGCACCAGCCGGTGCGTGCCGGCCTCCACCACGAGGGTGCCGAATGCGTAAGGGGCCTTGACTTCGAAGGTGGCCGATTTCAGTCCTGCCTCTTCAGCGTAGGACGTGTCCAGGACGGTGGTGGGGTAACCGTGGCGTTCGGCCCAGCGCAGGTACATCCGCAGCAGCATTTCGGCGAAGTCCGCAGCGTCCACTCCCCCGGCGCCGGAACGGATCGTCACAACCGCCTCGCGGGCGTCGTACTCACCTGAGAGCAGGGTGACCACTTCCAGCTGGGACAGCGACTTGCGCAGCGACTCCAGCTCGGTCACCGCCTCAGCCTTCGACTCGGCGTCCGCCTCATCCTGGGCCAGTTCCACCAGGACCTCAAGGTCATCGATGCGGGACTCGATCTTCTGCAGGCGTTCCAGCTCCGACTGGCGGTGCGACAGCTTGGAGGTGATCTTCTGCGCCTCGGCCGGGTCGTCCCAGAGATCGGGCACGCCGGCCATTTCGCTGAGCTCTTCGATGTCCTCTTTGATCTTTGCCACATCCGAGACCTCTTCAATGGAGGCGAAAGTGGAGCGGAGGGCGCGGATTTCTGCGGGAAAATCTATTTCTGCCATGGTGCTTACAGCCTACGCCATGTCCCTGCGCCGCTGCCCGTCGTCGTCGTCGTTGCCGTCGTCCCACCGCGGCTGGGGCCAGGGTCCGGCCCGCGAGGCAGCAGAGCAGCGGAAGGCTTCGCAGGTTTTCGCTGCCGGGGCACGGCCTTTGCCTAGGGCCTGCCTAGGGCCGGTTGGAAGAATTCTTCTTCAGCAGTGTGAAAAGACCTACTGCAACGAATATCCCGCCCAGGATAAACAGGACTATCGAGCCTATCTCCAGTACGGCTGCCGCGATGCCGGCAACCTTGGACGCCAGGATTACCCCTTTCATGCTTCCACGCCCTCTGCCTTGTACTGCGCCGCCCACAAGTCACGATCTTTGCGGGTGATCTTTTTGCGGAGGATTTCTCCCCAGGAAGCGAGAATCCATCCGCCACGTATGCAGGCCAGGAGCTCAATAGGGATTATCAACACGACGATAAGGATGTCCCACTTGTCCTTATACGGGACGCGAAGGGCCGTCTTGAGGTTGATGGCCATAAACAGGATGGGCACGAGCAGTCCCCACCAAGCCAATGTCAGGGCATCCAGATACAGCGCCAGCGAAATTACCATCACCCAGAGTGTGCGGATTGCAGGTCCGAGCAGATTGAGCATCTGGCTAACCCAATCCCTGATGGTCAGATGGTTGACTCCGAAGCGAAGCAGATCCTGAAGGGTACCCGTCTGCCACTTCATGCGCTGCCCCCACAGGGACTTCAGGTTCTTCATCCCGTCGGTGTATGCCCTGATGGTGGTGGATACGTAGGTCTTGTACCCCGCTTCCCGGAGCCGGTAGGTCAGCTCGTAGTCCTCCACGGCACTTTCGTACGACCACGGCCCTTCCCTGTCATCCCTGGCGGCAATCTCCCTCAGCGCCCTGCCGGAGAACGCAGACCCGGCGCCTGCCAGGACATTGGTCCAGCCATGATTCAGCCCCTGTTGGATGTTGTAGGCGTATTCGGATTTCTGCAGCCTGCACCACAAACCGGGCTGCCGGATGGTGAATTTGGAAGTCGATCCTCCGAAGAGACGCTTCCATGATTCCTTCTCCCAGTCTTCGATGGCATTGGGGACAAGTACAGTGTCTGCGTCCATGGACACGACAAGGTCGGAGTCACGGCCATAGAGATTCCATCCCCTGTTCATGGCCTCGGACTTGCGGTGCTTCAGGCGGGGCAGATCCATAACGATTACCGGGTACTTTTTTGCTACCTCGACCGTTTGATCAGTGCATCCATTGGCGATAATGATTATCTGGTCCGGCTGCCGGGTCTGCGCAAGCAGGGATTCAATGGTTTGCCCTATTGTTTGCTCCTCATTGTGCGCTGGCACTAATACCGTGACCTCCATTTCTCCTCCTTCCTGGGCAGAGTGCCGGGAACATCGCCGTGCCCGCCGGGGTCCAATCCGTGCAGCGGATCAGATACTGGCCCCGGCCCGCTGCCATCCCCACGGCATGCACTGGCGGGCCCCCGGTAACGCACGGGATGGACCGGATATGCCGCCCGTCCCGCGAGAATCGGGCGGCCGGTTTGTGGCTACGGCGTAAGGCTAAGGAGCGCGGGAAGGCCTTGACGAGGGTATTGCGGGGGTCGGATGCAAAGTCGGGTATGCCACCCGCGGCGCCGGGGGCAGAGACTCAGTAAAGGCGGGCGTCCCCCGGTATCTTCCGGCGGCCGGGCAGCACTGGAGCAGCCGGGCCTCACCCGCCGCTGCGATGGAGATTCCGTCCGGCACCGGCCGCCTGACGCGCCGCGGCAGTGCACGGATGTGTCGGCGGGGAGGGTTACATTAACCAATGACGGAGAAAGAACACACGCCCTGATGAAGGAGCCTGTCTTGACCGAACGGAATCCGCACCCCCATCCCGAACGCGGCCGCCTCTACACCCTCGACGAACTCAACGACCTGGCTGAGCAGGGGGATCCCTGGGCCATGGGCAAAGTGGACGAATGGGACCGCGACTTCTCCAACGACTATGCCGTGAAGATGTTCGACAAGTGCCCCGACAGCAACTGCGAGTACTACGGGGAGCCCGTCAATATCTGCTACGGCGAGGACGGGCAGGTCCTGGACATCGACCACGGCGGCTGGGGCCACGGACCGGCGCAGGACATGGCGCAGAAAAAGGCGTCATAGCCACTGCGGGCGTTTACTGAACCAGCCGTGCCCGGGCCTCGCTGACGGCCGTTATTTGAATACCCTCCGGGACCAGGAAATTGACAATCGGCGGGTGCACCCGTGCAGCCAGGACAATTCGGGCCGTCCGGCCGTCCGCCGTACCGGTGTCCTCCGCCACCACGAGGTCATTGAAACGGGACTCGGCCCCCGTTACCTGAAGGTAGTTTCGTGCCGCAGCGCGCACCGCGCCTGCGTCCAGTGCCGCCGCCGGGCCGTCCCCGGCGTCGGACTGGCCCAAGGTGAACGTATCCGCGGCTGCCACAGCTGCTCCGTCGGCTGCCGACAGCAGCTTCTTCTGTCCGATGTACACCGAAGATGCCGCCATCACAACGGTCACGGTGAGCAGGGCCAACAGGGTGTAGCCGATGATCAGCACGCCTACCTGGCCGCTTTCGTGCCCCTCGCTGCCACCGGCGGGACCGCCGTCGCTCCCGGTGCCCGGCCTCATCCGAAACGCTCCACGACCTGCGTGGATTCCGAGTCCACCACTACCGGTGAGTCCCCTGCCCAGGGAAGTCCGGGCAGGGGAACATCAACGCTCACCCGGACGGTCACGAGGGTGCCCGGCGCCAGGCAGTCGGCAGGGCAGCTGATGAGCATATCCATGGTTCCGGCCGGCAATCCGAAGTCATCCAGGGCAAGCTGTGCAGCCTCCGTGGCGCGGCGTTCCGCCGTCGCCGCGTCCGGCGCCGTGGCATAGACCTTGGCGGCCGCATCCGCTGCTCCCACGGCAGCAAAAGAGGCACCCTGGATCTGACCCACCGTAATAACCAGATAGACCACCGGAACAAGCAGCAGCAGGCCCAGGAAAATGAATTCGACGACGGCGCTTCCGGTTTCGTCCTGCTCCTGCCGGGTCCCGCCGCAGGTGTCCGGTCCGCCCTCAGCGCCAGGCCGCATGCCCCGCCACCTCAATCCCGCCGTCGGGACCGATCAGGCCGATCACCGGCAGCGGTGCCCGGACGGTGATCTTGAGCAGGCGGGCGTCCCCTGCGGTCTGCTCGGCGCTGGTGATGTCCCCGGCGTATTCCGCCCCGAGGCTGGCATGGATCAGCTCGGAGGTCCGCCGGATACCGTCCTCCGGAGAACGGTCCGCCAGCGTCCCGTAGCGGGCCCCCGTTGCAGCGGCGTCAATGAGCGTGTTCCGCACGTGCAGTACCAGTGCCAGCTGGATCACCGCCATAAAGACCAGGCTGACAAGCGCCCCCACCAGCACAAAGTCCACCACTGCCGACCCGCGCTCCGTCGCGCTGGCAGGCAGCCGTGCGGAACGGAGCACCCTGGTCCGGGCGTCCGCAGGACGGCGTCCCCGCGCTATGGCTTCACCTGTTCCATGGCCGTCCTGAAGAGCTGTTCCAGTGCGGGCTCGGCGATGAACAGCAGCCCGGCCACCAGGATGGCGGACATAAGTGTGATCATGACCCACCCGGGCACGTCGCCGCGTTCCCTGTCCAAAGGCCGGGCCGAAGCCCGAACCTGACGGACGAGCCGGTAGCACCAGCCTGCCAGAACGGCGGCGGCTGCTTTCCAGCTGTCCGCTGTTTTCCAGCCTCGCTCCCCGCCCGTTTCGGTCCTCCGGTGCCTGCTGCCGTTCCTGGTATTCATGGTCTCCCTTTCCGTCGTAGCCATGTCTTGGATGTCCGGACACCGTTATGCCCGCTGCCCGTCACAGCCCCAGCCTCAACAGCGCCATGCCGGGAAATACGGCAAACAGGACCGTCAGGGGAAGGATGCCGAAAACCACCGGCACCATCATGGCGATTTCCTTTTTTCCTGCCGTTTCCATCAGCTCGCGTTTGGCCGCGTCCCGGACATCCTGGGCCTGGGCCCGCATCACGTCTGCCAGAGGTGTCCCGCGTTCCACAGCCACGCTGACCCCGTCCACAAAACGCGTCAGCGGCGCCAGCCGGATCCGGTCGGACAACTCCTCCAACGCGGCAGTCAGCGGTGTTCCCGCCCGTGTCTGTGCCAGTACCCTGCGGAACTCCCCGGCCAGTTCTCCCTGCGCCGCTGCTGAGACACGTTCCAGTGACCCCACGGCGTTCTCCCCCGCTCCGACCGCGAGCGCCATCATTTCGGCAAGACTGGGAAACTCGGCCAGGATGCGGGCATTGCGGCGCTTTATTTGGTGGGTCAACAGATAATCCCGCAGGAGGAAGCCCGCTGCGGCGCAGGCAAGAATCCCCAGGACTACAGCCGGCACGCCGATGCGTCCGCTGCCGGCCAGGAACGCCGTCGCCGTCCCTCCCATCAGGAGCCCGCCACCGGCACAGAGCACCTGCTCCACCCGGAAATCCAGGACGGTTTTCGTCCCGCCGGCCTGCTGCAGCCGGACGGCGAGCGATCTGTTCCCGGGAGACAGCCGGGCCAGCCGGCGTCCGGCGTCTCGCAGTACCGGACGCAGGATGCGTTCCAGCGGGCCGAAGGGCGTGAGGTCCGGCGTTGAAGGGTCCAGCAGCCTCGACGCCGGGCTGACCGAGCGTAGTTGGGGCGCCACGCGCTCTGCGAATGTGGTGCTGCGCAACGGCGGCAACCGGTGCAGCACCAGGAGCAGGCTGATGCCCACCATGGCACCTGCCAGCATCGCCATCGACGTCAGGCCGGTCACCGGAGGACCCTCACGTCTTCCGGAAGGGCACCGATCCGAAGCATCAGCCGGTAGCAGAGCACTGATATCCCGATGCCTGCCGCCAGGACACCGGCGCCCGCGGCGGTGTTGTACGCTGCCGCGGTTTCCGGCCGGGCTGCCAGAAGCAGCAGCACCACCCAGGGTGCAGCGGCTGAGAGCCGCGCCGCGTTGACGGTCCAGGATTGCCGTGCCAGCAGCTCGCTTCGGGTACGGGCGTTCTCCCGCAGGAAACCGGCCAGCGTGCCCAGCAGGCGGCCCAGGTCTGTTCCGCCCACCTGCCGGGTAATCCGCAGAGCTTCGATAATCCGGTCCGCGACGGGATCCGAGAGCCTGTTCTTCAGCCGGGTCAGCGAATCCTCGAAGTCACCGCCGGACCGGTAGTCCGACGCGAACGAGGAGAAGTACCCCCGCAGTTCATCCGGCCCGTTGTCCGCCAACTGGATCAGCGCATCGGGGAGCGGGAGTCCGGCCCGGATCGCCGAACGCAGGTGGTCAACGACGTCGGGCCAGAGCTCGGCAAGCGACGCCCTCCGCCGGGTGGCCTGCATCCGCACCAGGGCATAGGGAAGGGCAGCACCGAAGATACCGAAGCACGCGGCGATGGGCACTGAGAGCGTCAGGCCGTAGACCAGGAGGAGAGCAGAGAAGCCGGTGACGGCACAGGTCACCAGCAATCCGCCGACACCGACGCGGTCAATTCCCGCCTGTCGCAGCAGGTCTTCCAGGAACCCGGTGCGGCGGCGTCCGGGTCCCGGGCGGGCCGGTGACACCCAGCATGACTGCCACAGCAGCAGCAGACCAAGCCCCAGACAGAGTCCGGCGGCGGCGCTCACTGTCCGCTCCCCAAGAGTGCAGCGACGTTGACTCCTGCCCGCGCGAACTTCTCCGCAGCAGGCATGGAGGACGCGGTGACGGCCAGCTGACCCTCGGACCGGGCAAAAACGGAAGATGACTCGATGAGGCCGTTTTCGACCCGGCGCCCCAGGGCCAGGATTTCGGTCACTTCCCGTTGCCCGGATGGGGTCCTTTCGCAATGGACCACCAGGTCAATGCAGGAGGCCACCGTCGGGACCACGAATGCACTCGAAATATTGCTTCCCGCCAGCAGCGGAAGAGTGCACAGCTTGGTCACTGCATCCCTGGCACTGTTGGCGTGTACGGTACACATCCCGGGCAGCCCTGCGTTCAGGGCAATCAGCATGTCCAGGCTTTCCGCTTCACGGACCTCCCCCACAATCAGGCGGTCCGGCCGCATGCGCAGCGCTTCCTTGACCAGGCGCCGCAGCGGAATCTCGCCCTGCCCCTCCAGGTTCGCCTGCCGGCACTGCAGACCCACAACATCACGCAGCGGCAGCTGCAGTTCGAAGATCTCCTCAACGGTCACCACCCGTTCGCGGGCACCAATGGCGGCGCCAAGGCAGTTGAGCATGGTGGTCTTGCCCGCCTGTGTGGCACCCGACACCAGGATATTCAGGCCGACACCCACAGCAGCGTCCAGGAACCGGGCCGCGGGGGCGGACAGCGTGCCCAGTTCCACCAGGTGCTCCAGGCGGCGTGCGCGGGCCACGAACTTTCGGATGTTGACGGCCCAATGGCGCCGGGTGACATCAGGTATGGCCACGTGCAGGCGGGACCCGTCCGGCAGTGCAGCATCCACAAACGGCGAGGACAGGTCCAGCCGGCGACCGGAGGATTTCAGCATCCGCTCCACCAGGACCCGTACCTGTTCCGGTGTCAGTGTCAGCGAGGTCAGTTCCGAGCGGCCGTCCCGCGCCAGGTAGACCTCTGAGGGAGAGTTGATCCAGACTTCCTCGACCGTCGGATCATCCAGCAGCGGCTGGAGAACGCCGAATCCGGCGACGGCGTCGAACACCTGCCGGCGCACCGATTCGGGCCGTCCCAGCGGCGGCAGCGATCCGAGCAGCGAGCGTTCGTCGTAATCCGACACTGCCGCGTCCACCAGGCGGCGGACCTCCCCCACCTGTTCCTGCGGATCCAGGCCGCGCACGCGGATGAGTTCGCGTACCTCGTCCTCCACGATCCGTAGCGCATCCATCCGTATCCCCCGTATTCACCCGGGCGGCAGCACCCGGCATGAGACTGGCGGCCCCGGTTTGCGGGCCACGGGCGACAGAGTAGGGGCCGGATGGCGGAGAAGCGAGAGTGGTGGTCAGGCGTTGTGGATAAGTAGTGGCCCGAGCATCCGTCGGGGCGCCTTCAGGGTTCAGCTCCACCGTCCACGGGAACGGTTGAGCAGATGATGTCACGGAAGCGTCGGATAGTCCCGCCGAGTGTAGACGGCAGGCTGCGGCGTCCCTGTATCCCAAGGACGCGCCTCGCGGTGGAGCAATCTATACGCCTGTTGACGGTTCTGCACTATAGGCCTTCCTCCCAGCATTCCGAAGCGCCCAGAATCAGTGGGACGGTCGTCCGCTGAACCCGTTGATTGGAGAACCAGGTCCATGGAGAAAATCGACGTATTACTCCCCTACTACGGCGACGTGGAATTCATGAAGATTGCAACTGCGAGCGTGCTCGCCCAAAGCTACGACCACTGGCGGTTGCTGGTCCTGGACGACGCCTATGCCGACGATGAACCTGCACGCTGGTTTGCAGGCCAGACGGACCCCCGCATCACCTATCTCCGTAACAGTGAGAACCTGGGCGCCAGCGGGAACTTTCGAAAAGCCCTCAGCATGGCGCAGGCTCCCCTGACCGTGATGATGGGTGCCGACGACGTAATGCTGCCGGGTTATTTGCAGCGGGTCGCAGTGATACTCGATGCCTACCCGCAGGTTGCGGTGGCGCAACCTCGCGTGCAGGTCATTGACGAATACGGATATCCAATACTTCCGCTGACAGACCGGATCAAACGGTTTATCTCGCCAAAACCTGCTCCTGAGGTGGTTATCGGAGGGGAAGACATGGCTGCAAGCCTGCTCCACGGAGGCTGGCACTACTTTCCGTCATTGGCTTGGCGGACTGCGGAGATGCAGCGTTACGGATTTAGACCCGGGTACGACGTTGTTCAGGATCTGGCGCTCCTATTGGACATCGCGGCCGGAGGGGGTTCCATGGTGCTATTTGATGACACCGTCTTCCAGTACCGACGCCACTCGAGGTCAGATTCTTCCGTGAGGGCGGGAGATGGTCGCCGTTTCGAAGAAGAGAGGAGGTTCTTTTGCGCGGAGGCTGAACGTTTCCGGACGCTCGGATGGCAACGTGCTGCGCGGGCCGCCCATCTGCACTGGACCTCCCGTCTCCATGCCCTCAGTCTGCTTCTTCGCACGGCACGCAGTGCCGATTGGGGAGCTGCCGGACTTCTCTGGCGCCACGTAGTCCGGTAAGCACCTAAACCAGACGAGTGGTCTCGCCATTTTCTCCGTGAAACCTCGCCACGGTACGCAGTGGAAACGGCGGCTACATATTCACGGGCGGCAACTTCATGGGAAACCAGTTCATTTCGGCGTCCGAATATTTTCCATCCACCATCAATAGCCTCTGCGGTTACACACGGCGGATAGAATTCGTAGACAATCCACCCATGTTGATGTCTATCCCCTGTTTCTGGAGCACCTGTGATTTCACGAAGCTGGCCCCTGCCAGCACTTATACTCGCCGCCGTGCTCGCTATAGCGCAGCCTGCGGGCGCGGCCACCCTCACGCCGGAAACTCCGGCGCCACCCTCCTATTCCGGCATGCAGCCCCCTGCGACTGAGCCCTTCGCAACCGATTCACCGACGCCCGTCCCCACTCCGGTCGATGCATCGCAGATACCTCCCGCACCCAGCGATACAACGCCGACGGGCACCACAAACGGGGAATCGCCGGATGTTGACCTTCCGGAGCCGACTGAGACTGCTCCGGCGCCCGACGAGACTAAGGAAGACGATCTCGAGTCGATAATTGGTATTCTCGGTGCAAAAATGGGCCAAGGACTGGAGCGCCTCGAGGATACTCAGGACCCCCAGTTGCCGGGCGCCGAGGAAATAACGGAGCGTATCGAAGCCGAACAGACCCTGATTGAGGAAAATGTTGCGGACAGGCGCCTGGCTACCGGACCAGATGCATTTGATGCCCGATCCCCCGCTCAGGGCGCGACGGCCGCCCCGGCAGCGTTCGGCCGAACAGCTTCCCATGAACCTTCCGTTTCGTTGGCCGCCAGTTGGATGCCCGCCGGCCTTCAGGGCATGGACGTCGCCAGCCATCAGCCGGCGGTGAACTGGAGCCGTGCATGGAACCAGGGCGCCCGCTTCGCGTACGTAAAAGCCACTGAAGCCACTTCCTACACCAATCCGCTTTTCACCAGCCAGACTTCCGGAGCCACTAACGCGGGGATGCTGCACGGGGCTTACCACTTTGCGATCCCGAATGTGTCCAGTGGTGCGCGGCAGGCCAACTACTTCGTAGACCGTGGCGGCAAGTGGACTGCCGACGGCAACACACTGCCTCCTCTGCTGGATATCGAATACAACCCTTACTCCGAGCTTGGCGACACCTGCTATGACATGTCAGCACGCGAGATGATCGCCTGGATCAGGGACTTCTCGTCAACCGTTGCGGCCCGAACAGGCAGGGTGCCGATGATCTACACAACAACTGACTGGTGGAAGACGTGTACTGGTAATTCGAATGCCTTCGCCAACCACCCGCTGCATATTGCCAACTACGCCAAGTCCCCGGGAAGCCTTCCTAACGGCTGGGGAAAATACACCCTTTGGCAGTACAGCAGCACAGGGCCGTTCGAAGGTGACTCCAACGTCTACAACGGCAGCCTGAGCCAGTTACGGGACTTCGCCCGGGGGTCCAGGATCGCCGGTCCGGCAAAGCTCTATTTCCAGGGAAACCCTGTATCCAGCCTCGCTTATGGGCACACCACCGATGAATTTGTGACATGTGACTGGGACGGAGATGGCATTGCAACCCCCGCCGCGTTCCGGAACGGGGTTTGGTATATCCGCAACGGGTTGACCGGTAATGCATCGGTAACGGAACTTCGATACGGGGAAAAAGGGGACATTCCGATCTGTGGGGACTGGGATGGCGACGGATTAGACACTCTGGGTGTCTACCGCAAAGGTATGGCCTATCTCAGGAACTCCAACACCACAGGCAAGGCTGACGGAACGTTTCCGTTCGGGGCGGCATACGACATCCCCTTGGTAGGAGACTGGAACGGAGATGGCTATGACACGCTCGGAGTTGCTCGGATGGAAGGCGTGGGAAAACGTTTCTACCTGACTGACAGCAACATACGCCCTGCCGTCAGTCACACCTTCATCTATGGGAACGCGGGAGATACCCCGATTTCCGGCGATTGGAACAACGACGGTTTTAGCACGGTAGGTGTTCAACGGAGCAACATATGGCATTTGACCGACGACCACAGCACCGCGGCCACCACCTCCAGATTTGCTTTCGGCAACCCCGATGACCGGCCACTCACCGGACAGTGGAGCCGGGGAACTGGAACGTCGCTGGGGGTAATCCGCTAGCCAACTGAGCTGCTGACGCGCCTGTGCCCCTGCATCCTATGGAGGATGCAGGGGCACAGGCGTCCTACGCGGATCGCTGATCAGGTTACTGGATCCATCACTTCACCACTGAATACTGTTTCAGCTATGCAGCTGGTTAAGACTCGTCCGTACGGATTCCCTGTTGTCCGTGTTCGGGATGCTCTTTCTCCTGCGCCCTTGGGTGCGGCAGGGCAGGAGAGATTCCCTGCCCTGGAACCAAGCCGTCCACATTGGCTTGGAGTGCTTCCAACTGGGCCCGCAGGATGGCGGCCTCTTCCGCCAGAGCACGGGTTTCGTCCTCTACGACGGAAATCTCCAGTGACAAATGCAGGCACACTCCGATAGGAAGGAGGATCGCCAGGAGGAAGAGCAGATTAGACGGCAGCGCGAACCCTGTCAGCTCTGCCGCAAAGCTGAGAAGCTGCGGGAAGCCGGCAAGAATCAGCGTGACCAGGCCAACCAGAATCCATAAGACTGCGTATTTCTCCCGCAGCTTCCGCTGGCGCAGCAACCATACAACTGAGCCGACCACGAGAAGAGCCGCAATGAAAGGCACCACGGTGTTTGTCATTTTGCTGCTCCGATATGCTCAGGAATCCGGGTTTTCTTGCGGGTCATGGCTATGACGAGAGCAAAGCCGCTGCGGGCCAGGTACAGGGCGGCTTTAGCCGGGTTGTGACTCGGCTGTCCACCCTGTCTGGGCCTCATCTCGACAGGAACCTGCGTTACCGTCAGCCCGGACCGAACCGCCACTACGAGTGAGTCGATCGTGTCACCAAGATACTCCGCGGGATAATGCTCGCAATACTGGGCGATAGCACGGGCATTGGCCGCGCGGAAACCGGACGTTACGTCGGTCAGACGGGTCCGTGCTACTCGCGAGATGGACCAGCCGAGGAAGGACATGGCCCATTTCCGCGGTCCGCGCACCTCATAGTTGCCCTTCTCTGCAAAGCGGGCTCCGATGGAGATGTCCGCCTTTTCCAATCCCTTCACCACATTGATGAGGTCCTTGGGATCATGCTGTCCATCAGCATCCACCTGAATGGCCCGAGTGTAATTGAACCGTTTGGCGTATTTGTAGCCTGAGCGCATCGCTCCGCCTACGCCAAGATTGAACGGCAGGCGAAGCACAGTGGCCCCGGCTGCTGAAGCGAGATCCGCCGTGTTGTCGGTTGATCCGTCATCTACGACCAGCACGTCGCAGTGCGGCACTGTCCGAATGACCTCAGCGACGGTGTTTCCCACCGACTCAGACTCGTTCCAAGCCGGCATGATAACCAGCAGCCGGTCCTGCGACCGTGCCTCAGCTTTATCCACGAGAGTCCTAAACCATTCTGCAGTCGTTCAAATTGGGGCCAAGAGCGTCTAAAGCCCTCTGGCCGCGGGGCGCAGCGATGTGCCGCGTCTCGGATGGAACCTATCGGGAAGCCGGCCTAAATCCGCCCCGTTTCGGCGTTGTTCCGGCGGGAGAAGACCCTCCTTCGCTGCGGAGACAAGCAGTTACAGGCTATAGAAATAGTCGTCGACTCGCCAATTCCGCCGGCATAGCTCGCGCCGTCACCCCGCCATAGCCCCGGGTCAGCTCCCGAAAACGTGCCGGAGGATCACTTTTGCAGTTCGCATATCCCGCCGCACGAGGACTCCCGGCAGCAGGACAAGGGCATGCAGGCGCGATGTGACATGCAGACGCGCTGCGGACTGCGTCTTCCTCCAGCCCTTGGCTGTACTTAGCGCCATGGCGTGTTCGAAGAATTTCCGCTCGCCGGCAAACCTAGACCCGTCCCGCAGCTCAAGCGACGAGGCACTCGAACTGTGCCGGCGGTAGGCAAATACGACGTCTGGGACCATCAGCAGGTCGCCGCCGTCGAGCAGGATGTCCAAGATCAGGGCGAGGTCCTGGATGACGGGGAAGCCGTCACGGAAATCGTGGGACTGGATCGCCTCACGCCGGAAGGCCAGCGATGGCCAGTAAAGCCAGTTCCCATGCATCAGGTTGGCCGCCAGCTTGTCACCGGACAGCAGGAGGGGGGATTCGCTGCGGGGCCGAAGCAGTGACTGCTTCACCCGGTCCACCAAGGGCCTGACCACCGTGCCGCTTTCATCCACCACGGCAACCCCCGGCTGGATCAGGTCCGCGCCGGGGCAGCCCGCATGGGCCTTGCAGACAGCATCGACGTACCCCTCCAACAGGAAGTCGTCGCACCCCATCACTACAACACGCGGTTCGACGGCCATCTGCACGCATCGGCGGAAGTTTTCGGTGATTCCGCAGTTCTCCTCGTTACGGACGTACTGGATCCGCGGGTCCTGCAGGGTTTCAAAATAGGCATCAACGGAATAATCAGGGTGTGCGTCGTTCACGACAGTGAGGGTCCAGTCCGGATTGGTCTGGGCCAGGACGCTTTCCACGGCCGTCTGAAGGTAGTCGAGTTCGCCCCAGAACGGGATGTAGATTCCAACGGTGGCATCAGGCTTCGGCATTGAGAACTCCAGAGACGTAGGCAGGCAAACGGTCAGCGTATTGCGCCGGGGTAAACCCGGCGGCCTGGATCTTGCCGAGATCAAATGAGCTGTTAAGCGGACGAGGGGCAGTTCCTGCCTTGTCCCTGAAGTAGTCCGCGGTACTGATCCCCGTCACGTCGGCACGGCTGCGGCCGGCCAGTTCGAAGACCCTGGCCGCCACATCGGCCCAACTGGACGGTCCCCCGGCATTGCTGAGGTTGTACGTTCCGTAGGGCGCCCCGGTGTCCAGCAGGTGCCGGATCCCTGCCGCCAGATCAACAGTGAAAGTCAGCCGTCCCACCTGGTCGTCCACAACAGACGGAGCGATCCCCCGGCCCGCCAGCCCGGCCATGGTGGTGACGAAGTTCCTGCCGTCTCCGATCACCCAGCTCGTTCGCACTATGTAGTGCTTCGGAACCACGGACACAACGGCGTCGCCGGCTGCCTTGGTCTGGCCGTAGACCCCCAGCGGCGAGAATTCCTCATCCTCCGTGTGGCTTTCCGCGGTTCCGTCGAAAACATAGTCGCTGGAAACGTGCACGAGCGTCAGCCGGTTTTCCACCGCTACCCGCGCCAGACGAGCCACTGCGGAGACGTTGATCCGCCATGCAGCCTTCCTGCCCTCAGCGGTTTCGGCGGCGTCGACCCCCGTATAGGCAGCCGCGTTGATGACGGCGGAGTAGTTTTTCCAGTTGCGTTCGTATGAAGCCGCGTCGCACAGGTCGAACTCATTCCGTCCGGCGAACTCCACGGAGGGATCCCCTGCGTAAACCTCCCGCAGGGCCCGGCCCAGCTGACCGTCCGCCCCGAGCACCAGCGTCTTCTTCGGTGCCATCGGCACTACGTCGGCGAGGCGGGGGTGGGCGCGGTCCTTGCCGGAGAGCTCCGCGTCCTCCAGCGGGATCGGCCACTGAATGGCTGCGCTCTCGTCTGCCAGGTTCAGAAAGGTGTACTGGCCCTGAGCGTCGGCGCTCCAATGGTCATTCACCAAGTAGGTGTAGGCCGTGTTGTCTTCAAGCGTCTGGAAGGCGTTGCCTACGCCGCGTGGAATGAAGATGGCCTGGCTCGGATCCAGTTCCGCGGTAAATACGGTACCGAAGCTCGGGCCCTCGCGGAGGTCCACCCATGCCCCGAAAATCCGTCCGGTAGCGACGGAAACAAACTTGTCCCATGGCTCGGCATGGATACCACGAGTGGTGCCGGCGGATTCGTTGAAGGAGATGTTGTTCTGGACGGGCCCGAAATCGGGGAGGCCAAGAGCCAGCATCTTTTCGCGCTGCCAGTTTTCCTTGAACCAGCCTCGGTTGTCACCGTGCACCGGCAGGTCGAAAAGCATAACCCCGGGGATGGTCGTTTCGTGTGTGACCAGGGCCTTCGAAAACTCAACCATGCCTACTGCCCCTGAACCTTGTATTTGGCTTCGGTTTCGGCCTTCTGCGGCCGCCACCATGCCTCGTTGTCCCGGTACCAGCGGATGGTGTCCTCAATCCCCTGGTCGAAGTTGGAGAACTGCGGCTCCCAGCCCAGCTCTGATCGCAGGCGGGTGGAGTCGATGGCATAGCGCATATCGTGGCCGGGACGGTCAATGACCTGGTCATACGCATCGGCAGGCTGGCCCATGTGTTTAAGAATCAGCTCCACAACGTCTTTGTTGTTCTTCTCGCCGTCCGCGCCAATGAGGTAGGTCTGACCGATTTCACCCTTTTCGATGATCCGGAGCACAGCCGAGGAATGGTCATTGGCGTGGATCCAGTCGCGGACGTTTTCGCCGGCTCCGTAGAGCTTCGGGCGGATTCCGTCGATTACGTTGGTGATCTGGCGGGGAATGAATTTCTCCACGTGCTGGTAAGGGCCGTAGTTATTGGAGCAGTTGCTGATAGTGGCCTGCAGCCCGAAGGAACGGACCCAGGCACGCACCAGCAGGTCCGACCCTGCCTTCGTGGAGGAATACGGGCTTGAGGGGTTATACGGGGTCTTTTCTGTGAACCGCTCCGGATCGTCGAGTTCCAGGTCACCGTAGACCTCGTCCGTCGAAATGTGATGGAACCGCGTACCGTGCCGGCGGGCTGCTTCGATCAGCGTGTAGGTGCCGATGATGTTTGTGTCCAGGAACGGACGCGGATCGTGGAGGGAGTTGTCGTTGTGGGATTCCGCCGCATAATGGACGACGACGTCGGCCGAACCGACCAGCGTATTTACGAGCTCCGCGTCGCAGATGTCGCCCTTGACAAACGTGAAGCGGTCTTCTGGGAGCCCCTGCAGCGAGGCTATGTTCCCGGCATAGGTGAGCTTGTCCAGGACCGTAATGGCCGCGTCAGTATTGGCCAGTGCGTAGTGCACGAAGTTTGAACCGATAAAGCCGGCACCGCCGGTCACGAGGAGTTTCTGCATGCTACCAGCCTACCGGTTATGCGTTGGCACTCCTGCCGGAGCCGATGCGCCCGGAGGCTTTACCGGCGGGCCGGCTTGAGGCTGCGCTGCACGAAAACGGTGTGCACAATGATCCCGCAAAGGGGCCCGACGCCGAGGCTCAGGATCGTTTTCGCTTCGATGCCCAGCGGAAGCAGCAGCAGCGAGAGGGAAACGGCCACGGCGCAGACCCAGCCCAAAGAATAGGCACGATGCCTGCCGGCGGCCACCGTCAGGGACCCCGTAAGGGTCAACAGTGCAAGGAAGCCCGAGTCGAAGGTCAGGGCAGCCAGGACGAGGCCTGATACGTGGTAGTCCGGCCCCAGCAGGAACACCATAAGCCACGGTCCGACTAGGGCTGCCGCCAGTGCTCCTGCGGCAGCCACTCCGAGGACCACCAGGAAAATGGGCAGATACGCCTTGGCTCCCTGCTCCTTGCGCGACATGAAGTGCGTAATAGCCACCCCTTGGAAAGCGGTCAGCGGAATCATCAGCGGCGCACGGGTGAGGGACAGGGCCATCAGCAGCGGAGCTGAGGCCAAGTAGACGTTGTCGGGGGTCGTAAACTTGAGCATCGCGGGGAACCCCACAACCAGGGCTGCACTTGCCGTCGCAGCCAGGCAGGCGTGCAGGACATTGCGCACGTACCGGTTTGCGCCGACGTCGGCACGGGAAAGGACCGTGCCCCGGACATCCTTTGAGAACATAAGCAGCAGGAGCCAGGCCGCGGCTGCGAGGGCAGAGGCTACCGCCAGGCCACCGACGGTGGCTCCGACGGCGAACACGGCAGCGGCCGCAGCCAGCCGCACGCCCGACTCTGCGAACACCGCAACCGAGTATTGGTTCCAGTTGCCGGACCCGCCCAAGGCCCCGATAGTGGCGACGTGGCCGGCATAGACAACGGCAACAAGGCAGATGACGGGCACAAGGGTCGCGGCCAGCGACCCGAAAAGCGCCTCCCCCCACCAGAAGGACGTTGCGAACAGAACAACGGAGGTGCCTGCGCCTATCAGCAGCGCGGGGCCGGCAAATCTGGTGCCACGGTCCGAATCAGGCAGGTCGGCTGCCGCCCGTGTGGCACGGGTGGTCTCGACCGTTATGCCGCCCAGGACACCGAAGATAAAGAAGAGGAAGGACCAAAAGGCCAGAAAGACGGCGTTTGCTTCCGTATCAAGGGTCCGGGCCGCCACCAGGAGCAGGACGTATCCCACTGCCGCAGAAACAAGGGACGCACTTCCCACACCTGCAGCTGATTTACCGCCAATGGATCCGTCCGCCGGGCGGCTGGAGTCGGTGCGTGGAGATTTTCTCAAGTTGTGCCTAACTATCGTTCCCCCGGAACTCCCCGCAGGTCAGGGTTCCGCACGGCAACCGTGGATTTGGTGCGGTAGCCACTCTAGGACATTATTGTTTCATGCGCGGAATCATCTTGGCCGGGGGTACGGGTTCACGGCTCCACCCCATCACGATGGGCATCAGCAAGCAGCTGGTACCGGTCTACGACAAGCCGATGATCTACTATCCGCTTTCCACTCTTATCCTCGCTGGCATCAAGGACATCCTGATTGTCACTACGCCGCAGGACGCCGACCAGTTCCAGCGCCTGCTGGGCGACGGCAGCCAGTTTGGCGTGTCCCTCAGCTACGTAGCCCAGCCGTCACCGGACGGACTGGCACAGGCCTTCATCCTGGGTGCTGAGCATATCGGTGACGGACCCGTGGCCCTGGTACTGGGCGACAATATTTTCTACGGCCCCGGCATGGGCGCCCAGCTGCGGCGCTTTTCCACCATCGATGGCGGCGCCATCTTCGGTTACTGGGTCCAGGACCCTAAGGCGTACGGCGTCGTCGAGTTTGACGCCGACGGCCGGGCGCTGTCGCTGGAGGAAAAGCCGGAGCAGCCCAAGAGCAATTTCGCGGTCCCCGGACTCTACTTCTATGACAACGAAGTTGTGGAAATAGCGAAAGCGTTGAAGCCTTCCCCGCGTGGTGAGCTCGAAATTACGGATGTCAACCGGGTTTATCTCGAGCGTGGAAAGCTTCAGGTCGAGATTCTCCCCCGCGGCACGGCCTGGCTCGACACCGGCACGTTCGACTCCCTGAATGAAGCCTCAAACTTCATCCGTACGGTCGAGAATCGCCAGGGACTCAAGATCGGCTCCCCCGAAGAAGTGTCGTGGCGTATGGGGTTCCTCTCAGACGACGAACTCCTGCAGCGCGCGGAAAAGCTGGCAAAGAGCGGCTACGGAGATTATCTCGCCGGCCTCTTGCAGCACGGCCGGTAGAGCCTGCCCGAACGCGTGGCAGCCCGGCCGGGCACAGTGCTAATTGCCTCCGCGTAGAATCTTATTGGCCTTCCCGGCCGTAACGTTTACCCCTTGGAGGAAACCAGTTGTCCTGGATACCCGTACTACCTGTGCTTTTGGTGACTGCCGGGATGGTGGTAATACCAGGCCTCCTGGTCGCCTTGGCACTGCGCTTCCGAGGATTCTCCGCGGTTGCCCTGGCACCCGCATTCTCCGCTGCAATCGTTGGCGTCTTCGGGATTCTGGGCGGAATCATAGGCTTGGACTGGTCGGTATGGGTTTATGCCGGCGGTACTGTGCTGACCTGTGTGGCCGCATGGATCGCAACCTCAATCCGTACCAGGGGCATCACCCGGCCGCAGCCGGAAGACCGCAGCCGTAGCGCCTGGCGGACACTGGCAGTACCCCTGGCGGCCGTCCTTGTGGCCGCGGCTATGGTATCGCGCCGGATCATGCAGCTGATCGGCCAACCGGAGCACTTCGCGCAGAACTTCGACAATGTATTCCACCTCAACGCAATCCGCCATGTCCTCGAGACCGGCAACGCATCCTCGCTGACCCTTGGAGAGCTCCAAGGCGAAGGCGCCGTCGGTGTCTACCCGGCCGTCTGGCACTCATTTGCCGCCCTTACGGTCCAGTTGACGGGTGCCAGCGTTCCCCTGGCGGAAAACTCCATCAACATCGTCTCCGCAAGCGTCGTCTGGACTCTTGCCTGCGTCTTCTTCGCGCGCAGCGTTTTTGGCAACAATGCCCTGATCACCCTCACGGCGGGCATCCTTTCCGCATCACAGATCGCCTTCCCGTTCAGCCTGCTTGTGTGGGGGCCACTGTTCCCGAACACGCTGGCCACCAGCATGCTTCCGCTTCTGCTGGGTATCGTGGTCCGTTTGTTCCGCGGGACCGACCTCGATCAGGACCAGCACCTGCAGCGTTCCTGGTGGATGGCCTTCCTCCTTGCCCTGGCCGGAGCTTCCACTGCCCATATGAGCGTGGTCAATGCGCTGCTGGTATTCTCCCTGCCGCTCATCGTAACCGTCTGGTGGCACGCGTTCAGGCGGCGGCTGAACCATCGCGCAGGAGGCTCCAAGCTGGCTGCATTCGGTGCCTTGACGGTTGTTGGTGCCGTCGCCGTGATGCTCGTCTGGCTTCGTCTTCGGCCTGCCTTCTATGACTCATGGGGACCCTACACCACGACGGGCGGTGCTATTGGCGAAGCACTGACCAACAGCCCGATGGGCACCCCCACCAACTGGTTCGTGACGGTCCTGGCGATTTCCGGCGTCGTGTACCTGTTCCAGATCCGGACCCACCGCTGGCTGATCGTAAGCTACGCCCTGGCAGTCTGGTTCTACGTAGTGGATGCCTCCCAGGACCGGGGTTTCCTGCGCAACTTCCTGACAGGTAACTGGTACCAGGACACCAACCGGCTGGCGGCTTTCCTTCCGGTATTCGCGACTATCCTCGGCGCGGTTGGAGCGTGGGCGATCATCCAATGGATCCGCACTGCCCTGCCGGAACCTACCGCGGAAAGGATGGAAGAACGCTGGGCCGCAGTGCGTCCGATACGCGTCCTCTCCCTGACAGTCCTGACCGTGGCCATGGCTCTGCTGGGGTACTTTGGTCCCGTCAAGGAGTACATCAAGTTCACCATGCCGGTGTATGCCTTTAACGACTCCTCCCCCATGATTACGCCCGCTGAACGCGAACTCGTCGAGAACATTGCCGACTACGTCCCCGAAGGTGCCGTAATTGCTGACAACCCTGCTAACGGCAGTTCCGCGGCGTATGCCTTCGGTGGGCGGGAGGTCCTAACCCCGCACATGTTCGCCAGCAATGATCCCGAGCGAATCCTTATCTCCGAAGAGCTGCCCGACTTCAGCCCTGAGGTCTGTGCGGCCATCGTTGACGAGAACGTGGAGTATGTCTTGGACTTCGGTACGCAGGCACTGTCGGACACCGGCTCCCAGTACGCCGGTGTGATGGACCTGGCGGGGAAACCAGGTTTCGAACTGGTCAAGTCCACCGGCCCGGAGGCGAACCTCTACAAGATCACCGGCTGCGATTAGCCACCCACGCAGCGGCCCATGCGGTCTTAGCGGCCGCTGCGTGGGTGGCGCAGGGACACCAACTGGGCCACCCGGCGCCGGCCTTCGGGCGCCAGTTATGCCGGGACGTTCCATAGGTAAAAAGAAGGACCCGCCGCAAAAGCGGCGGGTCCTTCTTCTTATGTTGTACCTCCGCGGCTCACCGGCGGAGGTGCAGGAGGTTCCCCGGTGCGCGCCTGTCAGTTGCCGCGCATGCGGTCAACGACGTCGCGCACCGGGCCGTCCATGACCACTTCGCCGTGTTCCAGGAGCACGCCCCGCTCACAGATGCGGGAGACCAGATCAAGATCGTGGCTGACGACCACCAGTGTCTTCCCTTCCCCCGCGAGCTCCTTGATTTTATCGATGCACTTGCGTTGGAACGGCTCATCGCCGACGGCGAGGATCTCGTCCACCAGGAAGACTTCGGGATCGGTGTGCACGGCGACGGAGAAGGCAAGCCGCAGGTACATGCCCGAGGAATAGAATTTCACTTCGGTGTCGATAAACTGGCCGATTTCGGAGAACTCGACGATCGAGTCGAACTTCGCGTTGATTTCCTCCTCGGTCATACCGAGGATCGCCCCGTTCAGATAAACGTTGTCCCGACCGCTGAGATCATGGTGGAAACCGGCGCCTACTTCAATCAGCCCGGCAACCCGTCCACGGGTTCCCACAGTACCGCTGTCCGGACGCATGACACCTGAAATGTGCTTTAGCAGCGTGGATTTTCCTGAACCGTTCAGACCAAGCAATGCAACGGTCTCGCCTTGTTCAACGTTCAGCGAAACACCTTTGAGAGCATGGAACTTCTCGGACAGGTCGCCCTTGCGCCCCTTGACGAGCCAGACAAATGCTTCTTTCATGGAACGGGTGTGCCGTAGAACGAACTGCTTGTTGATGTTATGGATTTCAATGGCACTTGCCACGGTTCACAGCTCCTGCGCGAAACGGCCCTCAAGGCGACGGAAGACGAGCTGACCAATCAGCAGTACTGCTGCGGAAATGGCCAGCGCAACGGGGATCCAGACGGACAGCAGATGCGGGGGGATGGACTGGGAGCCGTCGGTGGTGGGAAGCCAGAATGCGTAGTGGAACGTCTCGACGCCCACTGTGATCGGATTCAGCTGGTAAAAGTTGAAAAACGTCTCTCCCAGCTTGGACTGCACCATGGTCCAGGAATAGAGCACGGGCGAAGCCCAGGTTGCGACCATCAACAGCATGTCCACCAGGTTCTCCGCATCACGGAAGTAAACGTTGATGGCGCCGAACAGCAGGCCGAGCCCTGTGGCCAGCATGGCCACGATCAGGAAGCCGGCGGCTGCCGCTGCAAGCTGCAGCAGGGACGGCCGCCAGCCGCTGAAGAGGCAAGCCCCGATCAGGATGACCATCTGCGGCACGAAATGCACGCCGGAGACCCACACCGAGGCAACCGGGAACAGCTGCCGGGGCAGGTAGATCTTTTTGATCAACCCGCCGTTGCCCACAATCGACCGCGACGCGTTACCCAGGGCTTCCGTGAAGAAGTTGATCAGCACGATCCCGGAGAACAGATAAATCGCATAGTTCGGCAGGCCCCCCCGGTTGCCCGCACTCTCTTCAAGTCCCAGGAACACACCCAGGGCAACGTAGAAGACCAGAAACTGGATGCCCGGTTTGACGTAGGACCAGAGCAGGCCGAGAATCGATCCCCGGTAGCGGACCTGAAGCTCCTTGGAAACAAGGAGCTTCAGGAGGAACCGGTGCCGCAGTACGTCCTTGAGGCTGCCGGGCTGGCCCGGTACCGTGAGTTCTTCCTGCATACGCATTCCCGCCTGCGAGTGGACTGTCTTACTTTCCGGGGTTCTCATCAAACGTCCGCTGCCAGGATTCCATGGAAGTGATTTCAGGCAGCGCCTCACGGTAGCGGGCGCTGAGCTGCTCCCACTCCGCAAATAGCTGCGCCTTAAGGACCGCCGCTTCAGCCAGCATGCTTCGGACCTTCTTCGGGTCCCGCTGGTACCAGGAAGCACCGGTTCCATCGGCGTTGGACACCACGGCGCTGTCAAGCTTGGACAGGACCCACCATTTGCTGTCCTGGTTGGCCACCACAAGCTGCGGATTCTCGCGCGATTCAGGGGCGACAGGGAGCACGGTCTGTTTCAGGATGGTCTTGGCAGCCCACGGAACCAGAGACGCCAGGGACGGGGACTTTGTGCTGATGGGTTTCTTCGGCGGCTTGCGCATGTGCGGATCCGGGAAAGCGCCGGGATCCTGCTTGACTACCGAATCGCTGTATTCCGAGCGCAATGCCCGGAGTTTGGGCATCATCGCAGGAAGGGACTCGTGCAACTTCTCGGGGCCCTGAAGCACGTCGCGCAGGGCCATCAAACGGGCCTTCTGCGGGTAGTACTGCATCGAGAAAAGGTGCTTGACGTCGGTGTTCATGCTCTCACGCAGGATGCGCCCGCCCTTGGCGTACGGGGAGTGCAGCAGTGTGGCGATAAGCCGGTTGCGCTCGTGGAAGTAGGCCTGCCAGTCGACGGAATCGTCCTTGTCGGCCCAGGAAACATGCCAAACGGCGGCACCGGGAAGCGAGACCGTGGCATAGCCCACCGATCGGGCGCGCAAGGAATACTCGGCGTCGTCCCACTTGATGAACACGGGCAGGGACAGGCCGATTTCGCGGATGATCCGGGTCGGGATCAGGCACATCCACCAGCCGTTGTAATCCGCATCCCAGCGTCGGTGCAGGATCGACGAGGAACGGAGGCCCTCCAGTGCGAAGTCGTGGTTGGCCAGGCCGTCTACCGGCCCCCACCGGAACTTGTACTGGTTGACCACCTCTGCATAGGCGTTCAGCACGGACTTGTTGTACATGTCGAACATGTGTCCGCCCACAATCGTGGGTTTGCGGCACATGTCAGCGAAGGCCACTGCCCGGAGGATGCCTTCCGTCTCAACGATGATGTCGTCGTCGAGCAACATCACGTAGTCCGACCGTCCCTCCTTCACCGCTTCGCTCATGTTCCGGGCAAAGCCGCCGGATCCGCCCAGGTTGCCTTGAACAATGATCCGCAGCTGGCTGCCCATCGCCTTGGCCACATCGTCGAAACCGGCCTCGTCGGAGACCTTCTGGTTGCCCTGATCGACAATGATCAGTTCGTCCAGGATCTCGCGGACACCGTCGTCGGTCTGGATGGCTTTGATGGTGTTCAGGCAGTAATCGGGACGGTTGAAGGTCGTGACACCCAGCGTTACGCTTCCGGCGGGCTTGTCGGATACGGCGCTCCAGTCCGCTGAATCCAGCTGCATCCCGTCCGAATCGGCGATGAGATCGAACCAGTACCAGCCGCCGTCACCGAAGGGCGCCAGCGTGAGATCGAAAACGGTGCTTTCGGTGCCGGTCACTTGGCGTGACTCCACGCGCTGCGCTGCACCGCGGGCATTGGACTTGTAAACGACGACCGTACCTTCGCCAACGGTCCCGACCCGGAGAATGACGCTCTCCACCGTGGTCCAGCGGCGCCAGTAACTGGCTGGGAAAGCGTTGAAGTATGAGCCAAAGGAAAGACGCTCACCCGGGCGGACCCGCACTGAAGACCGGCTCAGGATATCCTCGGGGTGCAGTTTTCGTCCGGGCGCAGTCAGTGCCTGCTTGCGTCCGTTCTCAGCATCCAGCCCACCCTTGCCGGTATCGCTGTCGATGTAGAGCGGCAGTGTATCCAGATCCTTGTCGTTGGGCAGGACAACCCGCTGCAGAACCCGAAGCTCGGCATCACTGTCCTCGTCCGGACGTGCCGCCGTTATACCCGGCAGATACCCTGCCTCGTCCACAATGCCGTTGCTCACGCGTCGACTCCTCCGCTTTCCAGCTTTGCGCCCCCGGTGAAGTGGGGCTTGATCTTATTGTCAAACATCGACAGTGCCGATCCGATGGCCATGTGCATGTCAAGATACTTGTATGTGCCCAGGCGACCGCCAAAGAGAACGGATTTCTCGCCTTTGGCCAGGTCCCGGTAGGCCAGCAGCTTGGCACGGTCTTCCGCAGTGTTTACCGGGTAGTACGGTTCGTCGCCCTTCTCGGCAAAGCGGGAGTATTCACGCATGATCACCGTGGCGTCCTTGGTGTAGTCCCGTTCCGGGTGGAAGTGGCGGAACTCGTGGATCCGGGTGTAGGGAACGTCCTCATCCGGGTAGTTCATCACCGAGGTGCCCTGGAAGTCCTCGACGGGGAGCACTTCCTCTTCCAGGTCGATGGTCCGCCAGGACAGGTCGCCTTCCGCGTAGTCGAAGTAGCGGTCGACGGGGCCGGTGTAGATCACGGGGACCTGGCCGAGCGTGTTATCGCGGGAGAACTCGTGGCCCTCGTCGAAGAAATCAGTCTTCAGGTGCACCTGGATGTTCGGGTGGTCGGCCATGCGCTCAATCCACGCGGTGTAGCCGTCCACGGGCAGGCCCTCGTACTTGTCATTGAAGTAGCGGTTGTCGTAGTTGTAGCGCACGGGCAGGCGACTGATGATTTCCGCCGGCAGATCCTTGGGATCGGTCTGCCACTGCTTGCCGGTGTAGTACTTGATGAAGGCCTCGTACAGCGGGCGGCCGATCAGCTGGATGCCCTTGTCGTTGAGGTTCGCCGGATCGGTCCCGGCGAGCTCGCCGGCCTGCTCCTGGATGAGCGCCTTGGCCTCGGCAGGGCCCATGGAGGCGCGGAAGAACTGGTTGATCGTGCCCAGGTTGATGGGCATCGAGTACACCTCGCCCTTATGGCTGGTGTAGACCTTGTGAACGTAGTTGGTGAACTCGGTAAAGCGGTTCACGTATTGCCAGACCCGCTCGTTCGAGGTGTGGAAGAGGTGCGCTCCATAGCGGTGCACTTCAATTCCGGTCTGCGCTTCGTTCTCGCTGTAGGCATTACCACCAATGTGATGGCGGCGATCCAGTACCGCGACCTTCAGGCCCAGTTCCTTTGCAGCGCGCTCGGCTACGGTCAGGCCGAAAAAGCCCGACCCGACGACGACGAGGTCAACGTTCACATCTACTCCTGTTAGTTGCGTACTGAAGCTCCAGTACTGCCGACACTCAAGGTTAGCCGACAATCCGGATAGCCATTGCTGGCTCCTACCAGCCGACTGCTTCTACAAATCGCCGTTCAAACTCGGAAGCCGCCGATCGTACGTACTGGCCCATGAGGTGATCATCGTCGATATAGACAAAGATGTTGCCTATGGCAGGACGACAGAGACCGTCGGGACACACCATGTCCGTGAAGTCAACAAAGCGCACATCAGTTTCAGACACACCCTCCGGCGGCGTCGGATCCAAGACCTCCGTGAGTTGCACCTCACATTCAGCTGAGTCCTCGCCCACCTCATATGCACAATCCGTTGGCCTGAACGTAAACCGCGGCGTATCCCTTATGCCGACCAACTGGATGCCGTTGTTCCTAAGCACCGCGGCTGTGTCACTAAGCCCCTCGACTGGGACGTCGCGCGGGCCCGCAACTGTTGATCGGGTGGCAAGGGTAAAAACTGCGTCGGGGCGGAGGGTGAGCGCATAATCGAGTGCCGCAACGTTGAAGCGGTCGCATTCACTCTCCCCACCGTTGCTCTCGGTGCCGCTGAAGTTACATCCGGTCAGTAGCAGTGAGATCACTCGATAGCCGTTTTTATCGGCCATGGTATTCACTGCTGGAAGCCAATGCTCGGCATGTGAGCTGCCTATGACGAGGATGGTTCGGTCATAACCTGCTTCTGGCATTGAATGACTGCATTGCTTCGCAAGGAGGTCGTCTGTGGGGCCGTCCGTCAGAGTATCGCAGCCAGGTGTCTTCATCGAGCTGCCACCCCATTCCCCTCCACCAGGTAATGGCAGGGTCGGAGCGTTCGCGTCGGACTCATCAGTGTAGCCCGGGAGCAGTACCGCTGCTCCCGGGTTGTTGCGGTCGGCGTCAGCCGCCAGCCGGGCAGCCTCTATCTTGAGGCCACCCTGCCATCCTGCCAGTGGTACTGCTGCCAGCACGAGGCAAACTGCAATAGCCAGGATTCCGCGACTCTGCTTCTTCTCCACCCATGCCAGGGAACGCAGTGGCTTTTCCACGAACTTCGTGGTGAGGTACGCCAGGATAAGCGAGAGACCAATAATCGCCGTACCGCCAACCGGCCCGACTTCTTCCCTGCCCCGCCAGATCAAGTAGATAATCAGGACTGGCCAATGCCACAGGTACAGGGCATATGACATGTCGCCCAACCGAATGAGGGGTTTCCAGGACAGGAACCGGTCTGCACCGAACTTGCTCCCCGTCTGTCCTGCCAGGATCACGAGCGTCGCCGCCAATACAGGCCAAAGCGCCACGTATCCGGGGAACTGTCCCTGCACATCCAGGATGAATCCACCTGAGAGCATTGCCGCCAGACCGGTCCAACCTGCAGCTATCCGAACAGCCCTCGGGAGCCGGATATATGGAAGCGCCAGAACGAGCAATGTGCCGAAGGCAAACTCCCATAACCGGGCCCGAGTATCGAAGTACGCATAGGTCTGGTTGGTGTACGTCTCATAGATCGAAAACACGAACGATGCGGCGAAGACAGCACCGAAGACGCCGAGCACTGCATGCCTGAAGCGCACCTTCATGATGCGTGCAATGACGGTTGCCAACGCGAAAAGCAACGGCCACAGGATGAATACCTGCCCCTGTACGGACAGTGACCAGAAGTGCTGCAATGGGCTGGCCACACTCTGGTCAGTGGCGTAGTAGTCCACCGAGTTTTCAGCAAGCGCCCAGTTCTGGACGTAAAAAAGCGAGGACCAGCTCTGTGAGAGGATCTCACTCCATCTGCTTTTGGGGACGAATAGCGCTGTAGCAGTCAAAACACCCAGCAGCACCACAACCACGGCAGGCAGCAATCGCTTGAAGACATGTAGCCAATAGCGACCGATGTTCAGCGCACGCCCGGCTTCGGCCTTCCTGATGAAGGAAAGAGAGAGCAGGAAGGCTGAGATAAGGAGGAAAACGTCCACTCCGCCGGAGACCTTGCCAAGCCAGATGTGGTAACTGGCAACCATAAGGACGGCGAGCGCCCGGAGGCCCTGCACTTCCGGACGGTACGTACTTTTACGGCCTGTCCGCGGCGCTGCATCTACCGTAAGACCGGTTTTCAGGTGAGTCACGCATGCCTTTCTAAAGCGGTATTCACTAATGCAGTCTACTGCGGACGACTTGACCTTCCCTCCACACCCAACGGGCCCTCCCCTGCTTATCCACGGCTGCACACAGCAAACGTGACCAGAACTACGGTCTGCCTAGGCTATTCCTCACATGTCCACCTTCCGGCTGCGGCACACCGGGGGAATCAGCTGAGGCAGGTAAAAGTCGGGATACAACCCTTGGAGGGATATTGCAGCTCCATGTGACGCTGGCGAATGCGCCGGGCAGCCAAACAGGCTTCCGACCGGACCGGTCCGGTCTCTGTGAAGTGGTCATTCAGGCTGCTGCGGGAACCACAGGCCCCGGTATTGCCTCGCTGCTCACTGAGCGTTTCGGTGAAGCGGCTCTTTCCATCCATGGGCTTGCCCTCCAGGAGCTCACGCCCGGACAGCAGCCGTTCGTCAACGGCGCGGTGATCGTTCGTTCTGCCTGTCCCCTGTCCCCCGCGCAGGGGGCTTCCCGGGTTGTCCCCGGCCTGCCGGTGGCGCAGCTGCTGCTTGTGGTCTGCAGCGGGCCCGACGCCGGCAACATCATTGCGCTGCGGCGGGGCACCTACACCGTCGGCCGCACACAGCCCCCGGTGTTCGGCACGGCTCCGCTACGGGCAGGGCCCCGGATAGGAATCGCGGATCCGGCCCTCTCACGCAACCATGCACAGCTGGTTGTGGCGACCGATTCGGTCAGCATCCGTGATCTCGGCTCCGCCAACGGGACGTGGGTTGACGGCGGAAGAGTCCGGAAAGCGGTCCTGCACACCGGGTCGACCCTGCGGATCGGATACAGTACCTGCCGGTTGGTCCTGGCCGGCGCACCGATCCCGGAGCACCATGACTCCGGCCCTCAGCCGGAAGACCCGTTCAGCCCGCTGACGGTAAAGCTCCAGGAACAGGGCCAGAAAACCGGTCTGCTCCTGTTAGGCGCCCTGCTGCCGCTTGTGCTGGGGGTGGTCCTGGCAGTGGCGACCGGCATGTGGATGTTCCTCGCATTCAGTGCCCTGTCCGCAGTCACTGCACTGGTTGCAGCCGTTTCCGGCAGCCGACGGCGCCGTGAACAGGCTGCAACGGTTGCCGCGGCCGCCCGCGAGGACGCCCAACGCCGACGCCGGGCTGCCCCCGATCCGGGCACCACCGCGGTGCGGACCATGGTCGGGGCTGAGGCGTTGTCGCACAGTACCGGCCGGGACCGCCCGCCGCAGGCGCCGATGAAACCGCACGGCACAGGTTCCAGCTCTGATCCCTCCTGCGTTCCGGTGCGGATCGGAGCAGCGGACCAGGCAGCCAACCTGGAGGTTCACCCGGTACGTCCGGGTTTCGCGCCACCGCAGCTGCAGGACGCGCCTGTTGTCCTGCAGCTGGGACGGGACCGGGAGGTTTCGCTGCACGGACCAGAGGCCGGAGCGCTGTACCGGACCATCCTCCTCCAGGCCTCCGCCGCCGCAGGTGCGCGTTCAGAGGCACTGATCCTTTGTGCAGGGACCGCTGATGAGCTTGAGACCGATGGGAGGTTCCTGCCCGGCGTCACCCTCGCCGCGCTGCCCGAGGCATCCCGCTCGTCGCTGGCCGAGGCCGGTTCCCGCCTGCGGAAGCTGCTTCCTCCCTATCCCCGGTACCGTTCCGCGGTCCTGGTCCTGGGAGTCTGCGGGGCATGGGCCGGGTTTGCCGGGGAGCTGCGCGATGAACTGCCGGATGATTGGCGAACCGGAAGCACCGTCATCCGCCTCGGGGGCCCGCCTGCTGCTGTACATGTGTCGCTGGTCGCGGCCAGGGGCATCCTTACCCGGGGCTCGGACGCGCTTGAATTCCTCCCCGATCTTCTCCGTGCACCGGTTTTCAGCAGGCTCAGCCGTGCCCTGGGCGGGAGCGCGCCCTGCTCCGATTCCTCGCCGGAGGTACTTCCGCGGCGTCTGGCCTTCGATGCGTTTTTCGCTTCGGACCCCGGCGTCCTCCTGCGGAGCTGGCAGGAAAGAGGCCCGGATACGGCCGCACGGGACGGGCAGGACGGCGGGGCGGTCGTCGGGCTGTCCGCCACGGGTCCGGTAACCCTGGATCTGGACCGCGACGGCCCCCATTTCCTTGTTGCCGGAACCACGGGGGCGGGCAAGTCCGAGTTCCTGCGTGCCTTCATCACCGGGCTGGCGTCCATCCATCCACCGACTGCCTTCACCGTCCTCCTGATTGACTTTAAGGGCGGCTCCGGGCTCGGGCCGCTGGCGGCCCTGCCCCATTCGGTCGGCATCCTTACCGATTTCTCTGCGGAGAACGTGTCCCGGGCCCTTATCTCGCTGCGGGCGGAGGTCCGGCGACGTGAGGTACTGCTGGCCGACGCGGGGGCGGACAACCTCGGCGCCTACAACTCCGGCCGGCCGCCGCTGGAGCATCTTCCACGACTGCTGGTGGCGGTAGACGAATTCCGCATGCTGGCTGACGCGGTACCCGCTGCGCTGCCGGAGCTTCTGCGGATCGCAGCTGTGGGACGGTCGCTGGGTCTGCACCTGCTGCTGGCCACCCAGCGCCCGCAGGGCAGCATTACCACCGACATCCGCGCAAACATTGCCACAAGCGTTGCACTGCGCGTTCAGTCTGCCCCGGACTCCCGCGACGTCATCAATGCCGACTCGGCTGCCGACATACCGGCAGATCTGCCCGGACGCGCCTACGCGGGCATCAGCGGCCGTCCGGCCCTTTTGTTCCAGAGCCTGTCCACCGGCATGCGAAGCATAAACAGCCACTGCACGGTCCTGGAACTGGGCGAATACCTCACTGCGGGTCCGGCTCCGGACACCCAGGCGTCGACGGCCGCCGACACCGGAACGCTGTCCGGCATCTGCTCCGCCATCAATGAAGCAGCGGCCGCGGGAAATTACCCTGTTCCGTTCCGTCCCGTGCTGCAGCCACTGCCCACGGTCCTGACGGCATCATTGCTCGCTTCCGCGGCACACCTGCGCCAGGAGCCGGGGAAACTGGTCCTGGGGATCATGGACGAACCGAATCTGCAGCGCCAGCGGGCACTGGTCTGGCACCCCCGGCGGGACTCGCACATCGCCGTACTCGGCAGTTCCCGCGCCGGGACCTCCGACTGCCTTGCCCTGCTCGCCGGCAGACACCTGGAGGTCCTTCCAGCCAGGCATCTTTACGTGCTGGATTCCGATGGCAGCCTCTCATGGCTGGACGGCGCTGACCAGACGGGAGCCTACGTCGGAGCGCAGGATCCCAAGCGGGCCGCACGTGTACTGGCCTACCTTGCCTCCGAGCTCCTGCGCCGCATGGCGCCGGCAGCTGGCGGGCCCAGCGGAACGGTGCCACCCGGCATCACCGTCATGGTTACCGGCTGGTCCCGGTGGTGTACGGCCTTCCGTTCCGCTCGCGGACTCACCGGCGAAGAAGACCTGGCCGATCTCATGCGCGACGGGGAACGCGCAGACATCTGTGTGGTTATCACCGGCGATAGGGAAGTACTCAGCTCTCGGTTTTTTCCGCTGATCCCCAACCGCCTGTACTTTCCGGCAGACGCCAGCGCCGAGACACTGTTGCTCTGGCCGCGGCTTCCACCCATGGACCGGGTCCCGGGGCGTGCCCTCGTACAGGGAAGGATCGGAACCGACGAGGGATTGTCTGCCCAGCTCCAGGTGCCGGAGGCGGCCCCGAAAGCGGCGCCTCCCTTACCTGCGGCGGCCGCCCGGCCGCACCGGATCCAAAGCCTCCCGGGTGTCGTCAGCCCGGATTCCCTCGGACCGGCGGTATCCGCAGATTATGTACCGGTGGGAGTCAGCGGCGATGAGTTGGAGACGGCAACGGTCCGGATACCGCCGGCGAGCCTGTTCCTCGTCCTGGGTCCCAGGGGATCCGGAAGAACATCATTCCTGCATCAGGTCAAACGTGCCGCGCACACCTCGCTGGACAGTCGGCTGGTCACCGGGCCGGCTGACCTTTTGCCCGTAATCGACGCCCTGGACAGGACGGACGAACCTCCGGAAAGCATGCTGGTCCTGGTGGACAACGCGGATTCACTGCCTCCGCCCGCGCACCAGCAGTTGGCCGCACTCCAAGCCAAAGGAGTACGGCTTGTCCTTGCGGCCCTCCCGGGGCCGCAGCTGACGGTCCGGCTCCCCCTGGCCATGCAGATCCGCTCGGCACCCCGGGGTGTGCTCCTCGCCCCCGCGGGGCCCGCAGACGGAGACATCCTGGGCGTGCGGGTTGACCCGGCAACCCGGCATCCGGCTGGCCGCTGTTACCTAGTCGAGGGGCCGGTGGTCCGGGAAGCGCAGGCAGCGACAGCTACGGGGTCTTCCGGCTAATAGGCCTTGGTGTCATTCCCATCGGTCAGCCGCTTGGTATGTTCCAGAACCGGTTTGGTAAACAGCAGCAGCAGCACCGCGGCTGCGGGCAGGAGCAGACCCAGGCCCGCCAGCACCAGGCCGGCCTGCAGTGTCGGCACGGCGATGATCACAACAAAGAGCTGCCACACCATGGCGGCGGAGCGGGTCCATCGATAGCCGCGGAAGAAGAAGTGGCCGACAGCGAGCAGCCAGACTGCCAGCGCCACAGCGAAGACGAGGGTAAAAACGGCTCCACCGAGTGAGAGCGGGGTAGAGACGGCCAGCTGGTATCCGTACCACCCGGCGAAGGCGAGGAGGCACAGCGCCTCAAGTACCAGTACGGCAGCTATGACGAGTACTGCCGGGGGCCGCTTTGCCTGTGGTGCATTCTTAGGTCTTGACACATTGGCACACTACCGGACATAGTCTGATTGCGGCCATGTCGGGGGCGGCCGCAGCGGAGTCATCGGGGACCGGTGGACGTTCGGACGCATCGTCAGGCACACGCGGACAATGCCGAAAAACGTACTGCACCGGCGCGTCCCGGGACGGCTCCCGCCTGATAAATGACTGGGATGGCACACAAGACCTGTGATGCATCCCTCAGCCCTGAGGCCATATTTTCCGGTTGTTACCCCTTGTTTGCGTTCGGCTGACGTGCCACGCTAGATACAGGGAAATCAGGGGCCGAAACCGGCCCCTTTAGTTTGTAGTTGCTCGTGAATGTTTTCACAAACACGTAGGAGTCAACTTTTCAGAGGAGATAGTGATCAACATGGATTGGCGGAGCCGCGCAGCTTGCCTGGATAAAGATCCGGAGCTTTTCTTTCCCGTAGGCAACACCGGCCCGGCTCTTCTTCAGATTGAAGAAGCCAAGAGCGTCTGCCGGCGCTGCCCGGTGATCGATACCTGCCTCCAGTGGGCCATCGAAACCGGACAGGACGCCGGTGTGTGGGGCGGCATGAGTGAGGACGAGCGCCGCGCACTGAAGCGCCGCGCTGCCCGCGCACGACGCGCCTCATAACCGGGAAACCCCCTGCAAGCCGGCCACGCCGGCGCAAAGGGCCGCTGCCATGGGCAGCGGCCCTTTGCCGTACCTGCACCTTTCCGGCGCAGACGCCGTTTTCCAGCTACGCCGTTTCTAGGTACGCCGGTATTCGGTGTCCAGTCCCATTTCGATGGTCACTTCGGTGCCGCCGCCCTCGGCTGCAGACCACTCAATGGTCCCGTCCAGTTCGCTCTGGACCAATGTCCGGACAATCTGCAGGCCCAGGCCCTCCCGGCGTGGCTCGGGAGGCAGCCCCACGCCGTCGTCGGACACCGTGACAGTGAGCCGTTCCTCCCGGCCGGCCGGTCCGTGCCGCCGTGCAGCCAGACCCACCGTGCCGCGGCGCCCTGCCAGGCCATGCTCGACGGCGTTGGTCACCAGTTCATTGATCACCAGGGCAAGCGGGGTGGCCAAATCGCTGGGCAGCTCCCCGAACGAGCCCTCTCGCCGGGTCCTGACCTCCTGCGTAGGTGAAGCCACTTCGGCCGAGAGGCGGAACTGCCGGCCGATCAATTCGTCGAAGTCCACATTCTGCGTCAGCCCCTGTGACAGGGTTTCATGCACCAGGGCAATGGTGGAGACTCGTCGCATGGCCTGTGCGAGACCCTGCTTTCCCTCCTCGCTCTCCATCCGCCGGGACTGCATCCGCAGCAACGCAGACACGGTCTGCAGGTTGTTCTTCACCCGATGATGGATTTCGCGGATGGTCGCATCCTTGGAGACCAGCTCCATTTCCCGGCGGCGCAGCTCGGACACGTCACGGCAAAGTACCAGGGCGCCAAAGCGCTCCTTCTCGTCACGCAGCGGAATGGCCCGCAGCGACAGGCTGACACCTCGCGATTCAATCTCGGTGCGCCACGGCATCCTTCCGGTGACCACCAAGGGCAGCGTTTCATCCACCATCCGGCGGTCCTTCAGCAGCGCCGTCGTGATTTCCGCCAGGGACCGGCCCTCGAGCGTTTCCATATCCCCCAACCGGCGGAACGCGGAAACACCGTTGGGGCTGGCGTACTGCACCACCCCTTCGGCATCCAGGCGGATCAGGCCGTCCCCCACGCGGGGAGCGCCCCGGCGCGAGCCTGTCGGCGTCGCGAAATCCGGCCACAGCCCCAGGGTACCCATCCGCAGCAGGTCATAGGCACACTGCCGGTAGGTCAGCTCCAGGCGCGAGGGCATCCGGGAGCTGGAGAGGTCCATATGCGAAGTCACTACGGCGAGGGTCCTGCCGTTGCGGACAAAGGGGATGGCCTCCACCCGCATGGCCGTCTCGGCGGTCCAGCTCGTTTCGCTGGACCGCTCGATCTGCTGGCTCCGCCAGGCGGCGTCCACAAGCGGCAGCAGGTCAGCGCGGATGCGCTCCCCCACAAAGTCGCTGTGGAAGACCGTATGCGAGGTGGACGGACGGGCATGGGCCAGAGCCACATACCCGCCCTCCGGCACAGGGAACCACAGGGCCAGATCCGCGAACGCGAGGTCCGCGACCAGCTGCCAGTCCCCCACCAGCAGGTGCAGCCACTCGGCGTCACCGGGACCGAAGTCCGCATGGTCCTTGATCGGGTCGGTAAAAATTGCCACGTTTACTCCGGGCTAGCGTCGAACAATGGAGCGCAGCAGTCGCAGTGCTACCGAGAGCGAGGCCATGTCGTCCTGCTCCAGGCCGTTGACTTCCTTGAACATCTTCGTGGCCCGGCCCAGGTGATCCGCGTTTTCCTGTTCCCAGGTATCCAGCCGCTTGACCGGATCTTCTCCGGCCAGATGCGGTGTGGACTCCAGGACGGCGGTCGTCATGTCCGCCACGGTCGAGTACAGGTCATCGCGCAGGGCTGCCCGGGCCAGTGCCTGCCACCGGTCAGCGCGGGGCAGGTTCGTGATCCGGTCCAGCAGATCATCGATGCCGTAGCGGTCATAGACCGCGTAGTACACGGCGGCCACGGATTCGGCCGGCTCGTCGAACGCCCGGCTGACCAGGGCCACATCGAGGAGGCCAAAGGATTCGAACTGCTCGGCCCAGTAGCTGCCCAGTTCCTTCGGGATATCCAGTTCGCGGGCCTTCTCCTGCAGTGCTCCAACCCGTTCGGCGTCCGAGCCGCGCAGGTACCGGGTGAGGCCGGCCAGCAGCGGCTGGACAACCGGCTTGAACGCCTCGATGTCTTCGGCAATCGAGGTTCCCCGGCCAACATGGTTGACGAACCAGCGCAGCGCCCGGTCAAGCAGCCGGCGCAGGTCCAGATGCATCATGGACCAGGTGCTGGTGGGGAAGTCCGCCGGCAGCCCGCCAAGGTCCGCCAGGACTTTGTCGATCCCGTAGATTTCCCGGATGGCAATGAACGCCCGGGCGATCTCCGCCTCGCTGGCCGAGGTTTCCTCGATGATCCGGAAGGCGAAGGTGATGCCGCCAATGTTGATCATGTCATTGGCCACGACCGTGGAGATGATTTCCCGGCGCAGCGGATGGGAATCCAGCTGGTCGCCAAAACGCTCAACGATCTGCTTCGGGAAGTACCGCCGCAGGGTGCCCTCGAAGTAGGGGTCGTCGGCGAGGTTCGACGCCGTCAGGGCCTTCGTAAGCTCGATTTTGGCGTAGGCGGCAAGCACTGCGAGTTCCGGCGAGGTCAGGCCTTCGCCTGCAGCGATCCGGGCGTGCAGCTCGTCGTTTCCGGGCAGTGCCTCCAGCTGGCGGTCCAGATCCGCGTGTTCTTCCAGCCAGGCCATCAGCCGCTCGAAGCTCGGGCTCCAGTCCACTACGCGCTGGCGGTCATTGAGCAGCAGCATGTTCTGGTCAATGTTGTCCTGCAGGACCAGCTTGCCCACTTCATCCGTCATGGAGTGCAGGAATTCGGCCCGTTCGGCCGGGTCCAGCCGGCCTGCGGCAACCATCCGGTCCACGAAGATCTTGATGTTTACTTCGTGGTCCGAGCAGTCCACGCCGGCGGAGTTGTCGATGGCATCCGTGTTCAGGATGACGCCGGCACGGGCGGCTTCGATGCGGCCGCGCTGGGTCATGCCCAGGTTTCCGCCTTCGCCCACCACCTTGACCCGCAGGTCGCGTCCGTCCACGCGGATGGGATCGTTCGCCTTGTCTCCGACGTCGGCGGAGGTCTCCGTGGAGGCCTTCACATAGGTGCCGATGCCGCCGTTGTAGAGCAGATCCACGGGTGCCGTGAGGATGGCCTTCAGCAGTTCAGGCGGGCTCATCTTCTTTACCGAGTCGGACAGGCCGAGAACGGCGCGTACTTCCGGCGAGAGCGGGATGCTCTTGGACTGGCGCGGGAAGATTCCGCCGCCGGCACTGATCAGTGCCGAGTCATAGTCCGCCCAGGAGGAGCGGGGAAGCTCGAAGAGCCGCTGCCGTTCGGCGTGGGATGCGGCTGCGTCAGGGTTCGGGTCAAGGAAAATGTGGCGGTGGTCAAAGGCCGCCACCAGCTTGATGTGCTTGGAGAGCAGCATGCCGTTGCCGAACACGTCACCGCTCATGTCACCCACGCCCACGACCGTGAAGTCCTGGCTCTGGGTGTCGATGCCGAGCTCGCTGAAGTGCCGTTTGACCGATTCCCAGGCGCCCCGGGCCGTAATACCCATGGCCTTGTGGTCGTAGCCTACGGATCCGCCGGAGGCGAAGGCGTCGCCGAGCCAGAAACCGTATTCGGCCGAAATCGAGTTGGCGATGTCGGAGAAGGAAGCGGTTCCCTTGTCAGCGGCCACCACGAGGTAGCTGTCGTTGCCGTCGTGGCGGACCACACGCTCCGGCGGAACTACTTCCTCGCCGGATTCGGTCACCACGAGGTTGTCGGTGAGGTCCAGGAGCCCGCGGATGAACGTGCGGTAGCTGTTCTTGCCTTCCTCCATCCAGGCGCCGCGGTCCACTGAGGGGTCGGGCAGTTTCTTGGCGTAGAAACCGCCCTTGGCGCCGGAGGGAACAATCACCGCGTTCTTCACTGTCTGTGCCTTGACCAGGCCCAGGATTTCAGTGCGGAAGTCCTCCCGCCGGTCGGACCAGCGCAGCCCGCCGCGGGCCACTTCCCCGAAGCGCAGGTGTACGCCTTCAACCCGTGGCGAATAGACCCAGATTTCGTACTTGGGGCGCGGGAACGGTGCACCGTCGATCGCACCGGTGTTCAGTTTGAAACTGATGTACGGCTTGTCCTGGTAGTAGTTGGTGCGCAGGGTGGCATTGATCAGGGTGGCGAAGGTCCGCAGGACACGGTCGGCGTCGAGCGTGGGGACCTGCTCGAGCCCGCGCTCCAGCGCGGCACCGGCCTGTTCGACGGCGGATTCGCGAGCCTCCAGGTCCGGGTTAAACCGGCCGTCGAAGAGTGCCAGCAGGGCATGCGCGACGTCGGGGTTGGCCAGCAGGGTGCCTGCCACGAAACCGTAGGAGTTGGCCGTGCCGACCTGCCGCATGTACTTGGCGTAGGCCCGCAGGATTACGACCTGCCGCCACTGGATGCCCTGCTGGAGGATCAGCCGGTCGAATGCGTCGGACTCGGCGGTCCCGGACATTCCGGCACGGAAGGCCTCCGCGAGCAGCGGCCCCGTCTTCACCGGATCAACGCCCGCCGGGTACAGCAGCCCGAGATCGTACAGATAGAAGTTCGCGCCGTCGCCGCGACGGATTTCGAAGGGCCGCTCGTCCAGGACTTCCAGTCCAAGGTTGTGCAGGAACGGAAGGATCTGGGTCAGCGACTTCGGCTCGGTCAGATAGAGCTTGAGCCGTGCGTCGGCCTGGCCTTCCCCCTCGCCGGCTTCCGGGACGTAGACGAACAGCTCCGGCGCGGTTTCGGGCCGGGCAATCCGGGCTTCGAAACGGGCAATGTCCTCGAGTGCGTCCTCGACTTCGTAGGCCACCCGGTACGCGGCCGGGAAGGCGTCCGCCCACAGCGCGGACAGTTTTTCGGCGTCCTGGCGGGCGAACTTGGTCCGGACCACCTCTTCAATGCCTTCGGTCCAGGACCGCGTGGCCGTCACCAGCCGGGCCTCCAGGGCCGGGGTATCCACTTCGGTGATTTCCTGGCCGCGGGGCAGCCGGATCCGGAAGAAGAGCCGGGCCAGTGCGGATTCAGTCATCCGTGCTTCAAAGTCGATGGATTCGGCGTTGAAGGTCGAGCGCAGTTCGTCCTGGATGCGCAGCCGGACCGGTGTGGTGTACCGGTCCCTGGGCAGGAAGACCAGGGCGGACATAAACCGTCCGTAGATATCCGGGCGCAGGAAGAGCCGGGTGCGGCGGCGTTCCTGAAGACGCAGGATGGCCAGGGAGGTCTCCAGCAGGGCTGCAGGCTCAATCTGGAAGAGTTCGTCGCGGGGGTAGGTCTCCAGGATGGAGAGCAGGTCCTTGCCCGAGTGGGAATCCGCGGGGAAGCCGCAGGACCGCATCACTTCGCGGACCTTGTCACGGACGATCGGGATGCTGCGGACCGAACCCGTGTAGGCGCCGGTAGCGAAAAGCCCGATAAATCGGCGTTCGCCGTTGACGTTGCCCTGTTCGTCGAAACGCTTCACGCCCAGGTAGTCCAGGTACGCGGGACGGTGCACGCTGGAGCGGGAGTTGGCCTTGGTGATCACCAGGGCACGCTTCTCGCGGGCCTTGGCACGCCCGGCGCCGGTAAGCCGCTGGACCTTGCGGGAGGCCGAATGCAGCCGCAGCAGCCCCAGTCCGCTGTCCTCAGTGGGGCGGAGCGCGTCTTCTCCGTCTTCGGTGATGAGGTCGTATTCCCGGTAGCCCAGGAAGGTGAAGTTGCCGTTGTCCAGCCAGGTCAGCAGCTCCCGCGCCTGCTGCAGGTCGGGAATGTCCCGGGCGCCGGGGACGGTGTCCAGGGAACGGGCAATCTCGTGCACCTTGGAGCGCATGGCGGGCCAGTCCGAGACCGCAACCCGGACGTCGCCAAGGACCTTGGTCAGCCCGTTGATGAGTTCCGTGCGCTTGTCCTGGTCCGTGATGCGGGCGACCTCGACGGCGATCCAGGACTCAACGCGGGTGGTGCCGCCGTCGGTGCCGAGCAGGTCCGCGAGGTTCGGGAGAGCGGCGGTGTCGCCGCTGGATACACCCGCAGCGGCCGGGACCCGCTGCACGCGCTGGAGTTCACCGTTCCGCGGGTCGCGCGTGGCAAGGAAAATGGGGTGGACGACCAGTCGGATGGCGGCGTTGCGCCGGACCACTTCGGCGGTGACCGAGTCCACGAGGAACGGCATGTCATCGGTGACGATGAGCACCACACTGGTGTCCCCCAGGTCCACAACGTCCACTGCCGCAGTACCTTCGGCGCGGGTGAGCGCGAGTTCCATATGCTTCCGGGCCCGCTCCCGCAGCACCGACGGCGGATACGCCTGCGCATCTTCACGCGCCAGATGCTCGTAGTAATCCCCTATGAACTCGTCGAGGGAAGTGTCCGAACTTAAAAGATCCGCGATGCTGGATCCTGACGACATGTAATACGCCTCCGATAGTACTTACGTCCTGCTGCTCCGTTGCAGCTTGCTCTAATGAGCCTAGCCCCGAATGCGCGAAAGGTCACTTTGCCCGCCGGGGGCGCCGTACCGGCCGTCGGCGCCCGGTCCGTATGCCCGCCAGATCGGCAATGGCTGCACGGAGGGCCGACGCCGGTGCCGTTTCCAGCAGGGCCGTTCCGGAGAGCAGCGCCGCGTCTGCGGCGTCGTAATCCGCCGGCAGGAATGCGCAGATCTGCCTGCCGGGACCGAAGCGTTCCCAGGCCCCGCCCAACTGGTTTTCCGGCTGCCTTCCCACCGATGACGCGCGGACCTTATTCAGCACGATCAGCGGATCTGCTGTCGGGACCGTCTCCGCCAGCTCCGCCACTGCCCGGACCAGTCGGGGCACGCCGACGGCGTCTGCCGCACCCACTGCATAGATGGTGTCCGCCTTTTCCAGGACCAGCAGTGTGGCGGCGTTCCGGCGGGGGGCCATGGTGTCGAAGCTGAGCTCCTCATCGGTTTCCAATGAGAACCCGCAGTCCACGATTATCAGGTCGAACAACCGGCGGGCGGCCTCGAGCACTCCGTCCAGTGCTGGCGGGCGCAGTTCCACCCAGCGGTCCGAACGGGTCACCCCCGTAAGCACGGCAAGCTGGTGCCCCCGCAGCGAGACAGATGCGGCCAGGGCGCGCAGGCTGCCGTCATCAAGCATGCCCTGGTCCGCGAGTCGGCACGCCTGCGCAATGCCCGCTGACTCATCGAGCAGTCCCAGTCCGACGGCGACGCTGGCGCCATAGGTGTCCGCGTCGATGAGGATCACGCTTCGCCCGGCAGCTGCCTGTTCAGCGGCCAGGTTGATGGCGAGAGTGGTCCGGCCCGGAGCTCCGGCAGGTCCCCAGACAGCGGTTACGGTTCCGGCCCGGACCTCCGCTTCCGGCGTCCCCGGTGCCGGTTCCCCGGGTCCTTCGCCATTGGTACCGGATCCTAGGGCGGCACCCGGATCAGCCATCGCGGTGCCCGCCGTCCGGGCGGACCGGCCCAGGGCCAGTACCGCCGTAGAGATGAGTTCCGCCAAGTCCCCCGGGTCCAGCCCGGTGGGGGCATTAAGAATGTTCAGGGTATCCAGCCGGCGCCGCAGCATCGGATCGTCAGCGAGCGCCACCAGGGCTACCCCGGCGGAGCCCAGCCGGTCTGCGATGCCGGCAGTTATCTCCTCGGCGTCGCCGGCCACGATGGCGGCGCGGACCATTCCGGTTTGCGCCACAGCGAGCATTTCGGTCAGCTCTGTGCACCGTCGGACTACCGTCACCGGACCCTGCAGCCGTTCCAGCCCGTCCAGAACGCCGGCGGCGGCGGTTCCGACGGTGGCAACGGGGATGTTCACGAGCCGGGGGCGGGGTTGTGTACCACGGTGATTTTTGCCTCGTTGGAGAGGGCCGCCAGCAGCATCGGCAGGTCGGCATCCTCGACCAGGATCAGGAGTTCGGTGTTCCGGTTTGCCCCGAGAGCCGACTCGGTAACGGACAGCTCCGATATTTCCGCGGCCTCGATCAATTGCCGGGGTTCATCGAACCCGTTCCTGCCGTTAGGTGCGGCAGCCCAGATATCCACACGCGAGCCTGCCTCCGTGCTGGCGGGCAGCGGATCCTCCACCCGCAGTCCGACAGGTTTGCGGTCCAGCGAGTCAGGCGTTGTCAGCGCAGACCGGGCCACCAGCTCCCCCTCCCTCAGGACGGCGCCCGCCACCGCGTTTTCGGGCACCCCCTCGGCTGCCGGCAGATACAGGTCTCCGGCGTTACCCAGCCTGACGGGCACCGGACGGAGGTCCTCGGCGCGGATGGGAGCGCCGGGAGCAATATCGCGGTGGACAGCGTAGACGTCGGTGGTCTCATCTGCCTGCTGGACAAGGGTCACTACCGCCGTAACGGATCCCAGGACCAGGAGGATGCCCAGCAGCAGCCGTGGATCCCGCCAGGACGGCCTGCGCAGCCTGGCTGCGGTCGGCTTCTCTTCTCGTGTACGCAGACTCATGTCTCCCCCGATTCCCCCATGCTTCTTTTCACGCTTCTTTCCTCAATTTCCCGCCAGACACTTCCCGCCTCACGATTCCCTGCCGGCTGAGGCCAGTGTGGAGTACGCACACGCGGAAGGAAACGGTGGTTTCCGGGCCGGCTTGAATCTGTGGATAACCCGGGGAACGGTTTTGCCGGTGCCAGACTGGTGCTGCTGGTATATAACGGGTGCAACCGCAGTGGTGCGGTTCGAAAGGTGAGTGCCGTGGGCGATAAGAGATTCCTGACGCTGGCCGACGTCGCCGAGGTACTGAACATTTCCTCTTCACAGACCTACGCCCTGGTACGCAGCGGAGAGCTTCCCGCCATCCAGATCGGCGGGCGCGGCCAGTGGCGGGTTGAGACACAGCAGCTCGAAGACTATATTTCCCGTGCCTACCGCAAATCCGCCGCCGCGGTCCGCCAGGGCATTCCGTCGGAAGACGCGGTGGACCGCTGAGCCTTCCCCGCCCCACCCCGGGGAGGGCCTCCGAGGACGGATGCCCTGCTCAGCCCCAGCCGTGCTGCTGAGTCAGGACCGCTGCCACTGCGGACGTCGGGAGGAGATGGACCGCGGACACGTTTCCCGGACGCCGCTCCTCTCCGGCTGCGACCACGGCCAGTTCAACGAAATCGGCCCCCACCCGGTCAATCGTTCCGTGCAGGACTTCGCCTGAGGCCTTTCCCGCCAGTCTGAGCGCGACAATGCTCCTGTCCCGGGATATCTCCCGCAGGGCCGACGCTATGCCGAGATTCAGGGTGCGGGCGGCAGGTTCGGCAAACCGGTCCAGCCCACTGACGGATACCACATGGGCAAGTGCGGCAAGTGCCGAGCCGCGTTCACGCTCAAGCACCACCCAGCCGGCCCCTACGTGCCGCAGCACACCGCGCAGGGTTCCGGCCCGGCCAAGGTCCACGACGAGCTCCCTGCCGAACTGGCTCCGGAGCCGGTCCTGCAGGCTGATCCCGCCAAGCTCCACGCGAACGCGTTCGGAAATCTCGCCCGCCGCATGACGTTCGTCCGCGGCAGCCATCTGTGCCTCCATGTCCCTGAACAGGGCATCCCATCGCATCGCCCAAGGCTAGCTTTGTCACCCCGCAGAGACCACCACTCTGGACACCTATCGCGGTGAAGTGTAGACACGAGCCTCACACGGACCATTCAGGGTCAAAGGCCAACGACATTGATCAACTGTCTAAGCCGATTCCAAACAGCACCAAACTGCATCAAATGGGCACTTGGCACCACCTAGGACCACCCAGGACTGCCCGGGACCACCACGATGAGGAGACGCCATGCGTAAACCGGTTATCCACCCGGCCCTGGCAGCCGACGCAGTGACCGCTGTCGCAGTGGCAGCGCTCGGCCTTTTGCTTCTCCGGGGCGGTGCGGAAATCCTCCAGGCCCTTCCCGCAAGTGGTGCCCGGTCCGGGCCGTCGGTGTCCCCCGAGTCATTCGAGCTGCTGGCAGGACTGTGCGCCGCCGGCACCGGGATGGTATTGACCGTTTGGTGGGTGGGCGGCCTTATCTGCGCGGCAGCGGGCGGCATCCTGGTGCGCTGCGGCATGTCCTCAGCCGGACACCGGACAATGCTGCTGGCTCCCGGGCCCGCCCGAAGACTGGCTGCTGCGGTGCTGGGACTCTCCCTGGCCGCCGGGAGCGTCCCCGCAATCGCAGCGGCTTCCGCGCCCACCCCCGCAGTATCGGCACCGGTTGCCTCCGGTACGGCGGCAACCGGTCACCACCGGCCTCCGGAACTGCTGTCGGCCACCGCTCCCTTCGCAGACAAGGCACCGGATGACGATGCCGTCTCACCGCTGTGGCGGCCGGCGCCCCCGCAGCCTCCGGCCGGAAACGTCCTGACTCCGGTGCCGCGGACGGAACAGGCCGAGGTGGTGGTGGCTGCCGGGGACACGCTGTGGTCCCTGGCCGCGGAGCAGCTGGGTCCGCTGGCTACGGATGCCGAAATAGCGGCACATTGGCCCCGATGGCACGCGCTGAACCTCGCCGTCGTCGGCCCTGACCCCCACCTCATCCTGCCGGGCCAGATACTGTCAGCGCCCGCTCCCGAACCTCTTCCCACGCCCCAAGAAAGGACAGCACCATGACCAGTGTGATATTCCTGCCGGCTCCCGATTCCCCCGCAGAGCTGGCGCAGCTGGCACAACTGGCGCCGGACGGCGGCCCCATCGCCGTGTACCGCGCTCCTGCCCGGGAGGAAATCCCGGCACCGGTTCCCGCCGTGCCGCGGCAGGCCCCGGCAAACGGCGTGGAAGCACCGGCACAGCCTGCATCCGCTGCCGCCGCCGCTGCCTGGTCATCCGACCCTGCCGACGATGCACGGGTTCGGGCCATCTGCCAGTCCGTGGCACTTGCAGCTCTGGAGGTGCTGGGGGGTGTCCGCCCGCTGCAGCAGATGAGCCGCTGGCTGGACCAGGAGAATTATGACCGGCTGCAGCTGCGGGCCAACCTGGTGCGGGGCAGGCGACAGGCAGCAGCAGCCGCTGCGGGGTCCGGTTCCGGCCCGGATCCGCAGCTGCTGCACCGGGGCGTGCGGATCCGTTCCTGCCGGCTGTGTCCCGTGGCCGAGGGCATTTATGAAGGCGCAGTGGTTGCCCTGGAACACGAAAGAGCCCGCGCCGTCGCGCTGAGAATTCAGCTGCGGCGCGGGCTCTGGCGGGTTACCGCGTTGGAGATCGGCTAGGTGCCGGATCCTTACTTGCGGCGCTTTGCCTTCTTGGCACCGGCTTTTCCGGCCTGGGCTGCCCGGCGGGTACCTGCTGCGTCCGCCTGCTTACCCTTCGAAGCAGTCCGCTCAATGCGGGTTTCCACCCCGCCCTGGCTGTCCGGGGCACTGAACTGCAGGCTCGCCGGCTGCTGCGGCGCTTCCAGTCCGGCCGCCTTAATCACGGGGGTGCCGATAACTCCGCGGGCATCCTTGACGCCCGAAAGCGCGTTGGCTGCCGGGGCGGCAGGTTCACTGACCTGGACGTCGGCATTGAACAGGTAGCCGATGCTTTCCTCGCGGATGGATTCCATCATGGTCTGGAACATTACGAAGCCCTCGCGCTGGTACTCCACCAGGGGATCGCGCTGGGCCATGGCCCGCAGCCCGATGCCTTCCTTCAGGTAGTCCATTTCGTACAGGTGTTCCTGCCACTTGCGCCCGATCACCGAAAGCACCACGCGGCGCTCCAGCTCACGCATGGTCGCGGATCCGAGAGCCTCCTCGCGGGCCTGGTAGGCCAGCTTGGCGTCCGAAAGGATCTCGTTGTGCAGGAACTCCCGGGTAAGACGGGACTTTCCGCCGGCTTCGTCAACAACCTCGTCGATCGTCAGGCCGATGGGGTACAGCGTCTTCAGGTTGGTCCAGAGCTGTTCCAGATCCCAGTCGTCCCCGTGGCCTTCGGCAGTCGCCTCGTTCACCACGGCGCTAACGACGTCTTCCAGGAAGAAGCTGATCTTCTCCTGCAGGTCATCACCCTCCAGGATGCGGCGGCGGTCGCCGTAGATCGCTTCACGCTGGCGGTTCAGGACGTCGTCATACTTCAGGACGTTCTTGCGCTGTTCCGCATTGCGGCCTTCGACCTGGCCCTGGGCGTTCTGGATGGCCTTGGAGACCAGCTTCGATTCCAGCGCCACGTCATCGGGCATGGAGGAGCTGTTCATGATCCGTTCAGCCGCACCCGAGTTGAAGAGGCGCATCAGGTCATCGGTGAGCGAGAGGTAGAAGCGTGACTCGCCCGGATCGCCCTGGCGGCCGGAGCGGCCGCGGAGCTGGTTGTCTATCCGGCGCGATTCGTGGCGTTCGGTGCCCAGAACGTAAAGCCCGCCGAGTTCCACTACTTCCTGCTGCTCGGCGGCGACGGCGTGGCGCGCCTTCTCCAGTGCGTCCGGCCAGGCGGCTTCGTAGTCTTCAGGGTTGTCGTTCGGATCAAGGCCGCGGCGTTCCAGCTCGGCAATGGCGTTGAACTCGGCGTTGCCGCCGAGCATGATGTCGGTGCCGCGGCCGGCCATGTTGGTGGCCACCGTGACAGCGCCCTTGCGGCCGGCCTGGGCAATGATGGCCGCTTCACGGGCGTGGTTCTTAGCGTTGAGCACCTCGTGCCGGATACCGGCCTTGGCCAGCTGCTTGGAGAGGTACTCGCTCTTTTCCACGCTCGTGGTGCCCACAAGGACGGGCTGGCCGGAGGCATGACGCTCGGCGATGTCCTTCACCACGGCGTCGAACTTGGCCACTTCGTTCTTGTAGATCAGGTCCGACTGGTCAATCCGGGACATGGGCTTATTAGTCGGGATCGGCACCACGCCGAGCTTGTAGGTGCTCATGAACTCGGCTGCCTCGGTTTCGGCCGTGCCGGTCATGCCGGAAAGCTTCTCGTAGAGGCGGAAGTAGTTCTGCAGGGTCACCGTGGCGAGCGTCTGGTTTTCGGCCTTGATGGCCACGCCTTCCTTCGCCTCGATCGCCTGGTGCATGCCTTCGTTGTACCGGCGGCCGGCAAGGATACGTCCGGTGTGCTCATCAACGATCATGACTTCGCCGTTAAGGACCACGTAGTCCTTGTCCCGCTTGAAGAGTTCCTTGGCCTTGATGGCGTTGTTCAGGAAACCGATCAACGGGGTGTTGGCTGCCTCGTAGAGGTTGGAAATGCCGAGGTAGTCCTCGACCTTCTCAATGCCCGGCTCCAGAATGCCGACGGTGCGCTTCTTTTCATCCACCTCGTAGTCGGTCTCCCGCGTCAGCCGCGTCACGACCTTGGAGAACTCGGTGTACCAGCGGTTGACGTCACCGCTCGCGGCACCGGAAATGATCAGCGGGGTACGCGCCTCGTCAATGAGGATGGAGTCCACTTCATCAACAATGGCGAAGTGGTGTCCGCGCTGCACCAGTTCGGCGGCACTCCAGGCCATGTTGTCGCGCAGGTAGTCGAAGCCGAACTCGTTGTTCGTTCCGTACGTGATGTCCGCGGCGTACTGCTGGCGCCGCGTCGCGGGGTCCTGGTTGGAGAGGATGCAGCCGCTGGTCATGCCCAGGAAACGGAAAACACGGCCCATGAGGTCTGACTGGTACTCCGCCAGATAGTCATTTACCGTCACGATATGCACGCCCCGGCCGGTCAGGGCGTTGAGGTAGGCCGGTGCGGTGGCAACGAGCGTTTTTCCCTCACCGGTCTTCATCTCGGCGATGTTCCCCAGGTGCAGGGCAGCGCCGCCCATCAGCTGGACATCGAAGTGGCGCATGCCCAGGGTGCGGCCGGCGGCTTCGCGGACAGCGGCGAACGCTTCGGGCAGGAGGTCGTCCAAAGACTCACCGTTGTTGTAGCGCTCCTTGAGGCGGTCCGTCTCACCCCTGAGTTCGGCATCGCTCATGCCCTTGAACTCGTCCTCGAGCACGTTAATCGCGTCGGCGTAGTTACGCAGTGTCTTCAGCGTCTTCTTGTCGCCGGTACGAAGAACTCGTTCGAGTAGTGATGCCACTGATTTGCTCCCAATCTAGTGTTGCCGAAATCTGGCGTCCCCAGTCTACGTGAGAGACGTATGGTGCTGGTCCGTGGTTCCCCATTGACCTTTATTCCCTGCATACTTCCAGCTTCAGCGCGGGAGCCAGATCCCCCACGGGCCGGACGGCAATCCCGTCGAGCCCAAGCCACTGTGCCATGAGGACAAGCTCCGCGGCCAGTTGGCGCGCCGTGGCTGACGGAGCCCCGGGTTCGGCGAAGGCTCCCTGCACCAGCAGCATACCCGCGGCACGGTCCGCTTTGAGGTCCACCCGGGCCACCAGTTCCTCCCCCAACAGGAAGGGCAGTACGTAATAGCCGTGCTGCCGGGCCGCCGGCGGTGTATAGATCCCGATCCGGTAATGGAATCCGAACAGTTCCTGCAGCCTCCGGCGCTCGAAGATCAGCGAGTCGAAAGGACTCAGCAGTGCCCGGCCGCCAGCTGTTTTGGGGATGGCCGCCTCGACGTGCAGGTAGGCCGGCTGTTTCCAGTCCGCGACCGACACCTTCTCAAGCAGCCCCTTCCGGACCAGTTCCTCTGCCGCCCCTGCGGCAGCACGCTGGGGCAGGCGGAAATAATCGGCGAGCCCCCGGGCGGTTGCGATGCCGTGCGCCCTGGCCGCGGCCTCTGTCAGCCGGAGAACGGCCTGCTCCGGATCGGAGGGTTCCAGGGCTGCCGCGCCAGCCGGATGCACGTCCGCCGTCAGGGCATACAGACGCTCAAACTGCGGAGTGCGGCCCGCGGAGCTGACGCGGCCGGAGGCGAACAGATCCTCCAGCACCCGTTTGACCGCGTTCCAGTTCCACCCCCAGTGCCCGGCGTCCCGGACCTGCCGGTGGCCCAATGCCTCTGCTGTCTGCCGGGCCGTCAGCGGCTGCAGCGACGTGGCGAGAAGTTCAAGGATCCGCTCCCGGAGGTCCTCCGCCACATCGGGAGGAAGGGAACCGGCAGTCATCCAGGTGCGCCGCTGAACAGCCCGCAGATCGGCAAAAAGGTCCGGACGCACGAAGCTGGCCTCATGCGCCCAGTATTCGACCATCCGCCGGGGCCGCCGCGTGGCCATGCGGTCCACGATGGCCCGGTCATAGGGGCCGAGCCGGGAAAACAGCGGAAGGTAGTGGCTGCGTGCCAGGACATTCACTGAATCGATCTGCAGAAGTGCCAGCCGCTCAAAGATACGGCCCGCCTGCCTTGCGTTAACAAGGCCGGCGGGCCGTTCACGGGCCAGTCCCTGTGCCGACAGTGCCGCCCGGCGGGCCTGGCGGAGCGACAGTCTGGTTCTCATGCCCTCATCCTAGGCCCGCCCGGAAGATGGCAGGCGGGCCCGTGGGCGACGGGATCAGGCTGTGGCGCGCTCCCCGGTTTCGGTGACGCGGTATCCGCGCGTTTCCTCCCGCGGATCCTCCATGCCTTCGGCGCACTTTGAATCCAGGGTGATCACGCCGTAGGTCCAGCCGCGGCGGCGGTAAACCACCGACGGCGCCCCGGTCGCGGAATCCACGAACAGATAGAAGTCGTGGCCGACCAGCTCCATGTTGTCGACGGCGTCGTCAAGGCTCATGGGGGCACCCGGGAAAACCTTGCGCCGAATCAAAACGGGGCAGTCGCCGGCAGCGTCTTCATTCTCGGCTGTGTCGGCCTCGGTTGCTTCCGCTTCCGCCGCGGCGGCAACCTGTTCGTGGAGCGGTTCGGAGGTACTTACGGGACCAAGATCAGCGGTGGCTACCCGGACGGGAATCGGGGCGTGGCGTCCGTGGTGGACCTTGCGCCGGTCGCTGGCCCGGCGCAGCCGTTCGAGCAACTTGCCGTAGGCGAGGTCGAAGGCTGCGAACTTGTCGCCGGACGTTGCCTCGGCGCGGACAACCGGGCCGCGTCCGGTGACGGTGATTTCCACAGTCAGGGCACTGTCTGCATCACGAACGTTGCCCTGCTTCGTCACTCGGGCTTCCACCCGCTGGACCTTGTCGCCGAGCGCTTCCACCTTGCCGATCTTCTCTTCGGCGTACTCGCGGAACCTGTCCGATACTGCAACATTGCGCCCGCTGATCATGAATTCCATGGTGCCCTCCAATAGATTCGGTGACACAACAACGGCCGCTGCCAGTTTCCTTCACGGCCGTTGCCGCAGGATAACTCCGCTTCTTGAAGCTATCCATACCAACACGTTAGATCACCGCCGACCTTTATTCACGTCCCGTGATTCCGTTTCCGTTACCGGCTGCCGCGCTCCCCGGCACCGCAGCGGATGAGGGAGAAGTGTTACGTGCCGGGGCAGGTGTGGCGGCGATGACAACGGCCCCGCGAACAACGGCTCCCGCGGAACGAAGCGCCCGTACCGTTTCCGCGAGGGTTGCCCCGGTGGTCAGGACATCATCCACCACCACGCAGGTGCAGCCCTCCAGACTCCCGGCGGGTCCGGCGGTCATGGAGCCGTGTACGTTGCGGCGGCGGCCGGAGCGGCCCAGCCCCTTCTGCGGACCGGCCACCCGCCCGCGGCTGAAGTCAAGGCCCCGGAAACGGGCAGCCGAAATGCCCGGCGGGCCGGGCGCGTGCCTGACGAGGGACGCCAGCCTGGACCCTGCAGGCAGCAGCCGCCGCCGTGCAATCAGTCTCATCAGCAGCATCAGCGGCTGGTAACCGCGTTTGCGCAGTGACCGCGGCGTACCCGGCACGGGCACCAGCACCACCTCCGGAGCGCCCGGCTCGGGGCAGGCACTCCGCACTGCGGCATGCAGCGCACCCGCCAGTACCGGTGCAAGGAAAACCGCAAGGTCCGTGTGCCCCCGGTTCTTGAAGGCGAGCAGCGTCCGGGCCAGTCCTCCGGCATAGGTTCCCGCGGCCAGCACCGGAAGAGGGACAAAACCGATGTGTTCCCTGCTGCGGTCCTGCGGCGGCGGGTATCCGGGCTCCGGTTCCGCAGCCGGCAGCGCGGCCGCACCTTCCTCCGCAGGGTAGGGATGCAGCGTGGCCCGGCGGATTCCCGCCGCACAGCCGCTGCACAGGCTCAGGTCCGGCGTTTCACAGACAACGCAGGAAACAGGCGCCACGGCGGCGGCCAGCCCGGTGACAGCCTCGGCCGCTGTCCGGCCTGCAGGCGAGAACAGCAGCCTGTCCAGCCGTGCGGGTAGTTTTGCCACCTGTGCGGTTAGTTTCACCATCCACCCAGACTTGCCCGTCCCGGAGGGAACACTGACGCTTCCCGGGGCCTTCGGCGGGCCGGCCGGCCGGCGCGCTGCGCCGGCCGGAGGCTGTGGAGGAAAAGCCGTACTCGCCGGCCGGTCCTACCCGGGGAAGGCGGGGTCCCGCACTCCTTCGGTCCTCAGCGGCCAGCTGCTGCCGACCTTATTGAAGATGCCGGCATCGGTCTGGATGAAGATGTCCTCAACCCCGTTTCCGGCACTGAGGCCTTCGATCCCCTCCTTGGACGCCAGCAGTTCGGGCTCCCGGCCCGCACCCAGGATGACCGGTGTGCCCTCCTCCGCGCCTGCCCGAACGGCAACCACGGTATCTTCCGAAGCCCACTTCACCCTGTTCACGGCGCCGGCATCCCCGGGGACCTGCAGCGTCAGGGGTGCGGTCAAGGACATCGGGACGCCCTCCGGGGAACGGACAATTCCGGCAATCATCACGGCGCTGTCGCCATTTTGCCCGGCGGCGAAAAGAGCCCGGCTGCCGTCCCGGGAAATCCGTACCTCCGTAACCGAGAGGCCTTCGAGCCACGCAGCTGAAAGCACTGCTGCGGAGTCCTGGTTTCCTCCCGGTGGAATGGCCAGCACTTCGGATCCGGTTCCGGACGGCCTTGAGGTCCATACCCACTGCCGGTTGTCGACGCTTGGGGCCGTGAACCGGCTGCCGTCAGCGGCGGTCCGGACATCCTGTCCCCGCCCGGTGACCAGAAGAGTGTCCTGCCCGCCGTCCAGGAACGCTATGGTTTCGCCGTCCGAGGACATGGCCGGGTTGCGCGGGGAGTACTCCGCCACCGACGGCACATCCTCAATGTCGGCGGGGCCGTCACTGTAGAAGGCAAGCTCTCCCTGATAGACCACAATCTGCGTTGCACCCGCGGACGGGTCACTGATTGCCGACTGCACCTCGCCGTTCCCCTTGCCCAGGTCCACCGGGCGCTGCTGGGCTGTCAGATTCACAGAGGTGACGTTGTTCAGTCCGCGCAGGTTTACTTCCAGCTGCTTCACCATCTGCTGCCGGTTCAGGTCCGACGATTCGGACAGGGGTTCCGATAAGTCCACCGACGCCTCGCCTGAGGCTACGGGGACGGCGTCCCGGGCCAGGGCGGTACCTGCCGGGAACGCACTGACGACGGCGCCTTCCAGATACGGTGCCGGCCCCACGAGGAGGGCACTGACGATGTTGGCTGCTATGCCGGGACGCTGGATGAACCACCGGGTGTCCGGCACCCAGTACTGGTAATCACTGGAATAGAAATACAGGTTGTGGGCCTTGAACACGAGCGGGAAGGTGGCCGAAGAAAGCATGATGCCGTCGGGGATGCCGCTCACCCGCCACTGTCCGTCCACTTCCTCGAGCCGGACGGGAATGGTCTCGGTGCTGCCCTCCGGGACATCGGTGCGGACGCCCTGCGAGCTGACGCTTCCCTGCACTTCAAGCTGGATCTGGAAAAGGTTGGGTTCGGGCATGGCAACAATGCGCGAAGAGCGGTAGACGGTGACCTTCTGGCCGGGTGACCAGGCCTCGGCCAGTTCCGGACTCAGGAACTGGCGCGCAACACTGTAATCGTCCGTAGCGCCTTTTCCCGCCTCCATAAAACCGCGGATGATGTCCTGCGGGGACGCGTCCTGCGCCGGGCCCTCGGGTGAGAACACGGCTTCCGTCTGCGCTTCGCTGCCGCTCTCGGCCGACGCCGTACCAACGGGGCCCACCGTCGGTATTGATGAACACCCGCCCAGGAACAGGGCGGAGCCGACCAGGACCGCCAGCAGCCGTGCCGCCTTTGCATGCACGGGCCGCCTGTCCTGCCCGGGCGTGCTCTTGCTACAAGACATCCGATTCCTCCTCGGCGGTCACGGCCGCCGCGCTGAGTGCGCGGGGGCCCCCGGCGTCGTGCGGTGAGAGCGGCACGGGAGACGAGTCGAACGTCCCTCCGTGGCGGAGCGGCAGGGTCAGCCGGAAACATGACCCGTTGCCCGGATCACCCCAGGCCTCCAGCCGGCCCCCGTGCAGCCGGGTATCTTCGGCAGCAATGGACAGTCCAAGGCCGCTGCCGCCAGTAGTGCGCGCCCGGGCCGGATCCGCCCGCCAGAAACGGTCAAAGACCCGGCCGGCGGCTTCCTCAGTCATGCCGATACCGTGGTCGCGGACGGCGATGCCCACCGCATCGGCGTTCACCGCCACGGCAATCTCGATCGGCTCTCCTTCGCCGTGCTCCAGCGCGTTGACCAGCAGGTTGCGCAGGATCCGTTCGATGCGGCGCGGATCGGCGTCCACCACGCAGCTGGATTCCTTGGATACCACCAGCACCTCGGAGCCGCTGTTGTTCGCCAGCGGTTCCGTGGCGTCCATGACATCGCGGACAATGTGGAAGACATCGGTGGGCTCCAGGTCCAGCGCCGCTGCACCGGCGTCGAACCGCGAGATCTCCAGCAGGTCCGCGAGCAGCGCCTGGAACCGTTCCACCTGGTGGTAGAGGAGTTCCGTGGAACGCCGGTACATGGGGTCGAAGCTCTCGCGCGCCTCATAGAGCACCTCAGCGGCCATCCGCACCGTGGTGAGCGGGGTGCGCAGTTCGTGCGAGACGTCGGAGACGAATACCTGCTGCATGCGTGAAAGCGTCGCGAGCTGGGTGATCTGGTCCTGCAGGGTCCCGGCCATGTGGTTGAACGATGCCGCAAGGCGCGCCACTTCGTCCTCGCCTTTGACCTCCATACGCTCCTGCAGTTCGCCGGCGGCAAGCTTTTCCGAGACGGCCGCTGCGTCGCTGACAGCGCCCAGGCCCGCCTTGGTGACCACCCAGGCAATGGTTCCGCTGATGGCCAGCAGGAGGAAACCCGCGATCCAGAGGATCCGGTGGATGTCATCCAGAGTTTCCTGCATGGAGGAGAGGTCATAGATCAGGTAGAGGGCGTACTCGGCGCTGTCCGGGGGCAGCGTGACCTTCGTAGCGAAGGCGATGCCGGGTTCCCCGTGGGCAAGTTCCAGCGGCGCCCAGTACACGTAATCCGTCTCGGCGTCCCCTACGGCGCTGGCCGCAACCGCATCGCTGAGCGCCACCGGGATGCCGCTGGCAGTGATGTTTCCGGTGTTCACCGACGAGGGGACATAGAGGGGGTCGGAGGTGGGCAGCGGCGTCAGCAGGTATGTCCGCTGGGCGTCGGCGCCCTTGCCCTCAAGCAGGGGAAGGGTGTCCATGACCAGCCGGTCGGTGCTCTCCCTGTCCGTGGCCGTGGTCTCGCGGAAGTTGTCCTTCACATTCGAAAGGCCGGCGGTCGCTTCGGTCCGGAACTGGGCCAGCCGCTCCTCGTAGAGGGACCCGGCTATCTGATGGGAAAGAAACGCGCCGATGCCGGCACCGGCGAGCGCCACGAGCAGCAGCGTGGACATAATCGTCTTGAACTGCAGGGACCGCCGCCATAGGCGGGCAATCCGGTGAAAGGTGGCCCGGCGGAAGGAATGCCGCAGGCGTCGAAGATGCTCCAGGGCCCTGGCAATTCTTTCGGACTTCCCGGCCGCCCCGGCCAGGAAACCCGGCAACTTAGCTCTGTCCCGCTTTATATCCGACACCGCGCACCGTCAGTACTATCTCGGGTGCTTCGGGGTCGCGTTCAATCTTGGAGCGGAGCCTCTGCACATGCACGTTGACCAGCCGCGTGTCGGCGGCGTGGCGGTAGCCCCACACCTGTTCCAGCAGCATTTCACGGGTGAATACCTGCCACGGCTTGCGGGCCAGCGCCACCAGCAGGTCGAATTCCAGCGGGGTCAGCGAAATGTTGTCCCCGCCCCGGGACACGGAGTGTCCCGCCACGTCGATGGACACTTCACCAATCCGCAGGGTCTCGGGGGATTTCTGGTCCCCCGGGCGCAGCCGGGCACGGACACGGGCCACCAGTTCCGCCGGCTTGAACGGCTTGGGTACATAGTCATCGGCGCCGGATTCGAGTCCGCGAACGACGTCGGCCGTGTCGGCCTTGGCGGTGAGCATCACAATGGGGGTGTCGGATTCGTTGCGGATCTGGCGGCACACTTCAATGCCGTCAATCCCCGGCAGCATGAGGTCAAGCAGCACCAGGTCCGGCTTGCTGTTGCGGAAAACATCCAGCGCCAAGGAGCCGTCTGCGCAGAACACCGGATCGAATCCGTCGTTGCGCAGCACTATGCCAATCATTTCGGCAAGGGCTTCGTCGTCGTCTACGACCAGTATGCGTGCCTTCATAACTCCCTGTTCACTGCTTGCGTCCGTCCGCGCGCAACCGCGCGCCGGGGTCAGCAGTCATAGCGGCTGCCGCTCCCCCAGGCGTGCAAAGCCGCCTAAGTCAATCCCTATCATCCTAAGCGACACAAATCCGGCCGCGGCTCGCCCCGGATGCCGAATGACCGCGCTGTCACTATAGTCGAGGTAACAAAGTCAACTGCCTGCAGGGGGATACGGGTAAAGATGAGCGAGCAAGAACACAAGGGTCAGCAAGACGGACCACAGGGGTCCGTGCCGGGCCCGCCGCCGCCCCGCGCCCAGGACCAGCCCCCCGCCGCTCCGTGGAATCCTGCTCCTCCGCCGCCCGGCGCATGGCAGCCCCCGCAGGGAGGTGCGCAGCAGCCGCCGGCAAACCCGTGGGCACAGCCGCAGCAGGGGTCCGCCTGGGACAGCCCGAATCCCTACGCCGCTGCCGGCCCCGGCTTTCCGCAGCAGCACGGCTACACCCCGCCGCCCAAGCCGGGCATCATTCCGCTGCGCCCGCTCGGACTAGGGGAAATGATGGACGGCGCGTTCCAGGCCTGCCGCCGGAACGTGCTGGCCGCTTTCGGTAACTCACTGCTCATCCAGGGCATTATCACGGCCCTGACCGTCGGACTGGGCTTTGGCATGATCTCCACCCTCGAGGACGCAGCGCTGAGCGGCGCCTCGGATGATGAGCTGGCCGGCCCGGTTCTGGGGGCGCTCACCGGGTTCGTCGGGCTGGGCATTATATCCCTGGTCGGAGTAATGGTGGTGCAGGGCCTGCTGGTGGTCCCGGTGGCACGGGCCACCCTGAACCTGCGGACCGGGTTCAGCCAGATGTGGCGGATTGCACGGCGGAGCATCCTCCGGTTGGCCGGACTGGCGCTGGTGCTGCTGGCAGCGTCAGCGGTTGCGGTTACCGTCCTTGTCCTGCTGTTCAGCCTGATCATCTATCTGCTCGGAGATGCCGGGATTGCCGTGGTGGTGATAGCCGTGCTGGCCCTGGCGGCAGTCACCGCCTGGGTATCGGTCAAGCTTGCACTGGCCCCGGCAGCACTGGTACTCGAGGGCACCGGCATCTTCCGGTCCATCGCACGGTCCTGGCAGCTAACCGGCCGGAACTGGTGGCGCACCTTCGGAATCCTCATTCTCACCAGCATGATCGTCGGCATCCTGACGCAGATCCTGACCATCCCCTTCAGCTTCATCATCGGCTTCGCCGGCGCATCAACTGAGGACCCGGCCGCCCTCGTGGCCAGCAGTGTGCTGCTGATCGCCGTCACCCTGCTCGTTTCGGCCGTCGGGTATGCCTTCCAGGGCGCAGTCACGGCCCTGCTGTATGTAGACCTGCGTATCCGGCGCGAGGGATTCGATCTGGCCCTGATGAAGGACCAGGAGGGTCCGCATACCCAGGACCCCGATTTCCTTCCCGGCCGTCATGCCGTGCCTATGTCGCGTAAGGCACCTGCCGGGCCTCCCATGGGTATGCCCTAGGCATGCTGTTCCCCGTACGGCTCCCGGCCGGTTTTCCTCTCGAACGGTTACCTGTCCGGTTGCCGGGAGACGTTCCCGTTGAGCCGGACGCGGACCAGGCCCGTGACTGGGCCCGCGAGGAGCTGGCCGGACGAATCTACGAAGAAGCGAAGCCCGGCGTGGCGGAGCGTGTACTCCAGTCCGTGCTCGACTGGCTCGGCGACGTGCTGAACGGGTTGGGCGGGCTCGGCACCGGCCCCGGGGTCCTGATTCTCGCGGCGACCGCCGTCGTCCTGATCGCGGTCCTGGTGCTGGTGGTCCGTCCGCGGCTTAATGCAAAGGCAAAAAAGAAGAAAACGTCCGAAGTGTTCGGCTCGGATCTGGTGGAAACTGCGAACGACCACCGGGCACGCGCCGACGAAGCAGCGTCGGAACAGCGCTGGGATACAGCCGTTGCGGAGCGTTTCCGCGCCATGGTCCGTTCCGCGGAGGAGCGCGTCATTTTCGAGGTGCGTCCGGCGCGGACAGCGGCTGAAGCCGCCACCAGCCTCAGCGGTGCTTTCCCGGGTTCCGGGACCGACATCGCATGGCTTGGTCATCGCTTCGATGAGATTCTCTACGGGGACAAGGCAGCCCGCGCCTCGGACTACCAGCGCGCCGTTGAACTGGATTCCACCCTGATGCACACCCGGCCGGCCATGGCGGATTCCGCTTCCCTGCCCGGAATGGCGGTACCCCGATGAGCACATCCCCCGTGCAGGATGCTTCCCCCGGGCCGGACGGCACCGGCAGCGCCCCGGCTCAGCCGGTGCCGGATCAGCCGGTGCCGGATCAGCCGGTGCCGGATCAGCGCGAAGCTGCAGGGCACCGCACTCCCCTGCGCAGGGCTGCGGGCTGGTTCCGGCAGCACCGTGTCGTCATTCTCCTCATCCTTCTGCTCTGCGGCATGGTGGCGCTTTCCCTGTGGGGCCGTACGGACGCGGACGGAGTTGCGCTCTCACCGGATAATCCGGCACCTGACGGCGGGATGGCCGCTGCGCAGATCCTCTCCGGCCAGGGCGTGGAAGTACTGCAGCCGCAGGACATTGACGAAGCACAGACTGCGCTGGAGGAACATCCCGGCGCCACACTGTTCTACCTTGACCCCAACGGGTTCCTGGACAACAGCCAGATGGAGGAGCTCGCGGGCGCCGCAGGCCGGACAGTACTGGTTGCCCCCACGTTCGCGCAGCTCGCAGCCATCGCCCCGGACATCCGCCAGGCCGGGCTCCTGCCCGCCGATCCCGGGCAGCACATCCTTGAGTCCGGGTGCCGGAACGAAGATGCACTCGCTGCAGGCAGCGTCGCCACCGGTGGCCGGACCTACCGCGGTCCGGTGACCTGTTTTCCGTTCACGGAAGGCGGTGAATCCGACGCCGGTGAAGCTGCCGGCTCCTACGCCGCCACCCGTGACGGCTCCACGGTTGTGCTGGGCAGCCCGGACCTTATCGCCAACAAAGCGCTGGCATCAGAGGGCAACGCCGCCCTGGCGCTGCGGACCCTGGGCCCGGACGAAACGCTGGTGTGGTACCGGGCCGTTCCGGCCGATATCCCCGTCGCGGACCAGCCTGCGGACCCCTTCGCCTATCTGCCGGCATGGGTCGGCCCGCTGATGCTCTGGCTTGTGCTCGTAACGGCGCTTGCCGGTTTCTGGCGCGGCCGGCGGCTCGGTCCGCTGGCAGAGGAGCCCCTGCCGGTAGTCGTCCGGTCCGCCGAAACGGCTGAGGGGCGGGCCCGCCTCTACCAGGACAGCCAGGCAGTGGACCACGCCGCCGCCACACTGCGGGCCGCGGCCATGACACGGCTGGCTGCCCACCTGCGGCTGGGACCGGGAGCCGGCACCGAGGCCGTAACCCGCGCCACAGCCGAAGCGGCCGGCCGCAGCTACGCGGAAACCGACATACTTCTCAACCAGCAAAGGCCCGGCACCGGATCCGAATTGGTCCGCTGGGCACAGGACCTGCACGACCTAGAGGAAGAAGCCACTTCATCATGAGCCAGCAGTTCGATACCTACCCCGTGCCGCCCGGAGCGGCTGACGGTACGGCACCGGCACCTCCGCTTCCGCCCGGAGAGGACCCGGTCCGCGCCGCGCTGACACAGGTGCGGCAGGAAGTTGCCAAGGCGGTGGTGGGACAGGACGCCGCTGTCACCGGGCTGATCATCGCGCTGCTCGCCAAGGGACACGTGCTGTTGGAAGGCGTCCCCGGCGTGGCGAAAACACTGTTGGTCCGCACCCTCTCCGCCGCCCTTGACCTGGACACCAAACGGGTCCAGTTCACCCCGGACCTGATGCCCGGCGACGTCACCGGTTCGCTGATTTATGACGGCCGTTCCTCGGAATTCTCCTTCCGGGAAGGCCCCGTCTTCACCAATATCCTGCTCGCCGACGAGATCAACCGGACGCCGCCCAAAACCCAGGCATCCCTGCTCGAAGCCATGGAGGAACGCCAGGTCACGGTTGACGGCGCCACCCGCAGGCTGCCCGAGCCCTTTATTGTCGCTGCCACGCAGAACCCGGTGGAGTACGAGGGAACCTATCCCCTTCCGGAAGCCCAGCTGGACCGGTTCCTGCTGAAAATGACGCTGGATCTGCCCGGCAGGGACGACGAGATTGAAGTGATCCGCCGGCACAGCAGCGGCTTCGATCCCCGCGACCTTGCCGCTGCCGGTGTCCGGGCAGTGGCCTCGGCACGCGACCTGGAGCTGGCCCGCAAGGCTGTATCCGAAGTATCCGTCGCCCCGGAGGTGCTGGCCTACATTGTGGACATTGTCCGGGCTACCCGTTCGGCGCCGTCGTTCCAGCTCGGGGTCTCACCCCGCGGCGCCACGGCGCTGCTGAATACCTCCCGCGCGTGGGCCTGGCTATCGGGCCGGAGCTTCGTGACGCCCGATGATGTAAAGGCGCTGACGCTTCCCGCCCTGCGGCACCGTGTGTCCCTGCGCCCCGAGGCGCAGATGGACGGGGTCAATGCTGACCACGTGCTGGGAAGCATCCTCGCCACCGTCCCGGTCCCCCGGTAGCCGGGGCCGCGCGCATGGCTGTCTCCGGCCGGTTCGTCCTTCTGGCGGCCCTGGGAACCGTTGCGGTGGTGCTGTACCCCGGCGCCGCTTCCTTCCTGCTGTGGCTGGCATTCCTGACTGCGGCGGCGGCAGCCGACCTGCTGCTGGCAGTGTCCCCCAAGAAGCTGCAGGTCCAGCGGCAGCTACCGGACAGTGTGCGCCTGACCGAGTCCGCCCTCAGCGCGCTGGTGGTGCGTAACGGCAGCGGCAGGGCGCTGCATGCGGTTATCCGCGACTGCTGGCAGCCCTCCGCCGGGGCCCGCAACCCCGAACAGCGCCTCACCGTACCATCAGGTGAGGCACGCAGGATGGCCGTCGATTTGGAACCCTCCCGCCGCGGTGTCCTGCGCAGCGGATACATCGGCGTGCGCAGTTTCGGTCCCCTGGGTCTGGCCGCCCGGCAACGGACCCTCAGCCTGCCCGGTGAGATCAGGGTGCTCCCGCCGTTTTACGCCAAACGGCATCTGCCGTCCAAGCTGCGCCGCCTGCGTGAACTGGATGGAAACGCCTCCGTGCAGCTTCGCGGCGCAGGTACCGAGTTTGATTCGCTGCGTGAATACGTCCGGGGCGATGACGTACGTTCCATTGACTGGCGAGCCACCGCCCGCCGCCGCGACACCGTGGTGCGGACCTGGCGTCCGGAACGGGACCGGAGGGTAGTCCTCCTTCTGGACACGTCCCGGACCTCCGCCGCCCGGATAGATGATGAGCCGCGGCTCGACACGGGGATCGAGGCCACACTGCTGCTGGGTGTGCTCGCCGCCGGCGGAGGAGACCGGGTGGATTTCCTCGCCTTTGACCGCAGGGTCCGCGCCCGCGTGGATTCCGGCGGCAAAGGCAATCTGCTCAGCAGGCTGGTCAACGCCGCCGTTCCCCTGGAACCGGAGCTTATCGAAGCGGACTTCTCGCTTCTTCCCGGGGCCGTGCACGCCGTGACGGCGCGCCGGTCCCTGGTGGTCCTGATCACCTCCCTGGATTCCGGCGCAGTGGAGGAAGGCCTGGTCCCCGTCCTCCCCCGGCTTTTGGAGAAACACGTGGTTGTTGTGGCCTCGGTCCGCGACCCCGGCCTGAATGATCTGCGCACCGCCGGCGGCAGCACCCCGGCGGTGTTCCGCGCCGCGGCCGCCGAGCGTGCCCTCCTGGACCGGGCAGCGGTGACCGAGCAGCTGCGCGCCATGGGAGCCGAGGTGGTGGACGAACCGCCGCACGAACTGGCGCCCAAACTCGCCGACATGTATATCCGGCTCAAGGCAGCAGGAAGGCTCTAGCCATGGCATCCGCGTCCATTTACCGGCAGGTCCTGGGCGCAGACTATGCCCGGTTGCAGCCTGAACTGCAGGACTACTTCGATCCCGGCGAGGGGGACGGCCGATACGGAGAGGGCAGCGGCATCTTCGCCCGGGCCGGATGTCCGCGTCCGTGGCTGCGGCCCCTGCTGCGGCTGGTTCCGGTCTCCAACGCCTTCTTCCCTGACTACGGAACCGAGGTTCCGTTCACCATCCGCAACTACCCGCACCGTGATCCCTGGGGACGTCAGGCACTCACGGCGGTGCGCTCCTTCGGATTCCCCGCGGGACCACGGATTTTCGAAGATACAACGGTGCTCACTGCACCCGGCGTCCTGACGGACTATCTGGGCAGGCAGCGGAATCTGGCCACGAACCTGGTCCTGCAGGTCACGGAGGAGGGGCATCTGCGGATGAATTCCCCGGCCAGCCGGCTTTTTCTGGGCCCGCTCCGGCTGCCGCTGCCCGGCTTTGCCGCGGCCGACGCGCACGTTGAGCAGTGGTGGGATGAGGCTGCCGGATCCTTCCGGATCCGCACACAGGTGATCCAACGCCAGCTGGGTACCGTTTTCGAATACGACGGCATGTTTCACTACGCCCTCCGCCCGTTCGACGGCGTCCTGCCCGGCGACGTCGAACCGGACAGGTGGGAGCACCGGGTCTAGGGGGCACCGGGTCTAGCCCTCGGCGACCACCTGATCCAGTGCGGCAGCTGTTCCGGTCAGCCGGGTGAGGACCCTGCGGGCTGTTTCCGGCGACACATCGGCAAGGCCGGAGGCGGGGGTCAGGCGGAGCGCGGGCAGGCTCGCGGCCGGAAGTCCAAGCTTGTTCCACGGGCGCAGGACACTCTCCACCAGCCGGGTGACCTGGGGCAGTTCACCGCCCTCACGCGGAAGCGGCAGGATACCCAGCCACACCCGGTCTCCATCTTCCACTGCCTCGGCGATGCCCTCCCAGTCGCGGGCGGTCAGGGAGTCGGCCGCCAGCGCGACGCCCTGCGCCCCGGCCTGCCGGGCCAGTTCGAACGGTGATTTGGTGCCCTTGCGCAGCGGACCGGACGCGTCCGCCCGGGGCAGGGCGAACACCGTGTCCGCTCCGGCGGCTGTTATTGCTGAGCACATCTGTTCCCAGGCGGCGGAGACCTCCGATGACGGCACGGAGCGCAGCGTGCGGTATCCGGAGGCGGTGGGAATGCCGCCGCCCAGCACCGCGGCTATTTCCGGTTCATCCACCTGGACGGTGATCTGTGCTCCGGGAACCGATGATGCAGCGCGGGAAATATAGGATCCCACCCCGGCGACGAGTGACTGGAGCAGGTCCCGGCGGGCTCCGGCGTCGGAAAGCGCCCGCTCGCCGTTGTGCAGGTACAGGTTGGCGGCGAGCGAGAGCGGTCCGCGCAGGGAAATCTTCAGGTCCCCGCCCGGGTGTTCCCCGGCGACGTCGGCCAGGGCGTTGATGTCCTGGTTGAGCAGCGACACTGCCCTCCTGTGGTCCTTGCCGGGTCGTTCGACCAGCCGCCAGCCGTGCGGCTGGGTGTCCACGAAAATGTCCACCAGCAGGGAGGCGCTGCGTCCCACGGGATCCGCTCCGGGACCGCGCTGCGGGAGTTCAGCCAGGAAGGGAAGGTGCGGGGCACCCAGTTCGCCGCGGATCACCCGGCTGGATTCCACCGGGTCGTTTCCGGGCCAGCTGCCCAGGGCCGTCGCTGTCACCGTGCCGCTCACCGCCTCCGGGCGGGCAGCAGGCCCGGCCGGGTCAGGATGCTGCGGCATCTGTTCCGCCGTTGCGGGTCTGGGAGATGGCCTGATGGTGCCGGATGACCTCACGGATGATGAAGTTCAGGAACTTCTCGGCAAAGGCGGGGTCCAGGTGCGCGTCCTCGGCCAGCCGGCGCAGGCGCGCTATCTGCGCCACCTCACGGCCGGGATCAGCCGGAGGAAGGTTGTGCTCAGCCTTCAGGTGGCCCACCCGCTGCGTGGCCTTGAACCGCTCCGCAAGCAGATAGACCAGGGTGGCGTCGATGTTATCGATGCTGCTGCGCATGGCAAGCAGTTCCGCCATCACGTCATCGGCAACCTTCCCGGAGAGGGAACTTGCGCGCGGATCGAACTCATCGTCCGAAGAATTGCTCATAGGTCCTGTCTGGCTCATTCGTCCAGTTTAGGGTGTAGCGGCGCCCCGGCCGGAGCAGGTTACGCTGCCCTCTCCGGACCGGCCGCACCGGAACCTGTCAGGAGACGGCTGCCGGGTTCCATTCCAGGGAGCGTGCGGAGTCGATCGTGGCCTGGCCCAGCACGCGCGTGCCCTGGTACAGCACCATCGACTGGCCGGGGGCCACCCCGCGCATCGGTTCGGTGAGCCGGACCACCAGCTCCTCGCGGGCGGTTCCGGTTTCACTGTCCGTGGTGTCTTCCATCCAGCCGGTGGCCGCGACGGGATCCCCGTGTGCACGGACCTGGACCATGCAGTCGAAGGTGGACCGGTTGCCGATTTCGGCGATGGGCCGGCCGGCCCAGGAAATCTTGATGCCGCGCATCTGGTCGATGTTCAGCAGCTGCTCCGGTCCGACAATGACCTTGTTTTCCTTGGGCCGGATTTCCAGCACAAAGCGCGGCTTGCCGTCGGAGGCCGGGGTGCCCAGCTTCAGGCCGCGGCGCTGGCCCACGGTGTAGGCATTGGCGCCGGGGTGGGTGCCGAGCTTTGCGCCCGTCTCGTCCACAATGTCGCCCTCGCTCATTTCAATGCGCTCTTCAAGCCAGCCGCGGGTGTCGCCGTCGGGAATGAAGCAGATGTCATGGCTGTCCGGCTTGTTGGCCACCGACAGGCCACGGCGCTCCGCTTCAGCCCGGACCTCGGCCTTGGACGGAGTTTCAGCCAGCGGGAACATGCAGTGGCGCAGCTGCTCTTCGGTCAGCACGCCGAGCACGTAGGACTGGTCCTTCGCCCAGTCGGCGGCACGGTGCAGTTCCGGGTTGCCGTCCGCATTGGTCAGGACCTTGGCGTAGTGGCCGGTGCAGACCGCGTCAAAGCCCAGGGCCAGCGCCTTTTCCAGCAGTGCGGCGAACTTGATCCGTTCGTTGCACCGCATGCACGGGTTCGGTGTGCGGCCGGCTGCGTATTCCGCGACGAAGTCATCCACCACGTCTTCCTTGAACCGCTCCGAGAAGTCCCACACGTAGTACGGAATACCCAGGATGTCGCAGGCACGCCACGCGTCACGGGAGTCCTCGATGGTGCAGCAGCCGCGGCTGCCGGTGCGCAGGGTCCCGGGCATCCGGGACAGCGCGAGGTGGACGCCGACGACGTCGTGCCCTGCCTCGACTGCCCGCGCCGCTGCCACGGCGGAGTCCACTCCGCCGCTCATTGCTGCCAAAACCTTCATGAAATAAAACCTGTTCCTGCTGTCTGGATGCTGCTTACGTGTCCGGCCATGCCGGCCTTCTTTGCCCGTTCATACGCTTCGGGCAGTACCTGCAGTAACGTGTCAACGTCTTCAGCCGTGGTTGTATGCCCGAGGCTGAACCGCTGCGCTCCGCGGGCCTCGGTTTCACTCAGTCCCATGGCCAGCAGAACGTGCGACGGCCGGGGCACACCGGCGGTGCAGGCCGAGCCGGTGGAGGATTCAACGCCCGCCAGGTCCAGCAGGAAAAGCAGCGAATCCCCTTCGCATCCCGGAAAGGTGAAGTGGGCGTTGCCGGGCAGGCGGCGGCCCTCGCCGTCACCGTCGCGCGCCCCGCGCAGGACGGCGGCCGGGATGGCCCGTTCGACGCCGGTGATCAGGTAGTCCCGCAGGGTACGCAGCCGCTCTGCCTCATCGGTCAGGTGCTCCACGGCCTCCCGCGCGGCGGCGGCAAACGCCGCGATGCCTGCCGCGTCCAGCGTGCCGGAACGGATGTCGCGTTCCTGCCCTCCCCCGTGCAGGACCGGAGTGAGTTTCACGGCGCGCCCCACAACCAGTGCGCCCACGCCTACCGGTCCCCCGATCTTGTGGGCACTGATCGCCATCGTGTCCAGGCCGGCAGCCCGGAAATCCACCGGCAGGGCGCCGAAGGCCTGCACGGCGTCCGAATGCACCGGAACACCGAATTCGTGGGCGAGCGACGCCAGGGCACGCACGTCCTGGACCGTCCCGACCTCGTTGTTCGCCCACATGGCCGTCAGCAGGGCGGTGGAATCCGCGTTGGCTTCAAGTTCACGGCGGACCGCGTCCAGGGAGATCACCCCGTCGCTGTCCACCGGAATCCACACGGGAACAGCGTTCTCATGCTTTTCCAGCCATTCAACGGTGTCCAGCACGGCATGGTGCTCAACGCCGGAGACCAGGATCCGGGTGCGCCGGGGATCGGCATCCCGGCGGGTCCAGTACAGTCCCTTGACCGCCAGGTTGTCCGCCTCCGTGCCGCCGGAGGTGAAAATGATCTCCGAGGAGTGGCAGCCGGCGGCAGCGGCAAGGATCTCGCGGGATTCCTCCACGACCATCCGGGCGCGGCGGCCCGAACCGTGCAGCGACGAGGGGTTGCCGCTGCGGCTGAGTTCTGTGGTGAGTGCGGCGAGGGCCGAAGCCGAGATCGGCGTGGTCGCCGCGTGATCTAGATACACGGGCACCAGCCAATTCTAACCGTCATGGCGGCTCCTGCCGATTCGGGCGGCTGAGACTTTCCTGATCATCCGGCGCTTGCCCTTCCCGCCGCCCTTCCCCCAACCGGGCTCCCCCAACCGCAACCGGGCTCCCCTGCGATGTGCACCGGATGCGCTGCAGGAATCCGGACAGTCGGTAGAATTGCTCCACTTAGCCCCGCCCGAGCATCCCCGCCCGAAAGGAACCGCCGTGAGCCCGTCAGGCCCGACACTCTATGAGGTCCTGGGACTGACTCCAGCGGCATCAGCTGCGGAGATCAAATCGGCATACCGGAAGGCAGCACGGGAAACCCATCCGGACCACGGCGGAGACGGCGAGCGGTTCCACCGCGTGACGAACGCCTACCGCGTCCTGTCCGATCCGGGGCAGAAGGAATCCTATGACCGGACGATCGGCAGCGGAGGCAGTGGCAGCGGCAGTGCCGGCCGCCCCGCGGGCGGTACCCCCGGACCGGCGAACCCCGCAGCACGCCGTGCTGCGGCCGGAAACACCGCCGGGAGGACCCCTGCTGCGGATCTGGACACCCCGCCCGTTTTTGTCCCGGACTTCTCCCCGCGCAACCCGCCCCTGATTCCCCTGACACTGGCCGGCCAGCAGGTCCACGGGTCCCCCCGCCGTCCCGGATTACTGTCCCGGTTCGGTGCCGCCGCCGGACGGTTTGATGCCGAGAACCGCACTATTCGGCTGCTGGACCGGGAACTGCTCGACGAATACCCGGCAGCACGCCTGGTCAACGGCCTCCACATCCCGGACGCCGGCCCGGGCGGAGGCAACCTCGACGTCGGGCACGTACTGCTGGGCGGCTACCGCATGGCCGTGCTCGGGTCTTTGATGGCATCCCCGGGCAACTACCGGTGGGACGGCAGGCACCTGCAGCACCGCGGGCGGGAAGTTTCCACCCTCCGCCTTGCCGACGCTGTCCGTACACTGCAGTCACGCTTCCCGGACTGCAATGTTGCAGGCTGGCTGGTCCTCCACAGCCCGAACGGTAACCCGTTTGAACCGATCATTGACTATCCGCCCTCCCTCAGCCGCTCCGCGCCCGCCACCCTGCACGTGGCCAACCCCGGCGGGCTGGTCCGTGAGCTGCGCCGCTTCTTCGCCGAGGGGCCCACACCCAGCGTTGTCCAGCTGCCGGTGCTGGCACCGCTCATCGACGCCTCGTCGCGCTGACCGGATGCGGCCCGGCCCGGGTGCGCGGGCATAGGATATAGCTGTGTTCCGCATCCTTTTCCATACCCCTGAAATCCCGGGCAACACCGGGAACGCCATCCGTCTTGCCGCCATCACGGGCGCCGAGCTGCACCTGGTGGAGCCATTGGGCTTCAGCCTGGAGGATTCCAAGCTGCGCCGGGCGGGCCTGGATTACCACGACCTCGCCGTGCTCCATGTGCACAAGACGTTGCAGGACGCCTGGGATGCGCTGCAGCCGGAACGCGTTTTCGCGTTTACGTCCGACGGCGATACCTCCTATACCGATATCGAGTACCGTGCCGGTGACGTCCTGATGTTCGGCCGCGAGTCTGTCGGGCTGCCGGCGGAGGTCAAGGAGGACCCGCATGTCACCGCCCGCGTGCGGCTTCCCATGCTTCCGTCGCTGCGTTCGCTCAACCTTGCCAACTCCGCCTCCATTGCCGTTTACGAAGCCTGGCGCCAGCACGGCTTCGCCGGCGCCCAGCTCTAGCGAAGGATCCACCCATGTCTGAACACCCGCTCGGGGCCACTTACGACGACGGCGCAGCCGACTTCGAACGCCTCGCCCCGTCGCTGTGGAATCCGATGGGCAACGCCCTGGTGGCGGCCGCAGACATAGCCCTGGGTGACCGGGTCCTGGATGCCTGCTGCGGCAGCGGAGCCACCACCATCCCGGCGGCACAGTTTGCCGGACCGGACGGCGAGGTGCACGGGGTGGATCTCAGCGGGGAACTGCTGGCCCTGGCCCAGGCCAAGGCAGACACCCTCTCACTCAACAGCGTGCAGCTGGCGAAGGCGGATGTTACCGGGTGGGCAGCAGAGGCCCCCTATGACGCAGTGCTGTGCGCCTATGCGGTGTTCCTGCTCCCGGACATGGACGCCGCCGCTGCCGGCCTGGTCTCCTCGCTCCGCAGCGGAGGACGCTTTGCCCTCAGCACCTGGAAGGAAGGCGCTGCAGCGCAGTTCAACGAACTGCTGTGGAAGGCATGCCGGCTGGAGCGTCCGGACCTGGCTGAAACCGCCGCCCATCCCGCCGTTGAGAACCTCAGCCGGCTGGACTCGGTGGAAAAGCTCACGGCCTGGCTGCAGGGGCTGGGGCTGCAGGATGTCACTGTGGCGCCCACCCCGGGCCGGGTGCAGCTCAGCGGTTCCCTGGCTTGGTCGCTGGTGCTGGGCAGCACCTACCGGACGCTGCTGCCCGCCGATCCGGCGGCCGTGGAACGGGTACGCCAGGCATTCCTGGCCGAGCTCGGCGATGATTTCGAGCTCAACACCGACACACTGATCGCCACCGGCGTCCGTCCCTAGCCATTAGCTGTCTACCCGTCCGGGCCGGATGCCGGTAGCCGGCGTCCCGGACGGGGCCGAGCCGGCGGTCAAAAACCGGCGATGGTTTGCTCTGTGTTCACGCCAACAGCGTGGAAAACCTCTGCACTGGAGCCCTCGGGCAGGTGATGCCGTTGGGCGTTCTCCTGCAGGAGCCCGCGGACGGTGGCGTCCATGCCGTCAATATCCGGGTGCTGGCTGGCATGGACCCGGATCGCGGCAAGCTTCGCGTCCACCGTCCCGGTGACGTCCACGGCAGTGTTTTCGCGTTCGCGGGGAGCACCGTAGAACCACAGCCACGGCACTTTGTACGCCTCGAGGCCCTGCTCCGCCAGTTCGGGATAGGCAAAGGGGTTTTCCGCGGCCGGATAGACGGCACGGGTCACGATCTCGCCGCAGGCGAGGTGGTCCGGATGGCTGGCCTGCAGCCTGTCCCAGTTCCGTTCCGGATGCATCGACAGAACCACGTCCGGCCGGACCCGGCGGATCAGTTCCACCGCCCGGGCAATGACTGCATGGTTAACCTCCAGGTAGCCGTCCCGCTCGCCCAGGAACACGACGTCCCGGGCACCGACCTGCCGGGCCGCTTCCCGTTGTTCGTCACGGCGCAGCCCGCTCACATTGGAGCGGTCCGACGGATCGAACCCGCCGGCGTCGCCGGAGGTCATGATGCAGTAGGTGATGTCGGCGCCGTCGCGTGCCCAGCGGGCCACAGTGCCGGCAGCACCGAAGTCGATGTCATCCGGATGGGCAGCGAAGGCCAGGACCCGGGCCGGCGTGGAGACGGACGCAGACGCCATCCTAGGACCTGCGCTTCCGGATCTCTTCGGCGGCCTGGGGCAGCACGGAGAACAGGTCCCCGACGACACCGAAATCCGCAATTTCGAACACGGGCGCGTCGGCGTCCTTGTTCACGGCGACAATGACCTTGGCGGTCTGCATGCCGGCCTTCTGCTGGATGGCACCGGAGATGCCCACGGAAATGTACAGCTGCGGGGACACCGTCTTGCCGGTCTGGCCCACCTGCGCCGAGTGCTCGATCCAGCCTGCATCGGTGGCGGCGCGGGAGGCACCCACGGCGCCGCCGAGCAGATCCGCCAGTTCCTCCACCGGCCCGAAGTTTCCTTCCACGCCGCGTCCGCCCGCAACAATCACCCGGGCTTCGGAAAGTTCCGGACGCCCGCTGACGCGTTTGCCGGTGCGGCTTGTCACGCGCGCGGCGGGACCGGGTTCGGGCACCGGCAGCTCGACCAGTTCCGGAGCCGGAGCGCCTTCCTGTTCCGGTGCCGGCTCGATGCTGTTGGCCTTGACCGTGATGATGGGCGTGCCGCTCTGCACGCGGCAGGTGGAGGTGTAGGAACCGGCGAGGACGGATTTGGTCACGGCCAGGTCCGGGGCAACCGCCACCGCATCGGTGACAACTCCTGAACTGAGCTTGATGCCGGTACGTCCGGCAATCTCGCGGTCTTCAAAGGAGTTGCCCAGCAGGATGGCCGCCGGCTGTTCAGCCGTTGCTGCGGCCGCCAGGAAACCGGTCTTGGCAGCCACCAGGACGCCGTCCAGTTCTCCGGCGGGTTCGTAAACCTTGCCCGCACCATAGGAGGCGAAAGCGGCAAGAAGCTCCGGGTCCGGGCGGCGGGCCGCGGCGACCACCGGCTCTCCTATGCTGCCGGCCAAGGTCAGCAGTTCACGGGCGGCACGGGGCAGGGGTAGATCGGGGACATCTAGAAAAACCAGAACGGACGCCATGAATGCGCTCCTTTGGGACGTGGACGGTGGCGCGTGACCGGCGCCGGTTAGAAATGATCGGGTGCGCTAGATGAGTTTCTGCGCCGCGAGGTAGTCCACCAGCTGAACGCCGGCAGTACCGTCGTCAGTGATGACGGTCCCCTGGGCGCGCGGCGGCCGCGGCGCCGATGCCGCAACCGACGTCCAGGCGCCCTCCAGACCTACCTGCGAGGGCTCGAGGCCGATATCTGCGAGGGAGAGGACCGTGATGGTCTTTTTCTTCGCTGCCATGATGCCCTTGAAATTCGGGTACCGGGGTTCGTTGGCCTGATCCGTCACGGAGACCAGTGCGGGCAGGGGTGCCTCGACGGTTTCCGTAAAGGAGTCGCCGTCGCGGCGTGCCTTCACCATGGCGGTGCCGTCCGTGTCAGTGACCTCAAGTTCCGAGGCGAAGGTGACCTGGGCCAGCTGCAGGCGCTCGGCCAGCTGCGCAGGGACAAGAGCGGTTTCGCCGTCCGTGGAGGACATGCCGGTGATCACCAGGTCCACCGGGCCCAGGGTCCGGGCTACGGATTCAATGGCGGCGGCCAGCGCCAGGGACGTTCCGGCGGCATCGGAGCCGGCGAGGGCGGCATCGCACAGGTGGACCCCGGTGTAGGCGCCGATCTGGAGGGATTTCTTGACCGCATTGACGGCGGCTTCGGGCCCCATGGCGAGGGCAGTCACCCGGTTTCCGGCTGCCTCACCGCCGCGGGCCTCGGCCAGGGTCAGCGCGGCTTCCAAGGCGTATTCATCCAGTTCCGAGAGAATGCTCTCCGAGCGGTCGAGGGTATGGCCGGGGCCGGTGAGGTGCCGGTCGAACTGCGCGTCGGGGACGTGCTTTACCAAGACAACAATATTCAGCGGACGGTTGGCTGAGTCCTGCATTCCGGCCTTTCCGGTTGGAAGATCAGTTCCCGACGGCCCGGAGGTTCTCCTGCCGACGTTCCCGCCCGTTGGGCGGTGCGTTTAAAGCTAATCACACCCCGGAAGGCCATTGTGCCCGGTACAGGCGGAAGGGCCGCCCCGGATACGTCCGGGGCAGCCCTTCGTCCTGTTTTCTGGTCCACCCGGTCCGGGTTACTGGCTGGCGGAATCCCCGAGGGTCACCTCGGTGCTGGAGGCTTTGCCTCCGCGGGTGTAGTCCACGGTGGCCTTACCGCCGGCAGGCTGCATCCGGATGGCTGCGGTCAGGGACTGGGCATCGGTGATCGGGATACCGTTCACCGAGGTCACCACGTCACCGGCACGAAGTCCTGCCTTCTCCCCCGGTGACCCCTGAACCACTTCGGCTACTTCGGCACCCACCGTGAAGGAAGAGGACGAGTTCGACGCCGTGGCCGGCTTCACGGAAACCCCGAGGTATCCGTGCGTCGCGGAGCCGTTGTCGATAATCTCCTCCGCTACCCGTTCCGCGTAGCTGATGGGAATGGCAAATCCGACGCCGATGTTCCCGCTGTCTTCACCCGCGGTACCTGAGGCGGCCGAGGCGATGGCCACGTTGACGCCGATCACGTCCCCGTCAGTGTTCACGAGGGCACCGCCGGAGTTGCCATGGTTGATGGCAGCATCCGTCTGCACCACGTTCAGGTAGATCGAGCTCTCCGCTGAGGACTGGTTCTCCGAGGAACCGTCCGGCGGCGCGAACCGGAAGCCGAAGCCGTCATCCTCGGGTTCCTCCGAGCTGTCCGTTTCCCCCTCCGGAGCGGCGGAGGACTGAACGCTGATGGTCCGGTTAAGCGTGGACACAATACCGTCAGTGACCGTGCCGGACAGCCCCAGCGGGGCGCCGATGGCGATCACGGTGTCGCCGACGTTCAGGTTTCCCGAGTCGCCGAGTGACGCCGGCGTCAGGTTGGCTCCGTCCACCTTGATGACCGCAAGGTCGGAGACGGGGTCAGTGCCCACGATGGTGGCCGGCAGCACCCGCCCGTCGGACGTCTGGACCTCAATGCCGGGGTCACCGGTCAGACCGCCCAGGGTCACCACGTGGGTGTTGGTGAGGATGTGCCCGTCATCGTCCAGGACAATTCCGGAGCCCGTGCCGCTGCTGCCCGAGGCGGCAACCTCAATGGTCACGACGCTCGGGGAAGCCTTTACCGCTGCCGCAGTGACCGCATTGACGCTGTCTTCATTGTTGACCACAACGGTCTGTGACTGGCCGGCCTGGCCCGCAGTTCCGTTCCCGTCATCCATCAGTGCATTGGCACCCACTGCCACACCGCCGCCGACGAGCCCGGCAAGGAGCATTCCCCCGACCAGGGTTCCGGCGCCGAACTTTTTGGCTGTGGACCGTCCCGACGGCGAAGCAGCCAGGGGCTGCTGGAACGAGCTGCCGGTGGACTCGCCGAAGGTCTGCGGCCCGTAAGGGGTGGCGCCGTGCGCTGACGGGGCCTGCGGGGATGAGCCGTGCGCTTCCGCGGCCTGAGTGCCATCCGTGCCGGCGTTCCCACCGGCACCATGTGCTGCCGGGTCGTTCAGCGGCTCGGTCAGCGGACCTGTCTGCGGCCCGGTCTGCGGATCGCTCTGGGCGGAGCCGGCGGAGGACGGCGGTGCCGGCGGGCGGGGCGGCAACGGGCGTGCAGCGCCGTCGTTTCCCCCGTGGTGCTCAGTCATGTGGGCTGTCCTTTCGAAGTTCGATGTACCCATGGTGTAGCCACAACGTTCTGTACCTACTATGACAGCGCTTGCTGGGACATATGAGGATGGATGCTGAACATCGGCTGTGAAAACCCCGAATGTCCGATAGACAGCAGGTTCGACCTCCGGACGGTAAACGGGCAGGTCAGACAGGGGTGCGGCCACCGTCCGGAGACAGGGGCGGGGCCCGGACGTGGTGGACGCCGCATAGGGCGGCCCCTAGAATCGGTACCAACGATTGCTGGGACCTGAACCCGGGGCGAGATGCAACCAAAGGATTATTTATGCGGTCACGGTACAGGTTGGCAGCCATTCTAGGCCTGGGTGCTCTGGCGGTCATGCCTCCGGCGGCGGCTTTCGCCGGCACGGCACCGGCGCATACCGTTCCTCCCCTGGCGATGCACGGATCATTGCCCGCTGCCCCCGCTGTTCCGGCGGAATCCCCCGTGACCATCCCGCCGGGAGAATACGTTGTGGATCCCGCCGATGTGCTGGGGAGCAACGCCGCAGAGGTGAAGCAGGCAATTGCCGATGTACAGGACAGCACCGGGTACACCCTGTACGTGGTTTACGTGGACTCCTTTACCAGCCCGACAGATCCCGTCGCCTGGTCCCGGGATGTAGTGGAGAGCAAGGGCATGGGAGCCAGGGAAGCCCTGCTCAGCATTGCCACAACGGACCGGAAGATCCAGGTTTCCACCGGCGACCAGAGCGTCCTGAACCAGGAGCGGCGGAATGCCATCCTGGCGGCCGCCACCGATCCCCTGTTGGGTTCACAGAACATTACGTCCTCCCAATGGGCGGATTCGGCAGTGGCCGCGGCAGAATCGCTGGAGGACATCGCCGGCGGAGGAGACGGGGACGTTGCGGCCTCCGGTTCCGGCTCGGGCATTGCCCCGTTGGTGGTAGGCGGCCTGGTGGTGGCCGGCGGTGTGGGCACTGCCCTGCTGATGCGTAACCGCCGGAAGAAGAACGCCGGGACCCTGGAACCGGGCCGGCGCCAGGGACCCGCCGCACCGGTGGACCCGCTGGACACCATGAGCGTTCCCGACCTGCGGAAACGGGCAGGAAGCCTGTTGGTTGCCGCAGACGATGCCATCAAGTCCAGCGAGCAGGAACTGGGCTTTGCCATGGCCGCCTACGGCGAGGATGCCGTCGCGACCTTCTCGGAGGATCTGGCCGCTGCCCGGAACCATATGGGCGAGTCCTTTAAGCTGCAGCAGCAGCTGGATGACCACATCCCCGACACCGAAGCACAGCAGCGGAGCTGGCTGAAGGAAATCATTCGCCGGTGCGAAGCGGTCAACGAGTCCCTGCAGGCGCATAAAGAGGACTTCGATGCCCTGCGGGAACTGGAGAAGAACGCGCCGGCCGCGCTGGCTTCCGCCCGCGAGTCAGCCGGACAGGCATCCGCGCGGCTCAGTGCTGCCGCCGCCGCTCTGGACGCGCTGCGCTCGCGCTACGCGGCGACGGCGGTACAGCAGGTCAGTGACAACATCGACCAGGCCAATGAACGCCTCGCCTTCGTCACCAATACCGCCGCAGAGGCCGAGGAAAAGCTCGCTGAACAGGACACCTCCGGTGCGGTGGTGCTGGTCCGCGCTGCCGAAGAGTCCGTCCATCAGGCCAATGTGCTGCTGGACGCGATCGACAAGCGGTCCCGGGAGCTGGATGCAGCACGTACTGAGCTGCAGCGGGCCGTGGCCGATGCCCGGCAGGATCTCGCCCAGGCAGATGCATTCTCCGCGTCCGGGGCCTCCCCCGGCCTCGCCGGCCCCGTGGCCGGCGTGCGGGCAGCCCTGGAGGAGGTGGAGCAGGCAATGCAGTCCGGCCCGTATGATCCGGTGGAGCTGCTCCGCCGGCTGGAAACCGCGAACACCCAGCTCGACACGGCGCTGGAAGGCATCCGCGACCGGCAGGAGCAGGAGCGCCGGGCAAGGGACTCCCTCCAGCACGCCATCATGGCCGCCCAGGCCCAGATCTCCGGCACCTCTGACTACATCAGGGCGCGCCGCGGCGGAGTGGGCAGTGAGGCACGCACCCGCCTGGCTGAGGCCGAGCGCAACCTGCAGCAGGCTGTCGCCATGCAGTCCTCCGATCCGGTCAGTGCCCTGGCCTATGCCCAGCAGGCCAACGCCCTGGCAGCACAGGCCGCTGACATGGCCCAGCAGGATGTCGACGGTTTCGGTGGCGGCGGATTCGGCGGAGGCTTCGGCGGCGGACGCGGGAACGGGATGGGCGGTGCCATCCTGGGCGGCATCCTGATTGATTCCATCCTCCGCGGCGGCTCCCACGGCGGAGGCTGGGGCGGCGGCGGTTTCGGCGGCTTCGGCGGAGGCGGCGGTTTCGGCGGAGGCGGCGGCGGTTTCGGATCCTCGGGAGGCAACTTCTGATCCACCCGGGCGGATGCGCGGGAAGGGCACCAAGATGTACCGTACGGGTCTCATGGCCGGTGCGGGGCAGTACTTACACACAGCAGATTGAAAGGCAGACATCGTGGTTAAGCAGTCGATTTTCGGACGTATCACCCAGTTGGCGAAGGCCAATATCAATGCCATCCTCGATCAGGCCGAGGACCCGCAGAAGATGCTCGACCAGATGGTGCGGGATTACAGCAACAACATTGCCGAGGCTGAAAGCGCCGTCGCACAGACCATCGGCAACCTGCGCATGCTCCAGGACGACTACAACGAGGACATCCAGAACGCGCAGAACTGGGGCAACAAGGCTCTGGCCGCCTCCCGCAAGGCCGACGAGTTCCGCGCCGCGGGCAACGCCGTCGACGCTGAGAAGTTCGACAACCTGGCCAAGGTAGCCATCCAGCGCCAGATCGCCTCCGAAAACGAGGCCAAGGGCGCCCAGCCGACCATTGCCTCCCAGGAAGAGATCGTTGAGCGCCTGAAGACCGGCCTGAACCAGATGAAGGGCAAGCTGGATCAGCTCACCAGCAAGCGGGACGAGCTGGTTGCCCGGTCCCGCAATGCCGCTGCCCAGACCCAGATGCATGATGCCATGAAGAGCATCGACGTGATGGATTCAACGTCCGAGGTGGGCCGTTTCGAGGAGAAAATACGCCGTGAGGAAGCCCGTGTGCGCGGCGCCAACGAGCTGGCGTCCTCCAGCCTGGACGCCCAGTTCGAAAGCCTCGAGGACCTCGGCGAGCAGACCGAGGTCGAAGCGCGCCTCGCTGCGTTGAAGTCCGCCTCCGGCGGCAAGCAGTCCGCTATCGAGGACTAACTCCGACCGTTCCCTCCGCCGCCGTCCGAAGGGCGGGCACCCCGCTGGGGGTGCCCGCCCTTCGGCTGTCTGCGGATGGCTGACTGGCGGCTGTGATTGCGGTTGCGGTTGCGAAGTGCCCGGCGGCGCAGGCGTAGCGGCAGGAGCAGCCACAGCAGCCCCACTGCTGCACCCATCGCCAGCGCCGCCACGGCTCCTGCCATGCCGGAAAGCACAATGTCGAAAATCAGCCCGATGGTGCCGATCAGGATGAGGCCGACCAGCACCAGGGTGGCGCGCAGCAGGACGTCCGAACTCCGGACCAGATCCCGTTTAATCCCCTGCCGGAAGAAGGTCCGGTGCATGACCACCGTAGACATCAGTACCGCGGTGACCAGTACCGACAGCACGACCAGACACAGGTAGATGCCCACTTGGACCCGGGTTAGTTCGGCAAAACGTTGCTGGAACGGCAGGGTTAGCAGGAAGCCGGTCAAAATCTGGATACCGGTCTGCAGGACCCGCAGTTCCTGCAGCAGGTCCGTCCAGTTGCGGTCCAGTTTCTGCAGCAGGGTTTCACCGCGGTCCGGATCGCGTGCTGCGGGGGTATCGCCCATGGGGGAAGTGTAGTTCGCCCACCGGCAACGGGCCGTGCCGTACGGAAACTGTTCGGGCGCCTCCATGCGTCCGGATCCCCGTAACCGTTCCCGGGACCCGGCGGGGCCTGAGACCAGGCAAGTAAGGGCAAGCAAGGGCAAACAAAAGTCCCCCGAGGTTCCTTGCGGATCCTCGGGGGACTTTCCTTGGTTGCGGGGGCAAGATTTGAACTTGCGACCTCTGGGTTATGAGCCCAGCGAGCTACCGAACTGCTCCACCCCGCGGCGTGATACTCAACTCTACCCGCCGCGGGGACCCGGCGCAAACCGGGATCATTTCACGCGCCTAGTCGCCGCCCTCACCGTCAGCCGAATCGGTGGCAGCGTCGCTGGGTTCAGCCGTAGCAGCGTCGCCGGCGGTGTCGCCTGCCGCACTGTCCAGCTGTTCCTGCGCAGCGGTGGCCCGTGCAATGGCGTCCTTGAGCTGGTTCTGCGTTTCCCCGTAGGCGGCGAAGTCACCGCGTCCAAGGGCAGCCTGCCCGTCCTGGATCGCCTTGCCTGCATCCGCGAGGGCTGTAGCCAGCTCGGACTGAGCCGTTGCGTCTCCGCCGGCGCCCGGGGTTTCCGGGGTAGCGCCGACGTTCCCGGTGTCGCCGGTTTCCGCACCGGAGTCGCCGCCAAAGATCTGGTTCAGTGCTTCGTCGAGCGTCGGAGCGAATCCGACCTTCTCGCCGAAGTTGACCAGCACCCGCTGCAGCGTCGGGTAGGAGGAGGCGCCCGAAGACTGGACGTACACCGGCTGGACATACAGGATGCCGTCGCCGACCGGCAGGGTCAGCAGGTTGCCGTTGATGACTTCAGATGCACCCTGGCGCAGCAGGTTCAGGGCGTTGGACACCGTGGGGTCGGAGTTGAAGGTGTTCTGTGCCTGGCCGGGGCCTGGCACAGCAGTGTCCGTGGGCAGGGCCAGGAGCCGCAGCTTGCCGTAACCATCGCCCTTCACGCCATCCTCGCCGGTGCCGGCATCCGCATCTGCGGAGAGGAAGCCGTACAGCACGTTGCGGGCCTCGCCGTTCTCCGTCACGAACGGGATGAACGGTGTGGTCAGCGAGAACGTGGCCTCGTCCTGTCCCGGCATCTGCAGGGAGAGGTAGTACGGAGGCTGCTTGACGTTGCCGTTGCCGCCGGTGGGATCGCTGGGAACGCTCCACGCGTCGTCGTTCTTGTAGAACGAGTCCGGGTCAGTCACGTGATACTTGCCCAGCAGTTCGCGCTGGACCTTGAACTGGTCCTCCGGGTAGCGGACATGTGCCATCAGATCGGCAGACATCTCACTGTAGGGCTTCAGGGTGGACGGGAATACCGCCTGCCAGGACTTCAGCAGCGGATCCTCGTCATCCCAGGCATACAGCGTGACGGAACCGTCGTACGCGTCAACGGTGGCCTTGACCGCGTTGCGGATGTAGTTGACCTGTTCCTGCGGCAGGGCTGCCGCTCCCGGAGTCAGCGAGTCGGTGGTGGCGTCCTGCAGCTCCTGCTGGGTGGAGTACGGGAAGTACTTGCTGGTGGTGTAACCGTCCACGATCCACTTCACGCGGCCGTCGACAATGGCCGGGTACGCGTTGCCGTCAACGGTCAGGTACGGTGCTACCTTTTCCACACGCTCGGTGGGGTCACGGTCATACAGGATCTGGGATTCCTCATTGATGGCATCCGCAAGCAGCAGCTCGGTGGACTGGAACTTAATCGCGTACACCAGCTGGTTGAAGAGGTTGCCCACGCTGGGGCCGCCGTTGCCGCTGAAGGTGGTCTGCGACTCCTCCTCCGAGTTGCCGGTCTGCGGACGGTCGATTTCCACTGGCGGGGTGCCTTCCGGCGCGCCGACCACAGAGTACTGCGGTGAGTTCTCGCCGAAGTAGATGCGCGGCTCGTAGGATCCGCCTTCGGTGAGCACACCGGTGGAGGGGATCCCGGACTCCATGAAGCTGGGCTTGCCGTCCGCCTCAACCGTGGAGCCGCGTGCGGCGACCACGCCATAGCCGTGGGTGTAGAGGATGTGCTCGTTCACCCAGCCCGAGGGCACGCCGCCGACGTTCAGCTCACGGACCGCGATCACCGTGTCCTGGACTTCGCCGTCGATCTCGTAGCGGTCCACGTTCAGTGTCTGCGGGAACTGGTAGTACTGGCGGAACTGCTGCAGCTGGCTGAACGCGTCGGAGACGACATTCGGGTCCAGCAGGCGGATGTTGGTGGTGGTGCCCGCATCCTGGGCCAGGGCGCCGGCATTGGCGTTCACCGTGGCGTCATACGGGATGACCTCGGTGTCCGACAGTCCGTAGGCCTCACGCGTCATATCGATGTTGCGCTGGATGTATTCGCGTTCCAGGCTCAGCTCCGACGGCTGGACCTGGTAGCGCTGGACAATCCAGGGGTAAACGCCGCCGGCCACGATGGCCGTGATGATCAGCATGGCGGTACCGATGATGGGCAGGCGCCACCGCCCGATGACGGCGGAAAGGATAAAGAGGACAGCGACAATGACCGATGCCACGGCCAGGATGGCCTTGGTGGGGATCACGGCCTCGACATCGGTGTACAGGGCACCGGTCCAGGTTCCGGAGGTGCTCAGCAGCGTGTCATAGCGGTCAAGCCAGAAGTTGATGCCCTGCAGGATGAGGAAGGCTGCGGCCACGACGGCCAGATGAATACGCGCGGGCCGGCTAACGAACACGCCCTTCTCCTCGAGGCGGATACCGCCGTAGAGGTAATGCGTCAGCAGTCCGGCAATGCCGGCAATCACGACGACGCTGATGAGGAAGCCGACAAGGAAACCAATGAACGGCAGCGTGTTCAGGTAGAAGCTGTAGTCCATGTTGAACTCGGGGTCGGTCTTGCCGAAGTCCCGCCGGTTGAAGAACAGCAGTGTCTGCTGCCACATGGACATGGCCGCGGTGCCCGCGAAACCGCCCACAACAATCGGGATGCCGATCATCAGCAGTTTACGGATGGGCTCCAGCTGGGCCTGGTACCGGTTGAGGTTGTCCTGGAGCGCACTGTCCGGGGCGTAGATGGGCCGCGAGACGTAGGCGACCCGGATACTGGCGAAAACACCAGCGGCCATCACCAGGAAGGCTGCCAGGAACATGCAGATCCGGGTCAGGTTCTCCTTGAAGAAGACTTCCAGATAACCCAGCTGGTTATACCAGAGGATATCTGCATAGACCTGCGAGAAATACACAAAGCCAATGACGAGCACGGCAACCACAATCAGCGTGGCAATCAGCGGGCTGCGCCGCCGTCGCCTTCCGCTGGACGTGGCCGTGCCGGGTCGGGAAAATGGGCCGTTTGGTCCGGAAGTCACAGTTACCTCATCGTTCGGTGCGTCGGCTCGCGGCATTGCCGGCCGCACCGGAGGGACTTGCTGCCGGGGGCGGTGCCCCGTCGCATACATGTCCCCGCCGGATGGCCCGGAAGCCGTCCGTAGACCATTCTGCCTTGGAATGCTCTCCCGCTGCTACTTCTCCAGGGAGCCGGAGAGAACCTTGTCCCGATCGTAACGAGGCACGGCCGCACCTGCCAGTGCCTGCGACCGCTGCCCGGCTATGAGGTGCACTGCGGCAGATCCGCTGCACTGCCGCCGGCAGCCAGTTTCTGCACCGCGTCCAGCGCCTCTTCGAGGGTGGAAACACGGACAACGCCCAGGCCCTCGGGCACGTGGCCTGCAACCTCGGCGCAGTTCGCGGCCGGTGCCAGGAAGAATTCGGCTCCGGCGTCCGAGGCGCCGATGAGTTTCTGCCGGATGCCGCCGATCGGTCCCACATTCCCGGCGGCGTCGATGGTTCCGGTGCCGGCAAAGTGCTTTCCTTCGGTGAGCTGCTCCGGGGTGAGGCGGTCGATGATCCCCAGCGCGAACATCATTCCCGCCGACGGTCCGCCCACCCGTTCCATGCCCTGGCCGATTTCGACGTCAAAGGGGAAATCGAAGGTGGTCGCCAGCTCAATGCCCAGCTGGTAGGTACCTGCATCGTTTGGCGCGGGCGTCACGGTCTCCACCTCCTCCGCGCCGTCACGGCGAACGGTGACCTCCGTGGGCGAGCCGCCGACGTCGTTCAGCGCGTTGCGCAGGGTCTCGATGCCGTCTATCCGGGTGTCCCCCACCGCCAGCACGGTGTCCCCGGGCTGCAGCAGGCCTTCCGCCGCCGAGCCTTCCACCACGGCAGCGACGGTGAGTTCCTGCGTGTACGGAATCTCGAGCTCCGTCAGGGCAGCGGCGACCGCGGCTTCCTGGGATGAGGTCATGGCGGCGGCGTTTTGCTCGTCCACCTCGTCGCTGGTGGTTCCCGGGGCGTAGAGGAACTCGGTGGGGTACACCACGTCGTCAGGGTTCAGCCAGCCGCCCACGGCCTGGAAAATGCTGATGTTGGTGCTGGGACCGCCGGACACGTACACCGTGGTCAGGTCCAGTTCGCCGTCGGCCGGGTAGCTGGTGCGCCCCTCGATTTCGATGATGTCCTTGTCCCCGGCGCTGCCCAGCGTATTGAACGTGGGGCCCGGGGATTCCACTACGTATTGTGCCGGCAGCAGTACGGCCGCTGCGCCCAGCAGGAGTGCCAGCGCACCGGAGACAAGCATTGCCCGTGCGCGCGGCGTACGCCGGCCCGGAGCAGGCTGTCCCTGCCCCAGCCCCTGGTACGGGTAGACGGAGTAGCTGCCGTCCGGCTGCGGGGCGGGAACCGGCATGCCGGGGCGCCCGTCGCCGGGTCCGGCGTTCCCTGCGGCACCGCTTTTGCCATAGGGGGCACTGCTGTCGTCATGAGAGGGGCGCAACTGACCAACCTTTTCCTGCGCTCGTACGGCATGTTCCCGGCGCCGTGGTCCGGCGGCCAACCCTGCAAGCCTACGCCGCGCAGGTGCGTGCAGGCGCGCAGGTGCGCAGCCCCGGCTTTGCCTACAGCGAACGATCAGCGTCGTACAGGACACACATTAGGCACTGCCGGTAACGTAAAGGGAACATGTCCGGCAGCGCCGGGCACCGTAAGGCACTATCTTCTTCCACAGGACCGGTGGTATCCCATGAGCTCCAACCCATCCGACCGAGGGGACAACCCGCAGGATCCCCTGTCCGAGATGCTTGCACGCCTGTTCGGCGGCGGCGGCGCCGGCGGCATGGATCCCGCTGAACTTGCCAAAGCCGCAGGCCTGCCCTCCGATCCCAATGCCATGGCCATGATCTTCCAGCAGGTCCAGGCCATGTTCAGTGCATCCTCTGACGGTCCGGTGAACTGGCAGCTGGCCAAGGACAATGCCAGGCGGGTGGCCGCCACCGGGAGCGACCCCTCCACCGGCCCCACGGCTGCCCGTGAGGTCGACGAGGCCCTGCACCTGGCCGGCCTCTGGCTCGATCCGGTTACCGACTTCGCCGCCACGTCCACCCTCGGCCGGGCATGGTCCCGCGCGGAGTGGGTTGAAGCCACCATGGATTCCTGGCGCCGGCTCACGGAGCCCGTGGCCGTAAGCATCTCCGAAGCACTCTCCAACGCCATCACCACCCAGATGCCGGAGGAAATGAAGTCCATGATGGGCGGAGCCTCCTCGATGCTCGCCAACATGGGCGGTGCAATGTTCGGCATGCAGCTCGGCCAGGCGGTAGGCGCCCTGTCCAAGGAAGTGGTCAGCTCCACCGACATCGGGCTGCCGCTGGCGTCCGGAACCATGGCACTGCTGCCGGCCAATGTTGCCGCCTTCGGCGAAGGACTGGACGTTCCCGAAGCGGAAATCCGCCTGTACCTCGCGGTCCGCGAAGCCGCCCATGCCCGCCTGTTTGCGCACGCCCCCTGGCTGACTGCCCACCTTTTCGGTGCCATCGAGAGCTATGCGCGCGGCATCCACATTGATATTTCCAAGATCGAGGAAGCGGCCCGCGACATCGATCCCGCCAATCCGGAATCCATCCAGTCGGCGCTATCCGGCGGCGTATTCCAGCCGCAGCGGACCCAGGCGCAGGAAGCTGCACTGGAACGTCTGGAAACCGCCCTGGCCCTGGTGGAGGGGTGGGTGGACGAGGTCACTGCAGCGGCCACCGCCAATCTTCCTTCCGCGGGCGCGCTGCGTGAGATGATCCGCCGGCGCCGTGCCAGCGGCGGACCTGCCGAGCACACCTTCGCCTCGCTGGTGGGCCTGGAACTGCGGCCGCGCCGCCTGCGGGATGCCGCAGCCCTCTGGGCGCACCTGACCGAAGAACGCGGAATCGAAGGCCGCGACGCCGTGTGGGAGCATCCGGACCTGCTGCCGACGTCCGAGGACCTGGATGATCCCAAGGGCTTCGGCAAGCGGCGCCAGCTCATCGAAGCAGCTGACTCCGACGTCGATGCCGCGCTGAAGCGCCTGCTTGACGGCGGCTTTGATACTCCGGAGGAGACGGACAAGCCCACCGACGCGTCTTCCGGTGAAAGCACCGACGGGACCGCCGGTGACGGAACCGTTCCTGAGGACGGATCCCGGAATGACGACGACGGCGGGGCCGGCGACGGAACCGACGGGACCGACGAACCCGGGAAGCCGGGTTCCAACTAACCTGTTCCGGCCGTCAACCGGGCGGAATGATGGAGGACTGGTGCAGCGCCCGCAGGGGCATTGCGCTAGTCCTCCCCCATTTCCCCCTTAAGTCCGCGTGAACTGGCAAAGGCGGCTCCCGAGAGGAACGCCTTCGCCGTTTCCGTCTGCGGATAGTTTTCCAGCAGCCGCCAGAAGGCCGGGCCGTGTGACGGGACGAGGAGGTGGGCCAGCTCGTGGAGCAGCACGTAGTCCACCACCCATTGCGGCATCCCCTTCAGCTTGTCTGACAGCCGGATGGTGCTCTGGCCGGGCGTGGCCGATCCCCAGCGGGAGTTCTGGTTACTGACCCACCGCACGGATGCAGGCCGTGCGTGCCCGGAGAGATAGCGGCTGGATAGTTCGGCTGCCCGGCGCATCAGGTCGTTTTCGCTGGCGGCCTCATCGGGTTCCGTGGAAACACGCTGTTCGAGCCGTGCGACCATACGCTGCACCCACTCGGCTTCCTGCGCGGCGGAGAAGTGTGCCGGGATGGACACCAATGCCACACCGTCGCGGAAAACCGCATTCACGGTGCGCTTGCGGCGGGCGGATCGGCGTACCTGGATGGGGATTCCGCTAGTGGTGGTTGCCGGTATCGAGGCGTCGGCGGTCCGGGACGGGGAAGGCATGTTTCAAGCCTAACCTCCCGCCCTGACGGCCCTGCAGCCTGTGGATAACCGCCGGCCCCGCGGGCCCGCGTGCCAGCATGGTCTGCAGTTGGGCCGGCTGGGGGCGGCGTCGTGCACACCGCAGGGAGCAGACCATGCGCATCAATCCGGGAATCCATGTACTCAACATTTCGCCGCGGGCCAGGCAGCTGGGGATAGGCTCCGGTTCCTTGCTCCTGCGCAATCTCCAGGATGCCGATGTTGCCTTCCTGGGAGCGCTTCGCCGCGGGGTGCCCGACGGCACGGAAGCCGCTGCTGCGTCCGCGCTGCGGGTGCCCCGAGAGCGGGCAGCAGCACTGATAGAAGCGCTCCGCCCCCTTCTGGTCCCGCATGAGGTCTCTGCCCCGCCGGTTCCTTCGCTGCGTTCCGAACGCCTGGCTCCCGATGGCCGGCGCCTTTCCGCTGCCTATGGCATCAATGGCGAGGAACCCGTCCGACGCCGGTCGCAGGCAACGGTTTTTATTGACGGTCTCGGCCGCGCCGGGGCACTGCTGGCCCGTACGCTCGCCACCGCAGGGGTAGGCCGGCTGCTCCTGCGCGATCCTGCCGTGGTGGCCCCTGCCGATGTGGGCACCGCCTATGCGGTGACGGATATCGGGATGAACCGGGCTGCAGCGGTTAAGCGGCATCTGTTCCGGATTGATCCCACCCAGCAGGTGCTGACGGTCACCGATGGCGGGGAGCGCACGGAGCCCCGGGCAGTGGATCTCGCGGTGACGGTGAGGGCTGTGGGGGCCGTTCCCCGAGGCAGCGAACCGGGGACGTCGCCCGGCGTGCCCAGCCTCCTCCTGTCCGTCAACGAAACCGGCTGGGATGTCGGCCCGCTGCTGGTGCCGGGAGCAACGCCGTGCCTGGAATGCCTGGACCGGCGGCGCGCGGACTCGGACCCGGGCTGGTACGCGGCGGTCGAGGCCCTCGCCGGCCAGGACAGGCAACGCTCAGGCGCGGGTCCTGTCCGGAGTCCCGCCGGGAACGCGGAGTGTGCCATCCCCGAAGGTGAGGAAGCGGCAGGCGCGGCCCTCGCGGCGGGAGCGGCATCCCTGGCGGCCCTGGTCTTCCTCGACGGCATCAACCAGCCCGCCCTGCTCTCCGCAGTCCTGTCACTGCGTACCTCGGACGGCTTTTCACGGCTGCAGGAACTGGACTACCACCCGGCCTGCGGGTGCCGGCTGCAGCACCGCGAAACCCGTGCCGGGCGGCCGGGGCATGCAGCCTAGGAGTCGGTGCCCTGGGAGAGTACCTGCAGCACCGCCTCGCCGTAGCGCTCCAGCTTCGACGGACCGACGCCGGGCAGCGTTGCCAGCCGGTTCAATGACGGCGGGCGGTCTTCGGCAATGGCCACCAGGGTCGCATCGGTGAACACAACAAAAGCGGGGATTCCGGCCTCCTGCGCCGCTTCCCGGCGCCACTCCCGCAAAGCCTCAAAGGTCGCTTCTTCATAGGTCACCGGGCAGTCACCGCAGCGGCCCACCTTGCGCTCGGCGCCGGTGGTGAGCAGCGCCCCGCAACTGCGGCATTTTGCCGGCCCGGTGACCTTGCGCCGGGGCTGCTTCGCCGGGCCCGCCGTCCGGACAGTGTCACGCTCGGTGCGCGGACGCAGCCCGTCGAGGAACCTGGACGGTTTCCGGTTGGCACGGCCGCCCGGCGTACGCGCCGTGGACCAGGACAGTGCCAGATGCTCACGGGCACGTGTGATGCCCACGTACAGCAGCCGGCGTTCCTCATCAACGGCCTCAGCGGTGTCGGCAAAGGAGATCGGCATCAGTCCTTCGCTGAGCCCCACCAGGTACACCGCGTCCCATTCCAGGCCCTTGGCGGAGTGCAGGGAGGCAAGCGTGACGCCCTGGACCCGGGGGGCGTGCTGCGCTGCCGCCCGTTCCTCCAGCTCGGCCACGAAATCCTGCATGGTGAAGATGCTGTCCGGGTCACGGGTACGGGTTACCTGCAGTTCCTCGGCCAGCGCCACCAGGGCAGCCAGTGACTCCCAGCGTTCCCGGGTGGCTCCGCCGCCCGCCGGTGCATCCGGTGTGTAGCCGAGCGAGGCCAGGATGTCCCGCACCAGCTGCGGCACCGGTTCGTTGCCCACGGACCGGGATGCCGCCCGCAGCTGCAGGACCGCGTCGCGGACCTCGCGTCGTGCAAAGAACCTTTCACCGCCGCGCAGCTGGTAGCCGATCCCCGCGGAGGCCAGGGCCTGCTCATAGGCCTGCGACTGTCCGTTGGTGCGGAAAAGGACCGCGATTTCGCTGGCCTGGACTCCCTGAGCTATCAGGGCCTTGATGGAGGAGGCGACATGCGCGGCCTCTGCCTCGTCGTCGGCGCACTCGGTGAAGGTGGGTTCCGGCCCGGCCGGACGCTGTGCCACGAGCTCCAGCGGTGTGGGCCAGGACGGCGCGTTCCGGTTGCGCTCCCCCTCGGCCGTACGCGCTGCAAGGATCCGGTTTGCCAGCCCCACCACCTGGGGAGTGGAACGGTAGTCACGGACCAGTTTGACGACGTCGGCGTTCGGGAAGCGCTTGGTGAACTCAAGCAGGTGCCGGGGCGTGGCACCGGTGAAGGAGTAAATGGTCTGGCTTGAATCGCCCACCACGCACAACTCGTCGCGGGCACCGAGCCACAGGTCAAGGAGCCGCTGCTGCAGCGGGGAAACGTCCTGGTATTCGTCCACCACGAAGTGCCGGTACTGGTCCCGCACCATGGCAGCGACCCGCTCGTCCTCCTGGAGGATGCCCACCATAATCAGCAGGACGTCCTCGAAATCGATGATGTTCCGGTCCACTTTCACGTCCTCATAGGACTGGAAAATGCGTGAAATGGCCGTGAGGTCAAACCCTGCCGGGGGCTCCCGGTCTGCAGCTGCCCGGACATAGCTGTCAGGGGTGAGCATGGAGACCTTGGCCCACTCGATTTCCGCGGCCACGTCGCGGATGGCGGCCCGGTCCGTGGACAGCCGAAGCCTGCGGGCTGCTTCGGCGATGATTTGTGCCTTGTGGTCCAGCAGCCCCGGCAGGGCTCCGCCAACAGTGTGCGGCCAGAAGTACTGCAGCTGCTTGAGCGCTGCGGCGTGGAAGGTTTTGGCCTGGACGCCGTGGGCGCCGAGGTCACGCAGCCGGGTACGCATTTCCGCCGCCGCCCGCGCCGTGAAGGTCACGGCCAGGACCTGCTGCGGCTTATAGACGCCTGTGGCCACCCCGTAGGCCATCCGGTGGGTGATGGCACGGGTTTTGCCGGTACCGGCACCGGCCAGGACGCAGAGCGGGCCGGTTAGGGTGGTGGCCACTGCCCGCTGCTCGTCGTCGAGGCCGGACAGGATGCGTGCTTCGGGTGATTCGCTGCTCATGCGCGGGCGTTGGCCTCCGGTTCGGTAATGGGCCCGCCGTACCAGCGCTCGATCAGGTTCCGGGCGATGGAGATGGGGCCGGCAATGGTAATTTCGCCGCTGGACACGGCGTCGGCAAGGTCGGTGCGGCTGAACCAGCGGACATCGGACATCTCCACGCCGTCGGCCTGCGCCACGGAATCCCCGGCCCGGGCAGTAAACCCGAGCATCAGTGAACACGGGAACGGCCACGGCTGGGAACCGAGGTACTGCGGGGAGTGGACAACCACACCCGACTCCTCCTCCACCTCGCGGATCACCGCCGCCTCCAGCGACTCGCCCGGTTCCACGAAACCGGCGAGCGTGGAATAGCGGTTGCCGGGCCAGGCTGCCGCGGAACCGAGCAGGATCCGGTCCTGGGCGTCGATAACCGAGACGATGATGGCCGGGTCGGTGCGCGGGAAATGCGAGCTGCCGTCCTCGGGACAGCGGCGGACCCAGCCGCCCTGCTCCGGAACGGTTCCGGCGCCGCAGCGCGGACAGTGGGTGTGCCCCGCGTGCCAGTTCGCGATGGCCGCGGCCTCCACGAACAGGCCCGCATCCAGGGCACCGAGTTCCGTGGCCGCATGACGAAGGCTTACCCAGGCTGCGCCGTCTACCGCGAGCGCAGGATCGGGCTCGGCCAGTGTCACCAGCACGACGTCGGTCCCCAGCGGCACCTGCGCTGCCTCCAGCGTGCGGCCAAGATAGACGGGTACCTCGCCGAAACCGGTTTCAGGCGGCTCCTGCAGAACCAGTACGGAGTCCCGGACGAGCGTCCTGCCCTGAGCGAAGTACATAACCCGGGTTCCGGCCGCACCGCGGATTTTCTCGAAAAGGTCAGGGGCGACGCGTCGCGCGGAGCCGCGGTCCACGGCTGTCCGGGCCAGCGGTAACAAGCCCAGGGGGGAAACTTCTGCTGCCGGTGCCGGGATACTCATACCACCACCGTACTGACTACTCCCCCCGAAACTGTAGTTGGGCCGCAGGGCACTACCCGGCTTGAGGTTTTCCTCACGGTTTGGGCGACTCGCCGCCGCACAATGGTTATTCGGGACACATCTGCCCATACGGTTGAAGATGTGAAACGGACCCCCATGGAATTGGCTGCAATGGCCAGCGCTGCCGTCCCAGGGCTGACCCCCACCGGCGTTGCCGGTTCCCCCGACGACGCCGCGGATTTCGACGCCGCGCTGCTGGTTGACGATGCCGGGCGCCGGTGGCGCGTCCGGTCCCCCAAGCACCTCGAAGCCAGCATGCGGCTGGAAACCGAGCTGCTGGTGCTGCGCACCTTCGTGCCGGCGGTCCGGGCTGAACTGCCGTTCGCGCTTCCCTATGTTGCCGGAACTGTCCGTCAGGGCGAGCTGTGCACGTTCGTTTATTCCCATCTGCCCGGAGCCACGCGCAGTATCGATCAGCTGATGACTGCCGGAAAGTCCGTGGCGGCGGAGATCGGACGGGCCATGGCCGCCGTCCATGCCCTCCCCCGCGACCTGGTTACCAAGGCGGACCTTCCCAGCTACAGTGCCAATGAATTCCGCCAGCGCCGGCTGAACGAGTTGGACCAGGCCGCCACCACCGGAAAGATCCCCTCCGTGCTGCTGCGGCGCTGGGAACATGCCCTCGAGGATGTCTCGCTCTGGCGGTTCAAGCCAACGGTGGTTCACGGTGACCTGCATGAAGACAACATCCTGCTCACCGGCGAGCGGGTCAGTGCCGTTACCGGCTGGACGGATCTTCGCGTCGGCGACCCGGCTGACGACTTCGCCTGGCTGATTGCCGCCAATGATCCCGGCTTCACCCGGAACGTGCATGAGGCCTATCTCGAAGCCGGCAAGGATCCGGAGGATCCGCACCTGATCCGCCGTGCCGCCCTGTCCGCCGAGTTTGCCCTGGCCCAGTGGCTGGTGCGCGGCGTTGCCGCGGAGAATGACGCCATGGTGGACGAAGCCGTGGAGATGCTCCGCACCCTGGAAGAGGACGTGCGTGCCCAGGAAGCCGCCGACAAACGCTCGGGGCAGGCCCGGGCAGCAGAGGCACGCGCTTCGGTCGCCCGGCCGGAGGGAACGGTAACCCCTGCATCGGAGTCTTCACCGGCGGCCGCCTCCACGGCGGAACGCCCTGCCTCCACCACCGGGACCACCGGCGTCGAAACCTCCGTTGTTTCGAAGGGGAAGGCCAAGGTAACGGTCGCCCCGATAGCGCCGGACTCCGCTCCCGCGATCACCCGCCCGGATGCTCCCGGCGAGGACACCTCCGCCGGGAAAACCGCCGGATCGGATGAACCCCTGGCCGAGGTCATTGCGCTGCCGGCCCGCGCTGATGGCACGGAACCCGAAACGACAGCACCGGATACTACGGCACCTGACGCCGCGGAAGCGGACACGGACCCGGCGGAACAGGACAAGGCCGGATCCTCACCCGCCGGGGACACCGGCGACGAAGAAAAGATCGCCGCCGACGCAGACACCGCACGCAAACCGAAGAACAGGCTCGGGGATACGGCGGAGCCGGGCAGCCCGGAAGACGGCGACGGCACGGCGGGTAAGCCCGGCCCTGCCGGCCCTGCCACCACGTCCCTGCCCCTGGCTCCGGTCCCGGACAAGTAGTCCGCCGGATCCTCCACTAAAAGGTGCCCCGCCCCGGCGGGGCACCTTTTTTGCTGCCCTAAGACTTTTGCTGCTGAGACTTTTGCTGCCCTGAGACTCTTGCTGCCCAGGGACTTCTGCTGTGCGGTGACGCCTGTCGAAAACCCGTGGGGCAGGAGTCTTGCCTCAACCAGACAATGGTTCTATGGTTAGTTACACAAGTAATGAACCACCTAACCACCCGGGCGGGATTCGTGTTCGATCCCGGGTACCCAGCGCAGGAGCCGCTTTGATTGATGACAGCAGGCCGATCTTCCAGCAGATCGCAGAACGCGTCGAAGGCGACATCCTTGACGAAATCCTCAGAGAGGAAAGCCAAGTGCCGTCCACCAACGAGTTCGCCGCCTTCTACCGGATCAACCCGGCAACCGCAGCCAAGGGGATCAACCTCCTGGTCGATGAAGGCATCCTCTACAAGCGCCGCGGCATCGGCATGTTTGTTGCCCCCGGCGCCCGGGAAGCCGTCCTGAAGAAGCGCCGCGAGCAGTTCTATCAGCAGTATGTCCGTCCGCTGACTCTCGAAGCCCGGAGGCTCGGGATCGATGACGAGCAGCTCTCCGGCTTAATCCACCGCAGCACCGCCGACACCGAAGGGAGCATGGCGCCATGACCGCCGGCACCGAGAACGTGATAGAAACCCGGAACCTGACACGCCGCTACCGGGACCAGCTAGCGCTCGACAATGTGAACCTGAGCATTTCCGGCGGCCGGATTTACGGGCTGCTCGGCCGCAACGGGGCGGGTAAAACCACACTGATGTCGATCCTGACCGCCCAGGGGTTTGAGTCCGCGGGTGAGGTGCGGGTCTTTGGGGAACACCCCTTCGAAAATGAGCGGGTGCTGCGCAGGCTGTGCTTTGTCCGCGAGTCGCAGAAGTATCCGGATGACTTCACGGCCGCGAATGCCTTCGCGTCGGCCCGGCTGTTCTACCCCAATTGGGACGCCGGATACGCCGCCTCCCTCGCGGAAGACTTTCACCTCCCGTTGAAGCGCCGGATCAAGAAACTTTCCCGCGGCCAGCTCTCCGCCGTCGGCGTGATCCTCGGACTGGCTTCGCGCGCAGACATCACGTTTTTCGACGAACCCTATCTGGGCCTCGACGCCGTTGCCCGCCAGATCTTCTATGACCGGCTGGTTCAGGACTTTGCCGAACACCCGCGCACCATCCTGCTTTCCTCACATCTGATCGATGAGGTGGCCAATCTGCTGGAACACATCATCGTGATCGACGACGGCCGGATAGTCCTGGACGATGACGCCGAGAACATCCGGGGCAGTGCCATCACCGTGACCGGAACGGCGGAAGTCGTGGAGGCCTTCGCTTCCGGCCGGACGGTGTTGCACCGCGAATCCCTGGGTTCGCTCGTGTCGCTGACCCTGGAGCACCGAATGGACGACGGCGAGCGCCGGGAAGCCGCCGAACTCGGACTGCAGCTGACACCCGTGTCCCTGCAGCAACTCGTTGTCAGGAAATCCCTGCAACCCGATGGCCTGGAGAAACCCGGCACCGGGGCACCTAGCCTGGAGGCGTTCAAATGAACCAGTCACTAGCCGTTGCGAGGATGCAGCTGACCAACAAGTGGATCTACCTGTGGACCCCGCTCATCATCCTCGTGGCCTCAACATTGATTTCCCTGGCCATCTTCGCCATGGTCCCTGATGACGCCACCACCGTCATTTCAGGCTCCGGGCAGGCCGTGATGTGGTATTTCTTTGCACTCGGAATCCAGGCCATGACACTGCTCTTCCCTTTCTCCCAGGCCATGAGTGCCAGCCGGCGTTCCTTCTACATGGGGACCGTGGGGCTGTTCGCCGGCGTGGCCCTAGTACTGGCAGTTGTGTACTGGATCCTGGGGCTGATCGAGCAGGCCACCGACGGGTGGGGCATGGGCGGAGCCATCTTCGCCATCCCGTGGATTGCGGAGGGCGCCTGGTACACCCAGATCCTGTTCTACTTCGCAGTCACCATCCTGTTGTTCCTGGCGGGCTTCTGGAGTTCGACGATCTACAAGCGGTGGCGGACCGTCGGCCTGACCGCGGCTCTGGTCGGAGTCGGGGCAGTGCTGCTGGGAGTCATCGCCCTGATCACCTGGCAGGACGCCTGGCCGTCAGTGGGTGCCTGGATCATGGAACTGACACCGCTCTCCCTCGCCGGCTGGGTGCTTGCTGCGGGAGCGCTTCTTGCACTGACGTCCTACGCCACCCTCCGGCGGGCAGTCCCGTAGGCGAAAGCCCCAGCCACCCTGTCCGCCGGGTCAGAATCCGGCGGACGGGGTCTTCGGTGCCTCACCGATGATGCGCTCCAGCTCGGCTTCCCCGGCCAGGTTGAACGGCCGGATAAGTTTGTCCGCCGCCACGTAATAGAACGCGGCGCGGACCTTCTCCAACGGCACACCCTTCAGCCGGGACCAGGCAAGCCGGTACACGGCCAGCTGCACGGCGCGGACGTCCAGCTTCGAGGACGACGGCGGGGCACCGGTTTTCCAGTCGATCAGGTCCCAGGTGCCGTCGGCGTCCTGGAAAACTGCGTCGATACGCCCTCGGACAACCACGGCGTTCACCTTGGTTTCCACCGGAACCTCAATATAGGCGGGCGTCCGCTGCGCCCATTCGGATGCCTCGAAGGTCGCCATCATGTCCTCGAGCTGGTACGCCTCATCCACATAGGCGTCGGCAGCCCCGGGGTACTCGTCGATATCCAGCATGCCGCTGCTACCGAAGAACTCCTCCACCCAGGCGTGGAAAGCGGTGCCCTTGCGGGCGGCCATACCGGGCTGGCGGGGAACCGGACGCCGAAGCTGACGGGTCACCTCAGCCGGATCATCCTTCAGGTCCACCAGCATGGACGCCGAGATGTGGGCGGGGAGTTCCACCTGCACCACTTCATTCGGCGGCCGGTGCCGAGCCAGCAGCAGCTCCGTTTCCCGCCCCCAGCGGCCGTCCGGCACCGGGACATCCGCGCCGTCCGGGGACAAGGCACGGTCAGCGGCCTGCCGCTCCGCAGCAGCCAGGACGGACCGGGCCGCCGCTTCCATCCGCGGGCGGCGCGCTCCCAGCGGATCCAGCGGCCAGCGCGCCCGTTCCGCTTCAGCGTTCGCCGGGTTCTCGGTCCCTTCTTCCTCGGGACTGACCCATTGCAGGAGCCGGTAACCGGCTGCGCCCTCCTGCTCCAGGTCATAGAGGTCCCTTAGGTACCGGGATGGTGCCAGCGGTTTGGAGCGCCCGCCGCCCCAGGCGGAGGAAGTGCAGATCAGCACCGATTTGGCGCGCGTGAAGGCCACGTAGGCAAGCCGGCGTTCCTCCCGCTCTGCGTGCCCCTTCGCATCTTCGCTGAAGAGCTTTTCGCTCTCCAGCCAGGTCTTCTGGTCAATTTGGTCCCATTCCCACTGCGGCAGGTCCAGACTGTCCCCCCGAAGGGTCCAGGGCACGGCCGCGTCGCCGCTGCTCCAGCGTGAATCCTTATCGCTGGGGAAGGATGCTTCATTCAGGCCGGGGACAACCACAATGTCCCATTCCAAGCCCTTGGAGGCATGGACGGTGAGCAGCTGCACCGCTTCGCGGCTGGGTTCCAGCGGCGTGACGGGCAGGCCGTTTTCCTCACTGTCGGCGGCTTCCAGCCAGGCCAGGAACGCGGCCAGGTCCACCCGTTCCGCAGCAGAGCTGAACGTGGCTGCAGCGTCAATGAAGGCGTCCAGGTTGCGGCGGGATTCGTGCAGCGTGACACCGGGTTTGGCCGCCACTTCAATGTCCAGCAGGATCCGCCGCTCCACTTCCCCGATCAGTGTGGTCAGGTCCTCGCCCACAAACCCGCGCAGGTCCCGCAGTTCATCACGCAGCACTGTCAGCCTGCGCAGGCCCTCTTCGGAAAGGGACCGGCCCGCATTGGAAACCCAGCCGGGCCGCGGCAGGGAATCCACCGCTTCCACAAGGCTCCCTGCCTCCACGAGATCGGCCTCCACCACGAGGTCCGGCGCTTCGTCCGGACCGTGAATCTCCGCAGCATCGGCCACCCGCACTGCCCGTTCCCGGACCCGGACCAGGTGCCGGGACCAATCAGCCAGCGCCATCAGATCTGCCGGGCCCAGACGCCAGCGCGCCCCGGCCAGGATACGCAGCATCGAGTCCGAACGCCCCGGATCGCCCAGCACCCGCAGGACAGCCAGGAGGTCCACGACTTCCGGTGTTGACAGCAGTCCGCCGAGTCCAACGATCTGCACGGGAATGCCGCGCAGTTCCAGTTCCTTCCGAATGGGTTCGAACTGCTTCCGTCCGCGGCACAGCACAGCCACGGTCGGCCGGACCCCCTGGTTCCGCTCATCGCGTTCGAAGAACCGCTCCCGGTGGTAGGCCACCTGCTCTGCCACGGCTTCAGCTTCTCCGAGAATCCGTTCCGGGTTGCCCTTGCCCGGTTCCACCGATACGTCGCACAGGTAGCGCCCCAAATAGACTTCGCCGACCGGCGCGTTCGGCTTGGCTTCGAGTGCGGGCACGTTCGGGAGCCGCTGGTGTTTCAGCCAGGGGGCAGCATCGTTGAGCTGCCCGGCAACCGTGTTGGCGGCGGCCAGCACGGATGTGGAGTTACGCCAGGCCACTGACAGGTTCGCGAGCGGCGCCAGGTCCCTGCGGTGTTCGCCTATCAGCGGGAACTTCTCGCGGAACGTCCCCAGCTGGCCGGCGGAGGCGCCACGGAAACCGTAGATGGACTGGTGCGGGTCGCCTACGGCCGTCACGGCCCGGCCGTCACCGAACAGGCTGGAGAAGAGCACCATCTGCGCGTGGGAAGTGTCCTGGAATTCGTCCAGCAGGACCACCTTGTATTTGGCACGTTCCATTTCCACTGCTTCGGGAATGGTGGCGGCAATCCTGGCAGCAAGCTCCACCAGATCGCCGAAGTCCAGCTGCCGGCGCTCGGCTTTGGCCCGCCGGTACGCTTCCACCAGTTCCGTTACCGTGATGCGCGTACGCAGCCGGTTGAGCAGCTTCCGGGCAGCCTGCGTGGGCTCCTTGGGTTTGCCGAAGTGATACGGCAGCGCAGAAACCGCATCTGCGTGCGTCTGAAGCTCGGCCCGCACCTCGGCTGGTGTGCGCAGATGCTCGGAGCACTCCCCCGCCATTTGCAGGACGGCATTGACCAGGGTGGATTTCGCGGCAGTGAAATGGTCGTATTCGCCGGAGTAGGCTTCCACCACTTCGTTGGCCAGCTGCCAGGCCTGGGCACCGCCGAGCATCACCGAATCACGTTCCACCCCGATCCGCAGACCGTAGTCGTTGACGATTCCGTTGGCGTAGGAGTGGTAGGTCGAAACGCTGGGGTCCAGGCGCTCGTCACCGCCGGAACCTGGTTCCCCGTTGTCTCCGGCCTGCCCCTCGGCCCCGTCCAGCTGCCGGTACAGCAGGTTCAGGCGTCCCCTGATCCTGCTGGCGAGTTCGCCCGCCGCTTTCCGGGTGAAGGTCACGCCCAGAATCTGTTCCGGCCGGACCAGCCCGTTGGCCACGAGCCAGACCACCCTGTCGGCCATGGTTTTGGTTTTCCCGGACCCGGCGCCGGCGATCACCAGCAGGGGCTCCAGCGGACCTTCGATAATGCCGATCTGGTCCGGTGTGGGGTACTGCACCGGGGAATGGGGATCGGTGTGCAGCAGTTCGGCAAGCTCGCGGGCGCTGTACTTCGGCGCCTGTGCAGCCTCCGGCGCTCCGCTGGAGCCCTCGTCAGTGACGGCACTCATTCAGTGACCTGCTTTCCTTCAGCACACAATGGACAGATTTCCGGCAGCCGGCAGCCGTTGCCGCCGAACCCGCTGCGGCCGGGATCGTGAACCGTTTCGAAGAACGCTGCCGACATCAGCCGGGCGGCCTCCCGGACCATGTCACGTGCCGAGGTATCCTCCGGATCCAGCGGTGGCTGCTCCTGGACGGAAACGCCCTTGTTGGTGGTACCCAGCTGCACCAGCGCCGCACCGCCGGGGGCCTGTGATGCCTCCGGGAAGGCACCCTCACGGATAGCCTCCTGATAGGCCGCCAGCTGCGGATGGCCCGCAAGGTCATCCTTTTTCGGCGCAGACTTGCCCGTTTTCAGGTCCACAATGAACAGCCGTCCGTCAGCGTCTTTCTCCAACCGGTCGATCTGGCCGCGGAGCAGGGCCGTACGTTCGGCACCGTTGATCTCCACCGGCAGCTCCACCTCGAAGTCCTGTTCCACGCCGGCCAGGGACCGTCCGCTGCGGCGCATGCTGATCACGTATTCGGCGAGCTTGCGGACCATTGTCTCGGCCCGGTGGAAGTCCATCTGGCCTTCCCAGTTCTCCTTCATGCCCAGCGACGGCCAGCGCTTCTGCAGCTCGGCTACGTATTCGCTGCCTGCGGCGTCGGGCATGTCCTGGGCAATGGCGTGCACCAGCGTCCCCAGTGAGCGGGCAAAATCCGTCGCCTGCTCACCACCCGCTGCGGAAACGAACCAGCTCAGCGGCGACTTCAGGACGGCATCGACCTTGGAAGGGGACACGGGGATCGGGGCATCCGGCGGGAGGATCGGCTCGTCCGTGGACTGCGACGCCAGGCCCCACCACGAATCAGGGTGCGCGCCCGGAACGGAGACCTGGTGATTGAGCATGGTGCCCAGCCGGTACACCGCTTCATCCGCCGCACCCCGGTCGGCGTCGGGCTGCTGGGCGTACCTGCGCAGTTCCGCCACCAGCGAGCGCAGCGTGCTGGGCCGCAGTACCTCGGTGCGTGCGCGTTTCTCGGCGCCCGGTTCCAGCGGCGCCACCAGGTCCAGGAACTGCGAAGGCTGTTCGTCCTCGGAGGACACCGCGGTACAGATCAGTACCTCTGTTGCCCGCGAGATGGCAGTGGAAAAACTGCGCAGCTCATCAAAGCGGATGGACTGCATCAGGGTCAGCGGGTCGCGGTGGGCCCGGAAGCTGTCTCCGTGCTCCACCGCCGCCACCAGTTCCCCGCTGCCCAGCAGTTCCCCGCGCAGCCGCAGGTTGGGCCAAACATCCTGCTGGATCCCGGCCACTATGACCATTGGCCACTCACGTCCTGCCGCGCTGGCGGGAGTAAGCAGTTCCACCGCTTCCCGGCGCTGGGCCCGGGCAGCCAGCGTGTCCATCGGCAGCTCCGAGCTCGTGAGGTAATCCAGGAACTGTGCAGGAGTGGAGCCCGGCAGCTGGTCGACGTAGCGTTCAGCAGTCTGGAACAGGGCCATGATGGCGTCCAGGTCCCGGTCCGCACGGGACGCGGCGGGACCGCCCGCCAGTGCCGTCTCGGCCCATTTTTTGGACCAGCCCGATGCTGACCAGAGCGCCCAGAGAACTGTTTCCGCGGTGGCCCCGGGTTCTGCTGCTGCCTTCCGTCCGGCGGTGAGCATTCCGGCGATGCGCCGGGCCGCGGTTCGGGCGTCCCATTGCAGGCCGGCAAGCGCCAGCCCTGACGACGATTCCGGGTCCAGCAGCGATTCCACCAGGAGCACGTCGCTGGTGCGCCCGCCGCCACCGCTGAGTTCCTCGCGCCGCAGCGCCTGCCGCAGCCGGCGCAGTTCCAGGGTGCTGGCACCGCCGATGCGGGAGGTCAGCAGTGAAACAGCAAGTTCCGGCGTCAGCAGGTCCGGATCGAGGACGACGGCGAAGGCGTCCAGCAGCGGACGGACGGCGGCTTCGTCGCGGACCGCCTTTTCGGCGACCGGAACCTTGACCTCAATTCCCTGGCCCGAGAGATAACGCTGCAGTGCGGCCAGCTGCGCACCGGTCCGGACGATCACTGCCATGTCCTCCAGCGAGCGCCCGCGCAGCAGCTGGGCTTCGAGGATCCGCTGGGCAACATAGCGTTGCTCATGCATGGGCGAATCCACGACGTGGGCTTCGGCGGCGGGGACCGGGGCGGGAGCGGGTGCTTCGTCCCCGGAATCGGGCAAATCCGGAGTTCGGGCCGGATCCGCAGCTTCGGGCAGGTCCGCGGCGCCGGCAGCCGCAGGGCCTGCGGCTGCCTTGTGGAACGGGAACCGGGCATCGGCAACCGCAGTGCGGTAGGACGGCAGTGACCCCACCACGGATATGCGTGCGGCGGTCCGGGTCCAGGCCCCGGCCAGTTCACCGGTCAGCCGGTGCGAAGTAGTGAGGACGTGCGTTTGAATACCGCCGGGGAAACGGTTGCCCAGCTTGCCCACCAGGTCCGGGCGGGCACCGCGGAAGCCCTGGACCACAGTGTCCGGGCACGCCGTGGCCACGGAATCCCCCGTGCCGGCCAGAAGTGCGAAGAGGCTGTGGATGGCGGGGTTGGCTTCCTGCAGGTCATCCACCAGCACCAGTTGCTGGCGGTCCTGCTCGGCGGCCAGGAACTCCGGATCCGAGCGCAGGATGTTTAGCGCGGAGGTAATGATGCCCGCCGGGTCGAAGGACTCCGGCATCCGCAGGTCCAGGACATCGCGGTACTCGGCATAGAGGTCTCCCGCCGCCACCCAGTCGGGGCGGCCGTACCGTTGTCCGAGTTCCCGCAGCTCCTGGGCGGAAATGCCGTATTCGATGACCCGGTCGAAAAGCTGACGGATTTCCTGCCGGAACCCGCGGGTACCCAAAGCAAGGTCCAGGCTCTCGGGCCACGGCAGCTGCGGGACGCCATGCTGCCCGTGTCCGGCCAGCAGTTCCTTGATGATCACGTCCTGTTCGGCACCGGAGAGCAGTTTCGGCGCACGGGTGAGGTACGGGAGCCTTCCTTCGGTCTTGGCGCGGCGGATCAGGTCGAAGGCGTAAGACGCCCAGGTCCGCGCCGGAGCGGTGCTTAGTGTTCCCTGCAGCCGTGCGGACAGTGCATCGCGCAGCCCCGCCGCGGCAAGCCGGGTCGGAGCGAGCATCAGCAGGTTCGCGGGATCCAGCCCGTCCCGTTCAATGCGGGCGACGGCGGCTTCCACCAGGACGGTGGATTTACCCGTTCCAGGTGCCCCGAGCACCAGCACCGGACCGCTTCCGGCGGGAAGGTCCACCACGGCCTGCTGGTCAGCACTGAGCTGCGGGGCACCGGCTGCAGCAGCAGCCGGTGAAACGAGTTGGAGTTTAACGCTCATGGCTCCACTTCATCATGACCCACTGACATTCCTGTTATCCGCCGAACCCGCGTGTGGTGCGGCGCCGGGTACGGGATCCGCAGCCTGGCGAAGCCGGTTCCGGAGATCATCAAGGAACCACCACTGCTCCTCCGTCGGCTGCCAGCGCGCCGTACCGATCAGCACCCGGTAACCGTTGCCGCCGTCGTCGGCCGTTCCCCGAACAGGGGTGCCCTCCCGCCGGTAGTGTTCCCATGCCTGCCCGCCGTGGCACCGGGGCGGCTGACCGGAGGCACGCAGCACCCGCCACCAGCAGACCTCCGATCCGCGGGCGGACATCACCGCACCGACCTGGCGGGGGCCGCCTGTTCCGAGCAGTTCGGCTATGTCGCCGTAGGACAGCACCTGGCCGGGCGGAATGAGATCCGCTACTGACAGCACCGCATCCGCATACTCCGCCTGCATATCCAGTAGGGTACCGAGGCCGCGGCACACCCCGCCAATTCCGGGATTGTCGGTGCCCGCCGGTACGTTTGATGCATGAACAGCTGGCATGAACTCCCCCGGGCCGCCTTCGATTTGGAGACCACGGGCCGGGACCCGCAGACCGCGCGGATAGTCACCGCGTCCATCATTCTGGTCAACGGCAGGGGTGACACGCTGCAGCACCATGAGTGGCTGGCCAATCCGGAAATACCCATTCCCGCGGAAGCGGCCGCCATTCACGGCATCACCACCGAGCGTGCCCGTGCAGAGGGCGGATCGCCGGCATCCGTGACCGCGGAAGTCGCCGAAGTGCTGGGCGGCTTCTTCGCCGCCGGGATCCCGGTGATGGCGTTCAACGCCTGCTATGACTTCACGGTCCTGGCACGGGAATGCGAGCGCTTCGGCCTCACCGCCCCGACCCCGTTCCCGGTGATTGATCCGTACATCCTGGACAAGCAGGTGGATCGGTTCCGCCGCGGCAAGCGCACCCTCACGGCCATGGCGGAACACTACGGTGTCGGTTTTGAGAATGCCCACACGTCGGCTGCGGACGTTGCCGCCACGCTGTCCGTGGCAGCGGTCATGGCAGCGAAGTACCCGGAACTGCAGTGCGAAGCCGCACAATTGCACCAGTCCCAAATCGGATGGGCCGCCGGCCAGGCTGCCAGCTTCCAGGAATACCTCCGGCGCCGGGATCCGGAGGCCGTGATCGACGGTGCCTGGCCCCTGCGCCAGGCACCGGACCTTGATCCGCTGGCGGTGCCGGCCCCGGCCTGACCTGTCTTTGGCCCGTCGTCACAGGCCGTCACCTTGGCAGGACGCCTGTTGGCGCCATGCGATACTGGTAGTTGTGTCAGGCGCTGATGGCGCCCGGGCGTACCCGCGCACCATGCGCGCGCATCCCGCCCCGCGCCACGAGATTGGCGGGCACCCTCCGCACGGCCGGCCCTTGGCCAAGGCACCCCTGAGTGCCCTCTCCAGGCACGCCCCTGTCCGGCCGCTTACGCACATGACGAGGACCAATGATCACAGTTACCGACCTCCGCAAGGTCTACCGGCAGGGTGAGCGCGATGTCACCGCCCTTGACGGTGTCAGCCTCAGCGTGCCGAAAGGCTCCATCCACGGCATCATCGGGCATTCAGGTGCCGGTAAATCCACGCTGGTGCGCTGCCTGACCCTGCTGGACCGGCCGACGTCGGGCTCCGTCACCATCGACGGACGCGAGCTGACCGCCGTAAAGGACTCTGAGATCCGCGCGGCCCGACGCCGCATCGGCATGGTGTTCCAGCACGCGAACCTCATGGATTCCAGGACTGCGGCAGCCAATATCGCCCATCCCCTGGAACTGGTGGGAACCAAAAAGAGCGTCATCGACGCCAAGGTGCGGGAACTGCTGGGCCTGGTGGGACTGGAAGGTTTTGCCGGCGCCTATCCCGCCCAGCTCTCCGGCGGCCAGAAGCAGCGCGTCGGCATTGCCCGGGCACTGGCCTCGGATCCCGATGTCCTGCTCTGTGATGAGCCCACGTCCGCTCTGGACCCGGCAACCACCGATGACATCCTGGACCTGATTTCGGACCTGACCCGCCGGCTGGACCTGACGGTGCTGATCATTACCCATGAAATGAACGTGGTGAAGCGCATCTGCGATTCAGTCTCCCTGCTGGAGGCGGGCCGCGTCGTGGAGCACGGACCGCTGCGCGAGGTTGCCTCGGATCTGCGCGGCCGGCTCGCCAAGCAGCTCATTCCCCTGCCGGCCACTCCCCCGTCCCCGGGCGGACCGGTGCTGGAACTGCTGTTTACCGGCCAGACCACGTCGGACCCGGTGCTCTCGGCGCTGACCCGCCGCTTCGACACGGACGTCAACGTCCTGGCAGGCAGCGTTGAGCTGCTGGCCGGTACCCGCTTTGGGCGGCTGCGCATCCAGCTGGACACGCACACCGACATGACCGCCGTCCATGAATACCTCGCCCTGCAGGGCGTCACCGTGGAGGTGGCCGCATGAACTTCCTGAACGAGCTTTTCGACAATCCCGGTATTACCAAGGCACTGCCCGAAGCAGTGGTTGAAACCCTGCAGATGGTTGGCATCTCCGGCTTCTTTACGCTGCTGATCGGCCTGCCGCTGGGCGTGTTCCTGCACACCAGCGCACCGGGCGGGCTGCGGCCGCTGCGCATCACGAACCGGATTGTCAGCGACATCATCGTGAACATCACCCGGTCGGTGCCGTTCGCGATCCTGGCCGTCACCCTCATCCCGCTGGCCCGGCTGGTTACCGGAACCTCCATCGGCCCGGTGGCCGCGTCCGTGTCGCTGAGCATCGCCACCATTCCGTTCTTCGCCCGCCTGGTGGAAAACGCCCTGCGTGATGTCTCCGGCGGCAAGATCGATGCCGCCCTGGTAATGGGCTCCACCAAGATGCAGGTGGTCTCCAAGGTCCTGCTGCGCGAGGCCATGCCCGGCCTGGTGGCTGCCCTGACCACCACCATGGTGACCCTGGTCGGATACTCGGCCATGGCCGGCATCATCGGCGGCGGCGGCCTGGGCCGGCTGGCCTACAACTACGGCGTCCAGCGTTTCGACACGCAGGTAATGCTCGTGACCATTGTCGTCATTGTGGCGCTGGTACAGATCATCCAGCTGGTGGGCGACTGGTTCTCCCGCCGGGTGGACCACCGTTCAGCCTCGGGCAGCAGCAGGCGCCGCCGTCCGGCCGCCGCTGTCCCGGGTACCGACGCCGAAGCAGCCGTGCGCCCTGCCGGCGGAGCGGACCGCGAACGGGACGGTGCCGCAGTCTGATTCCCTCAGTTTTCCGCACAGTCCGGGCAGCGTCCGGACTGATTCCCGGATCTGCAGCCAGTAGCCGCTAGCTGCACCCCACCCGCGGGCGGAGTTCCGTCACGGGTTTCGCGAAAGGAACGCACTCGATGCGTAAAGCACTAACCCTCGTTGCCACCGGTGTGGCCACGGCTCTGGCGTTGACGGCTTGTGGTGGATCCGATTCCGCCCCCAGCGCCGTGGAGAGCCTTGACCCCGCCAATCCGGTAACCCTGACCGTGGGCGCCAGCCCGACGCCGCACGCCCGGATCCTGGAATTTGTCCGTGACAACCTCGCCGAAGAGGCCGGGCTGGAACTGGAGATCCAGGAATTCGACGATTACATCACGCCGAACATCTCCCTGAATGACGGCGACAGCGACGTCAATTACTACCAGCACCTGCCGTACCTGGAATCCCAGATGGAAAGCCAGGGCTACGACTTCGAGCACGGTGCCGGCATCCATGTGGAGCCGTACGCCGCCTTCTCGGAGAAGCACAAGGACGTCTCCAGCATTGAAGACGGTGCCCGCGTCATGGTCACCAACGATCCCTCCAATCAGGCCCGTGCCCTGAAGATGCTCGAAGATGCAGGCCTCGTCGAAGACATTGCCGAGGATTCCTCCGTGCTCACCCTCACCGACGAGCAGAACCCGAAGAACCTGGACTTCCAGGAAAACCAGCCCGAACTGCTGGTCAACGATCTCAGTGATCCCACGGTGGACCTGGCTATCATCAACGGCAATTACATCCTCGAGGCCGGGCTGAGCACCGATGACGCCCTGCTGGTGGAGTCCGTGGAGGAGAACCCCTACGCGAACTTCCTGGTCTGGAAGGCCGGCAGCAAGGATGCCCGGATCGACAAGCTCGAAGAGCTGCTGCACTCCCCCGAGACCAAGGCCTTCATTGAAGAAACCTGGCCGAACGGCGACGTGACCGCTGCGTTCTAGCCCACAGGCACAATAAAAAACCCCGCACCTGCCAGGTGCGGGGTTTTTTATCGTCAGGATCCCGGGATCAGGGCTGCGCCTGAGCGGCCGCCTTGGCGGCTGCCGGCAGCGCCGCGTAGATGCGGTCCATCGCGGCGTCGTCGTGGGCACCGGAAAGGAACCATGCCTCGAAGACGGACGGCGGCAGGTACACCCCGGAGTCCAGCATGGAGTGGAAGAACGGCCGGTACCGGAACGCTTCCTGCGCCTGGGCCTGCTCGTAGTTGTGCACGCCGGTGGCGGAGGTGCCGAAGGCGACACTGAACAGGCTGCCTGCGCGCTGGATGCTGTGGTCCACGCCGGCCTTGTCCAGTTCGGCGGATACTGCGGCGGAGAGCTCCGCGCTGCGGGCGTCCACCGTGGCGTAAACCTCGGCGGTGGCTGCCTTCAGCGTGGCCACGCCGGCGGCCATGGCGATCGGGTTACCGGAGAGGGTTCCGGCCTGGTAGACCGGTCCCAGCGGGGCCAGATAGTCCATTACGTCGGCGCGGCCGCCCAGGGCCGCCACGGGCATGCCGCCGCCGATGACCTTGCCGAAGGTGAACAGGTCCGGCGTCCAGCGCTCCGCCGCGTCGGCTGCGCCGCCGGTGAGGCCCCAGTAGCCGGCCGGGCCGGTGCGGAAGCCGGTGAGGACCTCGTCCAGGATCAGCAGGGCACCGTGCGAGGCGGTGATGCGGGACAGTGCGGCGTTGAAGCCCTCGTCCGGGGTCACCACGCCCATGTTGGCGGGGGCAGCCTCGGTAATGACCGCGGCGATGTCGGAGCCGTGCTCGGCAAAGGCCTTTTCCACGGCGGCAACATCGTTGTACGGCAGCACCAGGGTCTCGGCAGCGGTGGCTGCCGTGACGCCGGCGGAGCCGGGCAGGGCCAGCGTGGCCAGGCCGGAGCCGGCGGAGGCCAGCAGGCCGTCCAGGTGTCCGTGGTAGCAGCCGGCGAATTTAATGACCAGGTTCCGGCCGGTGTAGCCACGGGCCAGCCGGATGGCGGTCATGGTGGCTTCGGTGCCGGTGGAAACCATGCGCAGGCGCTTCACAGCCGGCACGCGGTCCATGACCAGCTGCGCCAGCTCTGCCTCGGCGGGGGTGGAAGCGCCGAAGGAGAGCCCGTTGTCGACGGCCGCGTGCACGGCGGCCAGTACGTCCGGGTGCGAGTGGCCCACCAGCGCCGGACCCCACGAGCAGACGAGGTCCACGTAGTCGCGGCCCTCGGAGTCGGTGATATACGGCCCCTTGGCGGAGACCATGAACTTCGGCGTGCCGCCCACCGAGCCGAAGGCCCGGACCGGGGAGTTCACGCCGCCGGGCATCAGGGCCCGGGCACGGTCGAAAAGCTCGTCATTGGAGGACGGTGTTACAGGTGAGGACATTACTTGCTTTCCTTCAGCCAGGCTGCCAGCTCGGCGGCCCAGTAGGTGAGAATCATGTTCGCGCCGGCCCGCTTGATGCCCAGCACCGACTCTTCGATGGCCCGGCGGCGGTCAATCCAGCCGTTGGCGGCGGCAGCTTCAATCATCGCGTACTCGCCTGAAATCTGGTAAGCGCCCACCGGCACCGGTGACATCGCGGCCACGTCGGCCAGCACGTCCAGGTAGCTCATGGCCGGCTTGACCATCACCATGTCGGCGCCTTCTTCGAGGTCCAGCTCCACTTCCAGGAGCGCCTCACGGCGGTTGGCAGCTTCCATCTGGTAGGTCCGGCGGTCGCCCTTGAGCTGGGAGTCCACCGCCTCACGGAACGGTCCGTAGAACGCCGAGGCGTACTTGGCGGCGTAGGCGAAGAGGGAAACGTCCTGGTAGCCGGCCTCGTCCAGAGCCTGGCGGATAACGGCTATCTGGCCGTCCATCATGCCCGACGGGCCCAGGACGTGGGCGCCGGCGCGGGCCTGCTCCACAGCCATCCGGCCGTAGATTTCCAACGTGGTGTCGTTATCCACCACGCCGTTGTCATCCAGCACCCCGCAGTGTCCGTGGTCGGTGAATTCATCCAGGCAGACATCGCTCATAATCACCAGCTCGTCGCCCACTTCTTCGCGCACCGCCGCGATGCCGCGGTTGAGGATGCCGTTGGGGTCCGTGCCGGCGCTGCCCACGGCGTCGCGTTCAGCGGGGATGCCAAAGAGCATGATGCCGCCCACCCCGAGTTCCACTGCTTCCGCGGCGGCCTTCTTCAGGGAGTCCATGGTGTGCTGGACAACGCCGGGCATGGAGGTCAGCGGATTGGGTTCGGTAATCCCCTCGCGGACAAAGGCGGGCAGGATCAGCTCGGCCGGATCGAGCCGGTATTCGGCGGTCAGGCGGCGCATGGCGGGTGTGGTGCGCAGCCGGCGGGGACGGTGCTGGGGGAAGCTCATAGAGGTAAGTCTGCCTTCCGGTATTGGTGGAGCTAGTTTTTGGAGCCCGTTGACATAGCAACGGACAGTGCCTGCGCTATTCCCTTGGGGGTCGGGTGTTCCGCCACGGCATGCAGCGGCAGGTGAAGCCCGCGCATCTGCGCGGCTGTGCTGTCTCCGATCGCCACCAGCAGTGTGCCCGCAGGTACCGGGGAACACCGCGTCGCGAAACGCAGGGCAATGCTCGGGGAGGTCAGGACGACGGCGCGGGGCCCGGCAGGCGCCAGGGCGCGGAACGCCGAAGCGTCCAACAGTCCGTCAGCGGGAACCTCCGGGGTGAAGCGCATTCCCGGGGCCGGGAAATCAACGGTGCAGTAAGCGGTGACGGCACGCACCTCCCAGCCCAGGGCGGTCAGCGCGTCATGCAGCGAAGGGTCGGCAATGTCCGCCTGGGGCAGCAGGACCCGCAGGTCTCCCCCTTCGGGGTCCGAGCCGGAGGGGTCCGGCCAGGACGCAGCCAGTCCGCGGGCAGACTGGTCCGAGTCGGGCATAAAATCGACGTCGAATCCTGCCTCCTCCAAGGCATGCCGGGTGCCCGCACCCACCGCCGCGATCCGGGTATCCGCCGGAACCACGGATCCGGGGCGGATCCCCAGGGCAGCGCACCGGTGCGTGACGGCCCGGACGGTTGTCACGGAGGTGAACACCACCCAGGCGAACCGGCCTGCCCTGAGCGCGTTCAGTGCTCCGTCCAGTGCCGCCGTGTCCGCGGGGAACTGGAAGTCGATCAGCGGCATCAGCGCTACCGCTGCACCGCAGTCCTCCAGTTCCCGGACCATGGCCGAGGCCCGGTCCGGGGTACGCGGAAGCACCACGCTGAGTCCGGTGAGGTCCGGACCGTTATGCCTGGTGGCTGCCATCTCAGCAGGACCCGTGGAGCATCAGCTGGCGGGCAGATCTGTGAGCTGCCCGGCGCCGGCTGCCAGCAGTTCCTCGGCAACCTGCACGCCGAGGGCGCGGGCTGCGTCTTCGCTGAGGTCCGCGACGGCGGCGCTGCGCCGCAGCAGGCGGGTTCCATCATCGCTGCAGACCACTGCTTCGAGGCTGATGGTGCCTTCCTCCACATGCGCCAGTGCGCCTACGGGGGCGGTGCATCCGGCTTCAAGCCTGCCCAGCATGGCGCGTTCAGCGGCCACGGTGAGCCTGCTGTCCCGGTGGTCATATGCCTGCAGTGCCTTCGCCAGCGCACCGTCTTCGGCATCGGCGGTACGGCACTCCACGGCCAGGGCGCCCTGGCCCGGGGCAGGCAGCATCACGGCGGGATCAATGAACTCGGTGACCACACCCAGACGGCCCAGCCGGGCCAGTCCGGCCGCGGCGAGCACCACGGCGTCGAGGTCTCCCGGCGCGCCTGCCACGAGTCCTGCCACGCGTCCCAGCCGGGTATCCACGTTGCCGCGGATGTCCACGATCTCCAGGTCCGGGCGGGCGGCCCGCAGCTGTGCGGCACGGCGCGGCGAGCCGGTGCCGATTTTGGCTCCGGCCGGAAGCTCCGCCAGGGTCAGGCCGTCACGGGCGCAGAGCACGTCGCGTACGTCCACGCGTTCGGGAATGGCGCCTAGCGCCAGGCCCGGGGCCGCAGCCGTCGGAAGGTCCTTGAGCGAATGCACGGCGACATCGCAGTCCCCCCGGAGCAGCGATTCGCGCAGTGCAGCGACAAAAACCCCGGTTCCGCCGATTTGGGACAACGCGGCACGGTTGATGTCCCCCTCGGTACGCACGCGCACCAGTTCGACGTCGAACCCGCCCAGGGCCGAAAGCGCTTCGGACACCGTGGTGGTCTGCGTAACGGCGAGGGCACTGCCGCGGGTCCCGATCAGGACGGGCGAGTGGGCCACTATTCGACACCCACAGTGGAATCAGCGCCGGCGATGGTCGGCTTTTCGCCGCGCAGGTTCGCGCAGCAGCCGGGACGGCAGACGTCGTACCACGGACCGAGTGCGGTCAGCGCGGGACGGTCGGCAATGTTGTTCTCCACCGTGCGCTCCTGGACCAGGTCCACCAGGCCGGAGACAAAGGTGTCGTGGATGCCCGGTGTCGGAGTGCGGTCTGCAGCGAGGCCAAGTTCCTTGCAGGTATCCATGGCTTCGGTGTCCAGGTCCCAGAGGACTTCCATGTGGTCGCTGACAAAGCCGAGCGGGACAATCACCACGCCGTTGACGCCCTTGGCCGGCAGTTCGGCAATGGCATCGTTGATGTCCGGTTCCAGCCAGGGAATGTGCGGGGCGCCGGAGCGGGACTGGTAGACCAGCTGCCAGTCCAGGCCTGCCGCTTCGGGGATCCGGTCCATGATGGCGCGGGCGTTGGCCAGGTGCTGGGCAACGTAGGCGCTGCCTTCTTCGAACTCCCGGTCGCGGGGGCCGGAGGCCTCGGCGTCGGCAGTGGGAATGGAGTGAGTGGAGAAGAGGATTTCAATCTTCCCGTCCGTGATGCCCCGGGCCTCCAGCTGTTCGCGGACCTTGGCGACCGACTCGCGCACGCCTTCGACGAACGGCTCCACAAACCCCGGGTGGTCGAAGTACTGACGTACCTTGTCCACCTGCAGCTTCTTGTCCAGGCCGGTCTTGAGCAGGTTCATGCCCAGGTCCTCGCGGTACTGGCGGCAGCTGGAGTAGGAGGAGTAAACACTGGTGGTGACCATCAGGATCCGGCGGTACCCGGTGTCATAGGCGTCCTGCAGGACATCCTTGATGTAGGGCGCCCAGTTGCGGTTGCCCCACAGTACGGGCAGCTCCACGCCGCGGCGTTCCAGCTCAGCCTCGAGTGCAGCCTTCAGCGCACGGTTCTGGGCGTTGATGGGGCTGATGCCGCCGTTGGCCCGGTAGTGCGTGGCGACTTCCTCCAGCCGCTCATCGGGGATACCGCGGCCGGCGGTGACGTTGCGCAGGAAGGGAATTACGTCTTCCTGGCCTTCCGGGCCGCCGAAGGATGCCAGCAGGATGGCGTCGTAATGCTTCGGCTCCATGCGCCCGTTTTCGTCAACCCCTTCCAGCGGGTTGAACGCAGCGGGCTCGTGGGAAACGTCGGATGTCATTTAAGTACCTCGGCAACTTCGGCGGCCGGGATACGCCGGCCGGTATAGAACGGAACTTCCTCGCGGACATGGTTGCGGGCTTCAGTGGAGCGCAGGTGGCGCATCATGTCGACCAGATCAACCAGATTGGGGGCCTCCAGGCCAAGGATCCACTCCCAGTCGCCCAGGGCGAAGGAAGCTACGGTATTCGCGAGGACCTGGGGGAATTCGCGGCCCAGCATACCGTGGTCACGCAGCATCTTGCCGCGTTCCTCGGCGGGCAGCAGGTACCACTCGTAGGAGCGGACAAAGGGATAGACGCAGATCCAGGCCTCGGGCTCGATACCGCGGGCAAAGGAAGGCCAGTGGTTCTTCGAGAACTCCGCATCGCGGTGCACGCCCATGGCGGACCAGGCAATTTCGGTGTTCGCAAACAGTTCCGTGCGCCGGATCCGGCGCAGGGCTGCCTGCAGCGCTTCGGCCTTGCTGCCGTGCAGCCAGACCATCACGTCCGCGTCAACGCGCATGGCGGACACGTCGTACAGGCCGCGCAGTGTCACGTTGTCGGCGCCGAGGTCCTTCGCGAGGGTTTCAAAGGCCTCCACTGCACCGTCGGAGACCGGTGTCGCGGGCGCCCCGGACCGCTTGAATACGGTCCAGAGGGTAAAGAACTGCTCTTCGTTTTCAGCCGCCCCGGAGGCGCTCTGATCCATCGTCTCAGTCATGATTAACAGTCTGCCCCTTGCTTGTGGGTAAATCGAAACACAGAACTTCTACAACTTGTAGAAAGTGGTTAATGTCACACCTGCTGCAGCGCCCGCGCCAGAGCCGCCGTCCGGGTCCGGGTATCCGCGGTTACCGCGGCCAGCCCGGTACCGGCCAGCCAGGCGCCGACCGCTTCCAGCCCGGATACTTCTGCCACGGCTGCCCGGACCGCCGCCACCCGGTCACTGTGGCCCACTGCTGCGGACGGCAGTGCACCGACCCAGCGCACCACGTCGGCGCCCACCACATCCTCGGCACTGAGGGAAACCTGCAGCAGTGCGGAGGCATCCGCCACGGCCTGCCGGAGGAGGTCCTCGTCAGCGCGTTCGGCGTGGGCGGGTTCGCTGGCCGCGTCATCAGGTGAAAGTGCCCGCCCGTAGGAAAGGCGCAGCACATGCGTGCCGGGTCCGGTGGAATCCGCGAGCCACTGCCACTTGGCGGTGGCATGGGTCAGTGCCTTGGCATCCACGCCTTCCACCTCCCGGTCAACCAGGACGCCGGTGCCGCGCGGCATGGCATCCAGTTCCGGCCGGTCCACTACCAGGGTGACCAGTGCGACGCCGGGTCCCGGCGAGGGCTTGTACGCGGAGAGCTCGGGCAGGGCCCCGGACATCAGGTCCACGGCTGCCGGGCCGTCCGTGGCTACCACCACGGCATCGGCGCTGAGTTCCCGGGTGTCGCCGTCGCCGTCAGCGAGGCGGATCTGCCAGCCGTCGTTATGCCGGCTCAGTTTTTCGGCCCGCGTTCCGGCGAGCAGCAGCGCGCCCGAGGCTTCAAGATCGGCTGTCAGCGCCTCGGCCAGGCGGCCCATGCCGCCCTCCAGTCCGGCCACTGCCGAACCGGCCGGGGCGGCGGCGCGGATGGCCCCCACCGCAGCAGCCAGCGAGCCGTGTTTGGCAATGGCCGCACGGAGCCCGGGGGCAACGGAATCCACATCCAGTACATTCGGGTCCGCTGAATAGACGCCGCCAACCACCGGGGTGACCAGCCGGCGAAGCACCGCTTCACCCATCCGGCTGCGGACCACCTCCCCCAGACTGACGGATTCCCGGCGCTGCAGGGCACCCACCGGAAGAACCTTGTCCAGGGCTGCACGGGCAGCCCCCACCCGGCCCAGGGCACGGACTATGTCCGGATCGCGCGGATCCGCCGGGATGCCCAGGATCCCGCTGGCAGGCATCCGCTGTGCGCCGGCGGGCAGGTCAGCGGCGGCCAGCTGCAGCCAGGAACCGGCAGGGTTCGGCTGTACGACGGCGCCGGACAGGCCCAGCTCGCTGATCAGTTCGGGCACGGCAGTGGATTTGGTGGCGAAGGATTCAGCTCCGCTGTCCAACCGGATACCAGCCACCTCATGCCGTCCCACACATCCGCCGAAGGAGCCGGAAGCCTCCAGGACGGTGACGCGGATGCCGGCCCGGGCGAGGTCACGCGCGGCGATCAGGCCGGAGATGCCCCCGCCCACAACAACGGCGGAAGGGGTGTTTTCAGGCGGGACGGCGCCGGACTCAGTGCTTCTGCCGGGCCGGGCTGCCCGTCCGGTTTTGGCGGCAAAACGGTGCGGCATGGTTACGGCTCCACCGAATGAATCAGTTCAACCACCCGGGTCAGCACTGTGGCGTCGGTTTCCGGGGGAACACCGTGGCCAAGGTTGACTACGTGGCCGGGAGCCGATGCGCCGGCGGCGAGAACCTCACGGACGTGGGCTTCCAGGATGGGCCACGGGGCGCTGAGCAGAGCGGGGTCGATATTTCCCTGCAGCGGGGTCCGGCCGCCGAGCCGGCGGTTGGCTTCGTCCAGCGGAAGCCGGTAGTCAACGCCCACTACGTCCACGCCGACGTCGCGCATGGCCACCAGGAGTTCGGAAGTGCCGGTGCCGAAGTGCACCAGCGGGGCCCCCAGGCCGCGGACGTGGTCCAGGGCGCGGGCGGAGGCCGGGGCAACGTGCCGGACGTAGTCCGCCAGGCCCAGGGAACCGGCCCACGAATCGAACAGCTGTCCGGCACTGGCACCGGCTTCAAGCTGGGCGCGCAGGAACATGCCGGAGGCGTCGGCTGCCCAGGCGGTCAGCGCCTGCCAGGCATCCGGGTCCGCGTGCATCATGGTGCGCGGGCCGAGGTGGTCGCGGGAAGGCTTGCCCTCCACCATGTACGCCGCAAGCGTGAACGGGGCGCCGGCAAAACCGATCAGCGGCTTGGACCCGAGTTCGGCAACGGTCAGCCGGACTGCCTCACGGATCGGCTCCAGGGCTTCTTCGGTCAGCCGCGGCAGGGCGGCAACGTCCGCTGCGGTGCGCACCGGGGAACCAAGCACGGGACCGACGCCGGGAACAATGTCCACGTCCACCCCGGCGAGTTTCAGCGGGATGACAATGTCGGAGAAGAAGATGCCCGCATCAACATCGTGGCGGCGCACCGGCTGGAGGGTGATCTCCGCGGCGAGTTCCGGCCGCAGGCAGGAGTCGAGCATCCCGATTCCCTCGCGCGCCTTCAGGTACTCGGGCAGGGAACGGCCTGCCTGGCGCATAAACCACACCGGGCGGCGCGTCGGCGTGCCGCCCCGGTAGGCGGTGATCAGGGGGGAATCGGCCGTGCGGCCATCCAGCAGCGGATGAGTGGCGCTAAGAGTCATACTTTGATTCTCTCCAAAATCCGCGGCAATCGATAACCGGGGCCATCCGGGCCCGCCTGGTGTCCCTTCTCACACCCCCGCAGGCGTGATTCCGGCCGGCCCGGTTGAAGGGAACCTGCCGGGGGTGGCTAGTATTGACCTACTGTGGTTCTACTTTCCCTTATTGCTACGCACACCGACGTAGACCTGGAGACTGTCGCCCGCCTGAGTGCCGGCGCGTCCGAGGTCCCGTCTTCGCTGGTCGAATCCGGAACCGCCGTTACCGGCTCCGTGGTCCTTGCCACCTGCAACCGGCTGGAGGTGTACTGCGAAACGAAGTCCGACGACGACGTCGAGGCCGCACGTTCCGCCGTGGTCGCAGAGATCAGCCGGCTCTCCGGCATGAGCGAGGACCAGGTGTCCCGTTCCTTTGCCACCAATACCGGTGAATCCGTTGCCCAGCACCTGTTTGCCGTGGGCGCGGGCCTGGACTCCGCCGTGGTGGGCGAACGCGAAATCGCCGGCCAGGTGCGCCGGGCGCTGATTGAAGCCCAGGAATCCGGCACGGTCAGCGGCGGGTTGAGCAGATTGTTCCAAACCGCTTCCCGCACCGCGAAGGATGTTGGTGCCATGACAGCCCTCGGCAAGCGGGGGCTTTCCATTGTGTCCGTTGCCCTCGGCCTGGCTACCGACCTTTCCGAAGATACCGACTGGTCAAAGAAGTCAGTGGTGGTCTTCGGCACCGGCGCCTATGCCGGCGCCACCATGGCCCTGCTCAAGGACCGCGGCTGCACTGACATCAGTGTCTACTCCTCTTCCAACCGGGCCGAGTCCTTCGCCGCCTCCCGTGGCGGCCGGCCGCTGACGCGCAAGTCCCTTCCGGAAGCGCTGACCAACGCCGACGTCGTGATCGGCTGCAGCGGCAGTGACAGCCAGGTCAGTGCCGACGATGTCCGCCGCGTCCGCGCGGCAGCCGGCAAGCCGCTGATCATCATTGACCTTGCCCTCACCCACGACTTTGATCCCGCCGTCCGCGAGATCGACGGCGTCGAACTCATTACCCTGGAATCCGTCCGGCTGGCAGCCCCCGCGGAGCAGGCCGAGTCGCTGAAGCAGGCCAGCAGCATTGTTGCCGAGGCAGCCAGGAATTTCTCCAAGCAGCAGCTCAGCCGTGAAATGGATTCCGCGATCATCGCGCTGCGCCGGCACACCCTGAACGTCCTGGAGTCCGAGCTGGAAAAGGTCCGCTCCCAGCACGGTTGCTCCGGCGCGGCCGAGGAAGTGGAGTTTGCCATGCGCCGCATGGTCAAGCAGCTGCTCCACGTGCCCACGGTCCGTGCCCGCGAGCTCGCTGCCAGCGGCCAGCAGGAGGACTACATCCGCGGACTCGAAGCCCTGTACGGCATCACCGTGGACCGTGCGGACACGGCAGGCAATGCCACACCGGCTGCTCCCTCCCCCGCCGCCGAAACGGACGCAGAGGACGCCGGCCGGAATGAACCCAGGTCCGCGTAGTCTCCTGCACGGTCCCGCATAGTCCTGGCCCTGCCACCGTCCGTAGCCGGATTCCTCAGTACAGCGGTTTCTCCGGTTCCACCCGGCGCACCCATTCAAGAATCCCGCCGGTGACGTTATAGACCTCCGGGTAGCCCTCGCCGCGCAGATAAGCAGCCACTTCCGCAGACCGGCCGCCGGATTTGCAGTGCACGTACACGGGGCGGCCGGGATCGGGCCGGAACCCGCCCGCCAAAACCGTGCCCCGCGGCACCAGCCGCGCCCCTTCGATGTTGACAATCCCGTATTCCCCCGGCTCGCGCACGTCCAGAAGTTCGAAGTCGCGCTGCCCGGCGGAGCGTTCCGCGAGCAGTTCCTGCAGGACCGCCACGTCCACCTCCGGGCCGGCCGGTGCTGCCGCCGGCGCCACCCCGCAGAACGCCTGGTAATCGGTGAGCTCCGTGACCGGTCCGGCGGCCGGGTCGCGGCGGACCCTTACCTCGCGCCAGCTCATTTCCATTGCATTGAAGACCAGCACCCGCCCCAGCAGGGTCCGGCCGGTACCGGTAATCAGCTTGATGGCTTCGTTGACCATCACGGAACCGATCTGTGCACAGAGCACACCAAGCACTCCGCCCTCGGCACAGGAAGGCACCGATCCGGGTTCGGGTGCCTGCGGAAACAGGTCACGGTAGGTCGGCCCGTGCAGGCCCCAGAAGACGCTGACCTGGCCGTCAAAGCGGAGAATGGAACCCCACACGTACGGCTTGCCCAGGATCTCCGCCGCGTCATTGACCATGTAGCGGGTGGCGAAGTTATCCGTGCCGTCCACAATCAGGTCATAGCCGGAAAAGATATCGAGCACGTTTGAATTATCCAGCCGCTCCCGGTGCAGGATGAGATTCACCAGCGGATTCAGCTCGGCCACGCTGCGGGCCGCGGATTCCACCTTGGGACTGCCCACATCCGAGACCCCGTGGATCACCTGGCGCTGCAGGTTGGAAAGATCAACCACGTCGTCGTCGACAACACCGAGGGTGCCTACTCCCGCGGCCGCCAGGTACAGCAGCGTCGGGGATCCCAATCCGCCGGCCCCGACCACCAGCACCCGGGCGTTCTTTAGCCTGCGCTGGGCCTGGACCCCGAACCCGGGGATGATCAGGTGCCGGGAGTAGCGTTCGGTTTCTTCACGGGTGAGTTCCGCTCCCGGCGCCACCAATGCGGGTAGTTCCGTGGCAGGAACCGGTGAACTTGCTAAGGTCATGAAGTCCAATCTAAGCCACGGGTATGGCTCTTGGACCTGTCGCTACAAACACCCGCAGGTAAAATAATGGTCATTGTCCGTGCAGCGGACCGCGCCGGAACTGTTGAAAGGTCCATCAGTGAGTAACCAGGCAGCCGGCAAACCGGTTCGACTCCCGCGGGAGGAACGCCGCCGGCAACTGCTGAGCGCCGCTCAGGAGGTGTTCGTAACGCACGGTTTCCACGGTGCGGCAATGGACGAGATCGCCGAGGCCGCGCATGTCAGCAAGCCCGTGCTCTACCAGCACTTCCCGGGCAAGCGGGAACTGTATATGGCGCTGCTGGATAACCACCTCAATACCCTCACCGAATTCCTGGATACGGCGCTGAAGTCCACCACGGATAACAAACTGCGCGTGCGGGAAACCATGCGGGCCTATTTCCGTTTCGTCGCCCAGGACAGCCAGGGGCACCGGATGGTCTTTGAATCCGATCTGACGTCCGATGCCGAGGTCAGCGCACGCATTGAGGAATTCAATGCCCGGTTCGCCAGCAGTATTGCCGGTGTGATCGCCGAAGACACAAAGCTCTCCCATCTGGAAGCCACCCTGCTTGGGCGTGCGCTGGCCGGCATGGCGCAGGTCAGCGCACGTTACTGGCTGGAAACCGACGGCGGATTGGACATCGATGCCGCGTCCGAGCTGGTCTACCGTTTAGCTTGGCGCGGAATCAGCCGGTTCCCCAAGGAGATCTAGAGTAGATTTCGAGAAGTTCTTAATCGTTTACAGGAGGCACCACGGTGGAAGTAAAAATCGGCATTCAGAACGTAGCCCGCGAGATTGTCTTCGAGTCCGGCCAGAGCGCCGATGAAGTTGCCGACGCCGTGGAGCAGTCCCTGGCCAGCGGCGCGCTGCTGCGCCTGAAGGATGTCAAGGGCCGCCTGATCGTGGTGCCCGGAGCTTCCATCGGCTATGTGGAGATTGGCGCCGAAGAGGTCCGCCGCGTCGGTTTCGGCGCACTCTAGCCGCACCGCCGCCGGATTATGCTCAGCCTGATCCTCGTTACCCTGACCGCCGCGGCGGCCGGCCTTGCCGTCTGGGCTGCGGACCGGCACCGGGACAGATACGGTGTGCTGCTGCTCCCGGGCATCGCCGTCTGTGCCGCGATCCTGGCCTGGATTGCGTTCCAGATGGCCGGGGCCGCGTCCTTTGAATCCGCATGGATCGGATGGGCGGTGCCGGCCGCGGTAGCCGTCCTGGCCCCGCTCATCGCAGCCGTACCCATCGGCCGCAAACGGGCAGCTGCCGACGCAGCAGAGCAGGACCGGATCCTCCGGCTCTGATCCAGCCGCGCCGAGAAGGCCCGGCCGGTGCACGTTCGGGGAAATCATGCCGGGCGAGGCTGAGACGCCAATCAATAAGGTGCTCCTCCAAAAAAACACAGCTCCAAAAGACACAGCTCAATAGGACGCAGCTCAACAGGACGCAGCTCAATAACGGGACGGCACTTCGGTGCCGTCCCGTTTGCTGTTTCCGGTTCCGGTTCCGGCCGGGGACCGGCTGCCCGTCCGGGACGCGGGCGTCCTTCCGGGTGCCCGCTGCCGCTTACTGCAGGGCACGCGCCGGCCGGCCCGAGGAAAAGCCGCTGTCCACGGGCGCGATGCGTTCCAGTTCGCGGGCGAAAACCCCGGCTGTCCTGGCGTGGCCTTCGGGGCTCAGGTGCCTCCCGTCCGGCCGCATCGCCCCATTGAGGCCGTAGCGGGCCCACCAGTCCCCCGGGCTGAGGAATTCCAGCCCGGCTTCTGCTGCGGTAGCCGCGAGCAACCGGTCCACGTCCTTCCGCGGGCCGGTGCCGTCTCCGATGACTCCGACCATAAGGATCCGTGCCGAAGGATAGCTCTGGCGTACATCGCTGATCAGCCGGCGGGCGCCGCTTTGAATCTCTGCCGCTGAATGTGCGGTGTCGTTGCCGCCGCCCTGCAGGATGATCAGCGCGGGCTCTCCCCACGGCAGCAGCCACTGATGTGACTCGAGTGCCTGGGCGTATGCGGAGACCGTTCCGTTCCCGTGGGCGAATCCGGTGCCGTTGGCACCCCGGAGGATGGGCCGGTAACCGGCCTGGATCAGGCCCTGTCCAACCCAGGTCTTTATCGAAGTCTGGGAATCGCCGATCACCAGGGCGGACTCATCGACGCCGGGAACCACGCTCATTACCCGTCCGGTCACGGGGTCATACATCAGCGAACCGTTCTGGAAGTCAGTGCGGAATCCGTTCCCATGGGGGTACTCGGAGCGTATCGGAAACCCGAGGGATGCCCCCTCGGGGGTGTTCCAGACGCGATGGACGGCGTCGCGGACCAGATGCGCGCCGGTGTCGGCATTCCACAGTTCCAGGCGCGCACCGATCTGCCGGCTGCACCCGGCAGCATTACAGGTCACCTTCCCTGCCTGCACGGCCGGTGACAGCCCCGCTTTCCGCTGGGTTTCCGCCAGCACCTGCTGCAGATCCCGCCAAGCTTCCCTGGGAACGCCTGCGGGCGCAAGGCCGGCTTTGAACGATCCCGAATTCAGGGTCTTGGCGGCTGCGGCAGGCTTGGCGTATCCCGGCCGGTCCGACCCGCCGGGGCCGGGAAACGGGCTGCACAGGAGCAGGCAGGTCAGCACGGCAACACCCGCAAGCCGCCGCGCATGAAGGACTGGCCCCATTCGTTCCTCCGCGTTGGTTCCCCCGTAGCCGCCGGTCCTGGCCGTTGGCTCCCTATGGGGGAAGCGTAGCGGCCGTCAGGCAGTTAACCCCAGAAGACTCATACGTTTCGAATGATTACGTGTCAGCTGTGCGGTGAGCGCCTTGATTTCGGCGTCGACGGCCTCGCGCCCCTGCCCCTCAAGCAGGCTGCCCGGGAAGGCACGTTCCACCACTACGCGCTGGGCCTGGGTCAGGGCCTCGCCCACCAGGCGCCGGCCCCACAGTGCCAGCCGGGAGGCAAGCCGCGGATCGTCGGCCAAGGCTACCTTCAGCCGGCCCTGAAGGATCTCCCCGGGCTGTTCCGTGGCTTTTAGTCCCTGGATCAGGCTGTTGGTCTCTGCATCCAGCCAGGAGGCGACAGCCTGGTAGAAGTCATCGGAGATGGCATCCGTGACGTAGAACTTCATCAGTGACTCGTACCAGTCCGCGGGCCGGGTCCGGTCATGGAAGGCGTCCACCGAAGCCTGGAAGGGCCGCATGGCTTCTTCCGGGTCCACGCCCATGGCGGTAAGCCGCGTGCAGATCACTTCGAAGTGCGCGTATTCGTGCACCGCCAGCCGTCCGAGCGTGGCGCGGTCATGCAGCGTGGGGGAAAACCTTGCGTCGGAGGACATCCGTTCAAAAGCGGATAGCTCCCCGTAGGCGATAGCCCCGAACAGATCCGTCAGGAACCGCTGATACGTCTCCGAGGCGTCCTGTGCGTCCGTTGCGGAAGAGGCCGGCAGATCCGAATGATGCCCGTTAGTCATAACGGCCAGCGTACCCGGCGCCGGAGCCCCGAAGCACGGCGGCGGCGCGCCCGGGCCCCTCCACGTGTCACGGATGCAGGGCGATCAGCGGGTGCCGGGTAGACTGGTGAGGTAGTAACTGGATGCCCGGTCGTCTGTCGTATAAGTAACGTATGAATAGTCACGTGACCTGCTCACGTGAAGTTATTGTTTTGACCAGACCCGCAAACCCTACGCGATCTTGAATTTTCGGCCGCCGCCGTGGCCAATGGAGCACAGGCGGCCCGCAGTTGTTAGCCCGCGATCGGCTTCCGCTGGACGCGCACCGCGTGCGTGCCATCCGCTCCGGGATGGGCTGTCTCAGCCACTCGTCGAGCCTGGCACCCCGCGCTGCCTAAACTGAACGGTATTTAATTGAACACTGAACTTTCCCAGGTTGAGGACGATCGTCACCTCACCGCAGATGACAGCAACGAAGAACTGACGGTTGCCGACAGTCTGGCCACCAAGGCCGAGGCTGCGGAAATCCCCGAACTGACCTTCGCCGATTTCGGCGTTCGTGCCGACATCGTGGAATCCCTTTCCGATGCCGGAATCACCCACCCCTTCCCGATCCAGTCCATGACCCTGCCGGTTGCACTCGGCGGGCATGACATCATCGGCCAGGCCAAGACCGGTACGGGTAAGACCCTCGGCTTCGGCATCCCCGCCCTGCAGCGCGTGGTGGCGCCCGACGACGAAGGCTATGCCGACCTCGCGGTCCCCGGTGCCCCGCAGGCCCTGATTGTGGTGCCTACCCGCGAACTGGCTGTCCAGGTGGCCGGCGACCTCACCACCGCGGCCCGCCGCCGCGGTGCCCGCATTGTCACCATTTACGGCGGCCGTGCCTACGAACCGCAGATCGAGGCCCTGGCTGCCGGCGTCGAAATTGTTGTCGGCACCCCCGGACGCCTGATCGACCTCTACAACAAAAAGCACCTCTCGCTGAAGAACGTACGCATTGTTGTCCTCGACGAGGCCGACGAGATGCTGGACCTCGGCTTCCTGCCGGACGTGGAAACCCTGATGGCTGCCACCCCGGCGGTCCGCCAGACCCTCCTGTTCTCGGCCACCATGCCCGGCGCCGTCGTCTCCATGGCACGCCGCTACATGACCAAGCCCACCCACATCCGGGCTGCCGATCCCGATGACGAAGGCCTGACGAAGAAGGACATCCGGCAGGTGGTCTACCGGGCGCACAACCTGGACAAGGCCGAGGTGGTGGCCCGCATCCTGCAGGCCCGCGGCCGCGGCCGGACCATCATCTTCACCAAGACCAAGCGCACCGCGGCGAAGCTCTCCGAGGAACTCGTGGACCGCGGCTTCGCTGTTGCCGCCATGCACGGCGACCTGGGCCAGGGTGCCCGCGAGCAGGCTATGCGCGCCTTCCGCAACGAGAAGGTGGACGTACTGGTGGCCACCGACGTCGCTGCCCGCGGTATCGACGTCGACGACGTCACGCACGTGATCAACTACCAGTGCCCCGAAGATGAAAAGACCTACCTGCACCGCGTGGGCCGTACCGGCCGCGCCGGGCACAAGGGCACCGCGGTAACCTTCGTGGACTGGGACGATGTTCCCCGCTGGGGCCTGATCAACAAGGCCCTGGGCATGGACCAGGCCGAGCCGGTGGAAACCTACTCCTCCTCCCCGCACCTGTACACCGACCTTGATATCCCCGAAGGCACCAAGGGCCGGCTGCCGCGTGACAAGCGCACGCACGCCGGTATTGACGCCGAGAAAATCGAGGATCTGGGCGAAACGGGCAAGTCCGGCGGACGCAGCGGCTCCACCCGCGACGGCGGCCGCGGCCGTTCAGAGCGCAGCGGGTCGGCCCGCTCCGGCTCCCGGGAAGGTTCCCGCAGCTCCTCCCGCGAAGGATCCCGGCGCGGCGAGTCCCGCTCCGGTGAGTCCCGGCGCGGCGAGTCCCGCTCCGAATCCCGCAGTGCCGACCGTCCCGCCGAATCGCGGCAGGCAGAGGCACGGGCGGCAGCGCCCGCAGCCGACAAGGCCGCGGACCGGCCCCGCCGCAGCCGCACGCGCCGCCGCAACGGCGAGGTAGTGGCCAAGTCCAGCCCCGCCGCCGAATAGCCGCAGCACTGCTATGAGCACCCCTTTGTGGACGCCGGACGGCGGGTCGCTGGTGGTACACGCGGACAACGCGGAGTTCCTCCCGACCCTGCCGGACGGCTCCTTCACCATGATTTACGTGGACCCGCCCTTCAACACCGGGCGTGCCCAGCGCCGGCAGCAGACCACCATGGTCCGCAGTATCGACGGCAGCGGCGACCGGATCGGTTTCAAGGGCCGCAGCTACAGCACGGTCAAGGGGCTGCTCTCCAGCTACGACGACGCGTTCGAGGACTACTGGGCGTTCCTCGAACCCCGGCTGGCCGAGGCCTGGCGCCTGCTTGCCGACGACGGCACCCTCTACGTGCACCTGGACTACCGCGAGGTGCACTACGCAAAGGTGATGCTGGACGCCCTGTTTGGCCGGGACTGCTTCCTGAACGAAATCATCTGGGCGTACGACTACGGCGGACGGGCGAAAAACCGCTGGCCGGCCAAGCACGACAACATCCTGGTCTATGTGAAGAACCCGGACGCCTACCATTTCGACAACGCCGAAGTGGACCGCGAACCGTACATGGCCCCGGGCCTGGTCACCCCGGAAAAGGTGGCGCTGGGCAAGCTGCCCACCGATGTCTGGTGGCACACCATCGTCTCCCCCACCGGCAGGGAAAAAACCGGTTACCCCACCCAGAAGCCGGAGGGCCTGCTGCGCCGTGCCGTGGCCGCCAGCAGCCGCGAGGGCGACTGGGTGCTGGACTTCTTTGCCGGGTCGGGCACGCTCGGCGCGGTGGCGGCAAAGCTGGGCCGCAAATTCGTCTGCGTGGATGCGAACCCGCAGGCCATTGAGGTCATGTCGCGGCGGCTGGGCTCCGCCGCATCCGTGGTGTCCGCCGAAACGGGCCGGCCGCTACCTGCTGCAGGCGCCTGACCAACGCGGCCCCGGTGCCGGGGCAGGCTTCCGGTTCAGTCCGGCACGGTGCCGGGGCAGGCTTCCGGTTCAGTCCGGCAGGGTGCCTACGACGGCGCTGCCGGTGCCCAGTTCGGCGATGCGTACCAGCACGGCCGGGTCGGTGGTGAATTCCGCCAGCCGGTTCGGCTTGCCGGTTCCGTGGTAGTCGCTGGAGCCCGTGACCAGCAGCGAGTTCTCCCCGGCGAGCCGGCGCAGCCATTGCCGGCCCTCTTCCGGATTGTCCCGATGGTCAACCTCCACACCCAGCAGCCCGGCGTCGATCATCTCGTGGAAGGTGGCCTCGCCGACCACCCGCCCTCGTGAGGACGCCACGGGGTGCGCGAACACAGGCACTCCCCCGGCCTGCCGCACCAGTTCCACGGCGCGGGCCGGCTCCGGCGCATAGTGCGCCACGAAGTACGGGGACCGCGCAGTCAGGATCCCGCTGAATGCCGCCGAGCGGTTCGGCACCACGCCGGCCGCCACAAGGGCATCGGCGATGTGGGGCCGGCCGATAGTGGCTCCGGGCGCTACCTGCTCCTGCACCGCTGCCCAGTCGATGGGAAAGTCCTCGGCCAGGCGGGAAACCATCAGTTCCGCGCGTGAGACCCGGGCCGCGCGTGAGCGGGCGATTTCCTCCAGCAGCCCGGGATGCTCCGGATCATGCAGGTAGGACAGCACGTGCACGCTGATGCCCTCCGCACTGCGGCAGGAGACCTCCATGCCCGGCACGAAGGCCAGGCCCAGCTTCACAGCCGCCGCCGCGGCTTCGGCCCAGCCGGCGGTGGTGTCATGGTCGGTCAGGGCCACGACGTCGAGCCCGGCGTCAGCAGCTGCAGCCATGACTTCGGCGGGCTGTTCGGTGCCGTCCGAAACGCTGGAATGGGTATGCAGGTCTATTCTCACGCTTCCAATCTAACGCCCCGTTCCGCCTTCTCTTCGCTGCACCTGCGGGTACCGGCGGGAAAGGGTGTTTTGCCGCTTAGCGGGGCGGTGAGACGATGGAGGGGTGACTACAGACGCTAAGGCCTTCCCCGAGAAGGCATTGACAGAGAACACCCTGCCCGAGCCCTCCGAGGGCCAGCCGCTCGAGGACCGGGTCAACAACCGCTCACAGCGGCCCTCCTCCGAAGCGTTCAAGAAGTTCATGTCTTCCGGCTGGGCCCCCGAGTCCGGCGAACTTCCGGAGCGCGACGCCGTGGCTGATTTCGCTGCACGCCGCCGCCTTGCCCTCTCCGGGCGTTTCCCCGGCGAACGGCTGGTCATCCCCGCCGGTCCGCTGAAGGTCCGCTCCAACGACACCGACTACCGCTTCCGCGCGCACTCCGGCTTCGCCCACATGACCGGCCTTGGGCTGGACCGCGAACCTGACGCCGTGCTGGTGATGGAACCGGTGGAAAACGGCACCGGTGACGACGGCGGCAACCACACCGCCGTTCTGTACTTCCGTCCCCTCGCCGGCACCGACAGCGACGAGTTCTACTCCAACGCCCGTTACGGTTCCTTCTGGATCGGTGACCGCCTGGGCCTGGAGGCCGTCAGCAGCATGCTCGGCCTGCCCGCCCGCCACCTGGACGAAGCGGAAACCGCCATCACGAACAATGTGGGCGATCCGCAGTTCGGCGGCGTCTCCGTCCGGCTGCTGCGCGGCGTCGACGAAATGGTTGACGCCCTGGTGGACACCGTGCGGTACAACACCGCACTGGATCCGGAGAACGCCGATCTCAGCGCACTGGATGCCCTGGACGGCGAGCTCACCGAGGCCCTTTCCGAACTCCGCCTGATCAAGGACGAGTGGGAAATCGAGCAGATGAAGGCCGCCGTGGCCGCCACCGTCAACGGCTTCACCGAAGTGGTCAAGGCCCTGCCCCGCGCCATTTCCCACCCCCGCGGCGAGCGCGTTGTCGAAGGTGCGTTCTTTGCCCGGGCCCGTGAAGAAGGCAATGACCTGGGCTACGACACCATTGCCGCGGCAGGGAACAATGCCACCGTGCTGCACTGGATCCGCAACAACGGTGCGGTGCGTGCCGGTGAACTGCTCCTGCTCGACGGCGGAGTGGAAGCCGAAAGCCTCTACACCGCAGACGTCACCCGCACCCTGCCGATCAACGGCACCTACACCGAGGTCCAGCGCAGGGTCTACCAGGCCGTCCTCGACGCAGCCGACGCAGGCTTCGCCGCTGCCCTGCCCGGTGCGAAGTTCCGCGACGTGCATGCTGCATCAGTGAAGGTCCTGGCCGAGCGCCTGGACGCGTGGGGCCTGCTGCCCGTTTCACTCGAGGAGGCGCTCTCCCCCGAGGGCCAGCAGCACCGCCGCTGGATGCCGCACGGCGTCAGCCACCACCTCGGCATGGACGTACACGACTGTGCCCAGGCCCGCGCCGAGCTGTACCTGGACGGCACCATCACCGAGGGCATGGTGTTCACCATCGAGCCCGGCCTGTACTTCAAGGACACCGATCTTGCGGTGCCCGAGGAATACCGCGGCATCGGCGTGCGGATCGAGGATGACATCCTGATCACCGCGGACGGTCCGGTGAACCTGAGCGACGCCCTCCCCCGCAACCCGGGCGACGTCGAGGACTGGATGGCCGGTATCTACGCCGCAGAGTAACCACCCGGCAGCCCCCGCCGGGTACACAGAAGGCCCGCACTTTGATAAGTGCGGGCCTTCTGCGTACCTGCCGTTTCCTAGCCGCGGTGGCGGCCTTCGCCGGTGTCATCGGATCCGGAGGCGGCGGGCTGCTGTTCGGGGCTGCCCGGTTCCTCCGGTGCCTTGTCCAGCGTGGGTGCCTGTCCGGGGGAAACCCGGGCCTGTGAATCCTGTGCCTGTGATTCCTGTGCCGGCGACTCGTGTCCCGGCGAATCCGATGCCGGAGCCGGCCGGGGCGTGCGGCGGATACCGTACTGGGGACGGCCGTCCGGCAGGTCCGGGAACTGGCCGCGCCGGGTCGTTGCCCGGGCGGGGTTCTCGGTTGCCGAAACGCCGGCGGGAGCCTGACCGGTGGTGTTCGGTTCCTCCGGAGCGGTGTCCGCTGCCGGCCGGCCGTAGGGGTTGGCCCAGCCGGAGGGACGCTCGGGAGCCTGTCCCTGCGCGCCGTTGACCGGCGGATGGAAGGTGGGTGCGTTCGGTCGGGCGCCAGGCGCCTGCGGGTGTCCGGCCTGGCCGACCATGGGCAGCTGGTGCAGCAGCCGGCGTGCCTCATTGGCTGCCTCCGGGGCCACAATCACGTCGTAACTGGTGGCTATGACCTGGCTGGTGGAGGTGAAGTCCCTGCGCCCGCGCTGCAGTGCGTAGGCGAGCACGCCGAAGAGTACCCAGAACACGGCGCCGAGTGCCATGGACGGAATCAGGGAAATACCCGCGCCGCTGCCGCCGAAGAGCATCAGGGCAAGGCCCACAAAAAGGCCGAACCATGCACCGGTGGCTGCACTGGAAAGCGCAACCCGCGGATACGTCAGCCGGCCCGTGACCCGTTCCACTGACTTCAGTTCGTTGCCGACAATCGAAACCATCTGCACCGGGAACTTGCTGTCAGCGAGGTAGTCCACTGCTTTCTGGGCGTCCAGGTAGGCGGTGTACCGTCCTACGGTTTCGCCCTGGGGCAGGCTGCGGCCTGTGTCCGGCTTGGGTGTGGCACCAAATAGGTTCGACATTTCCCCATTCTCTCGCATGGGCGTCCCGGAAGGGTAACGTATCGCTGGCAGTGAACGGTCCGCTGCCGGCCTACCTTTTAATACGGCGTTAGCTGCGGGCACAAAGTAGCCTAATGATGTGAGCACAAATCCTACCCGTGTCTTTATCGCGCGCCTGCTCGGCCTAGATGTCTTCGATCCGCTCGGTGACCGTCTGGGCCGGCTGCGCGACGCCGTCGTGCTCGACCGCGGTCCCGGCCGGCCGCCGCAGGCGGTGGGCATTGTGGTGGAGGTACCCGGCAAAAAACGCGTTTTCGTTCCGCTGACCCGCATCACCTCCATGGACCCGGGACAGATCATCTGCACCGGGCTGGTCAATCTGCGCCGGTTTGAACAGCGCGGCGCGGAGATGCTGGTGGTCGCAGAGCTCTTTGACCGCCGGGTCAAGCTGCGTGACGGCAGCGGCGACGCCACCATCGAAGACATTGCCATTGAACAGAACCGTGCCGGGGACTGGCACGTGTCCAACCTTTTTGTGCGCCGCGGCGGGTCGGCGTCCCGGCTGGGGTCCCTGCGCCGGCGCGGCGAGCAGATGATCGTGGATTGGAAGGACATCGTCCACTGGGACACCTCCGGGCCCCAGGCTGCGACCTCCTTCGTGGCGCAGAATGATGATCTGAAGGCCGCCGACTTCGCCGAGGCGCTGCACGAGATGAGCGGAAAGCGCCGTATCGAAGTCGCCAGCGAACTGCAGGACGAGCGCCTCGCAGACGTGCTCCAGGAACTCCCCGATGATGACCAGGTCGAGATCCTGCAGTCCCTCCATGTGGAACGGGCGGCCGATGTGCTGGAGGAGATGGATCCCGATGACGCGGCCGACCTGCTCAACGAGCTGCCGGAGGAGCAGAAGGAAGAACTGCTGCAGCTGATGGAGCCCGAAGACGCCCGTGACGTCCGGCGCCTGATGAACTATGAGGAAGACACCGCCGGGTCGCTGATGACCCCGGTCCCGGTCATCCTGCCGCCCGAAGCCACGGTGGCCGAAGCACTGGCCCATGTGCGCCGGGAGGAACTCACCCCCGCCCTGGCCTCCTCCATCTACGTGTGCCGCCCGCCGCTGGAGACGCCCACCGGGAAGTATCTCGGCGTGGTGCACATCCAGCAGCTGCTCCGTTCCGCTCCTCCGGAGGCACTGGGCAACATCCTGGACACGGACCTGGAACCGGTCCGGGACTACGCCACCATCAGCGAGGTCTCGCGGATGCTGGCCACCTACAACCTGAATTCACTGCCGGTCATCAGTGACGCCGGACGGCTGGTCGGGGCGGTGACGGTGGACGACGTGCTGGACCACCTGTTACCGGACGACTGGCGCGTTTCCGACGAGACCGGCCCGATAACGCAGCAGGGAAGGAAAAATGGCTGAGAAGATCAAGTCGACGACCAGCGGCCTGGATACTCCCCGCACTGCACGCACGAGATGGCTGCCCCGGCTCTCCCCCAACCCGGATGCCTTCGGCCACGCCACGGAGAACTTTGCCCGGTTTATGGGCACCCCGCAGTTCCTGGTCTACATGACCGTTTTCTGTGCGGTCTGGCTCATCTGGAACACCTGGGGTCCGGAATCGGCCCGGTTCGACAGCGCTGCGCTTGGTTTCACCGTCCTGACGCTGATGCTCTCGCTGCAGGCCTCCTATGCCGCACCGCTGCTGCTGCTGGCCCAGAACCGGCAGGATGACCGTGACCGTGTCTCCGTCCGTCAGGACCGGGAACGCGCCGAACGCAATCTGATGGACACCGAGTACCTCACCCGGGAAATCGCCGAGCTGCGCATTGCCCTGCGCGAAGTTGCCACCAGGGACTATGTACGGTCCGAAATCCGCGGACTGCTCGAAGAACTGCTCGAAGCCAATGACGAGGACGGCGGCAGCAGGCGGCGCCGGCGTAATGGCGAGGGAGCCGATGCCATGCCCAAACTCAATCCCGGCGGGAGGGACAGCTAGGCCGTGACACTGCCCGAACCCGCTTCCCCTCTGGAAGCACAGGTACTGCGTGCCCTCGACGGCGTCCAGGATCCGGAGTTGCGCAGGCCCATTACCGAGCTTGGAATGCTCAAAGGCGTCACCGTGGACGACGCCGGCAATGTCGCGGTCCAGGTCCTGCTGACCATCGCCGGCTGCCCGCTGCGCGGCACCATCACTGCCGACGTCGAACGTGCCCTTGCCGCGGTCCCCGGAGTCCGCAGCGTGGGCGTGGAGCTGGACGTTATGACGCCCGAACAGCGCAACGCCCTGAAGGACCGGCTGCGCGGCGGCGACCCCGTGCGCACCATCCCGTTCAACCGGCCGGATTCACTCACCCGCGTCTACGCGGTGGCCAGCGGAAAGGGCGGTGTCGGCAAGTCCAGCGTCACCGTGAACCTCGCTGCAGCCATGGCGGCCCAGGGGCTGCGTGTGGGAATTGTCGACGCCGATGTGCACGGGTTCTCCGTGCCTGGCCTGCTGGGCATTACCCAGCCGCCCACCCGCGTGGATGAGATGATCCTGCCGCCGGTGGCCTACGGGATCAAGACCATCTCCATCGGCATGTTCGTGGACGGCAACCAGCCGGTGGCCTGGCGCGGGCCGATGCTGCACCGCGCGCTCGAACAGTTCCTGACCGATGTGTACTTCGGCGACCTGGATGTGCTGTTCCTGGACCTTCCCCCGGGCACCGGGGACATTGCCATTTCCGTGGGCCAGCTGCTTCCCGGCTCGGAAATCCTGCTGGTCACCACTCCGCAGAGCGCGGCAGCCGACGTCGCTGAGCGGGCAGGCAGCGTGGCCCGGCAAACCGGCCAGAAAGTCACCGGCGTGATTGAGAACATGTCATGGCTGGCACTGCCGGGCGGTGAACGCCTGGAGGTCTTCGGCTCCGGCGGGGGCGCAGCGGTTTCCGGCCGGCTGGGCGACGCGCTCGGGTACCCGGTGCCGCTGCTCGGAAGCATTCCCCTGGACGTTTCCCTGCGCGAGGGAGGCGACAACGGCCGCCCGGTGGCGCTGGGTCCTGACGGCGGCGCCGGAGATGACGGCCACGCAAAAATCGGTACCGTGGAAGACGGGGACAGGGAAGATACTGTCGGAGCAGATACCGCTGGGGAAGATACCGCCGGGGAAGATACCGCGGCGGCTGAACTCCGCCGCATTGCACGGAATCTGGCACGCCGGCCCCGTGGGCTGGCCGGCAGGAACCTGGGCGTCAGCCCCGTCTAAAACCGGGCAGGCTGCCTCCGCGGGGGCGGAACGGCTGCCGGACGGGCGTGCCTCGCTCAGTGCCCCTAGGTGGCCTCGATGTCAAAGGGCGCGCGCTGACCGGCTGCCAGCCGCTCAAGCGGTTTTACCGCGGGCGGGCGGGATGCAGCAGGCGCGGCCGGAGCCTTAGCCAGGCTCGGGGCCGCCCCGGGGCCTGCCGGTGCCGGAGCCGCAGGCCGGGCAGCGGCCGGTTTGGCGGTGTCGTCGAAGTCATCAAGCAGCGCTTCCTTGATGATGCGGCGGGGATCGTACTGGCGCGGATCCATCTTGCGCCAGTCCACCTGGTCAATCTCCGGCCCCACTTCTTCCCGCAGCTGCTCGCGCGCTCCGGTGGCCATCCTGCGGACTTCCCGAACCAGCCGGGCGAGCTGCGAGGCGTATTCGGGCAGGCGCTCAGGACCCAGTATCACCACGGCGATAATCGCCAGGATGATGAACTCGTAACCGTTGATTCCTACCACTCTTGAAGACTACCTTTTCGCGGGAGCCGGGAGCCACTTGCCGCCATTTAGAGCGCCCACCCGGTGCGCGAGAACACGGCCAGCCCGCGGACTATCCGCTCCATGGGTTCGGGCTCGGCGGGCGGCCGGTCCAGGCGGGCGGATTCCATCACCGAGATCTCCTCCACGGCACGTGGCAGGGTCTTCACCGGCAGCGTGGATTCAAAGGTGTAGGTGACGCTTCCCGCGGCTATCACCGTCTGTCCCGGATTCCCGTCCGCGCCGAACACTGCGGGTCCTTCGGTGGAGCCGGTGACCCTGAATCCGTCGGCAGCGACCGCCCGGCCGCTCACCGCGTTGATAACCGGCTGCCGGTCTTCACCGGGCAGCGGATGCTGTTCCACCAGCCGGATCTGTTCTCCGTTGCCGGTAAACCGCATTTCGACGGCGGGGCGGCCGGCCACTTCCAGGGAGCGGGCGGACTCCAGCGTCAGGCCCAGATCCGCAAATTCAGGGCAGGACCATCCGTGCGCCCGCAGCGAGGCGAGCTGCTCCTGTCCCAGTGTGTCGGAGCCGCGGGTTACCGTATGCCAGCCCGCGGCCATGGCTGCCGGTGTTCCGGCGACGGCGGGAACCTCCAGCAGGGTGCCGGCAAAGTAGGCCCCGGCCAGCAGCACCGCTCCCGCTGCGGCCACGGCGCCGGCAGCGGCAAGCACATGGCTGCGTCCGTCCAGGCCGGGCTCGGGTGGCGCAGTACCCGTCCCGGTTCCAGCGCCGGCTCCGGCTGCGGCGCTGGCCACGCTGAGGTTGATCCTGTCCTTGAGTTCCGGGCCGGCACCCGGAACCCTCAGGGAGCGCAGGCGGCTGCGGAGCCGCCGCTCTTCGGCCACTCGGGCACGGCACAGGGCGCACCGGGACAGGTGCGCTTCGATGGCCTGCATGCGGCGGGGAGGCATTTCAGCATCAATGTAGTCGCGGAGGTGCCGCGTAGGGTGTCGCACTGCTCAGCTGGCTCCTGCAACCCGGGGAAGCTTCAGGCGCGGCATGCCCGCCGGGCGGGCCTGCGGATCCCTGTGGGCGAGCTTTTCCTTCAGCATCGCCCTGCCGCGGTGGATCCGTGAACGGACGGTCCCCAGTTTCACGTCCAGGGCCCGGGCCACTTCGTCATAGGAGAGACCCTCGAGGTCGCATAGAACCACGGCGGCCCGGAAATCAGGGGGCAGTTCCTCCAGCGCCCTGGCAATATCAACATCGAGGTTGTTGAACTCGAAACTGCGTTCGGGACCCGGTCCGCTGCTCGGCAGGCGGCTCTGGGTCTCTTCGGTCATGCCGTCAAACCGGATGCGGCTGCGGCGCCGGGCCTGGTCAAGGAACAGGTTGGTGGTGATCCGGTGCAGCCACCCGTCGAGGGTGCCCGGCTGGAAGTTCTCCAGGGAGCGGAAGACACGCACGAAGACTTCCTGCGTCAGATCCTCTGCGTCATGCTTGTTGCCGGTCAGGCGGTAGGCCAGCCGGTAGACCTTGGCCGAATGCGCCTCCACAACTTCCTCCCATGTGGGGCGTACCCACTGGGCAGCGGTATCGGTTGCAGCGGTGTCGGCTGAAGTCCTGTCCGCTGCAGTGCTTTCCGGCGTAGTCGCCATGGCCTTCCTCCTTCCGTCCAGCCCTGCCGCTTCCCTGCACAGCCAGCCGTCCCTGGCCCTGTCATACCGGTACAGGCCCATCGCGGCGGCTCAAAAGATCCCTGCGGATCGGGAAACGGAATCAGCGTTACCGGATGCGGCAGGCCCCCGGACTTCAGTTCCAACCCGCCCGTGACGTCCGCACATCCAATTAACAATGTTTACGCATGAATCTGGGAGTTGGCTGTTAGCACGCAGTCAGTACGTAGACAAGACGCTCCGGCCGCGCGTACGCGGTTAGTCCGCCGCTGGCCTTAAGCTTGTCAAAGCAACAACCCCCTCCGGACCGAAAGTGAACCCCCATGCGCGCCGACAAGCAGACCAGTTGGTCCTACACGGAGGCCCTGCCTACCGAGGATGAGGTGCTGCTCCGCGCGCGTGAGAGGTCCTACGAGCTTGGCGTCAGTGCCGTCTCCAGCGGGGTGGGTGCCGCGCTGACCGTGCTGGCAGCCGCCAGCAAGGCTGCCACCGTGGTGGAAGTGGGCACCGGGGCCGGGGTGTCCGGCGTCTGCCTGCTGCGCGGACTGGGCCGCAACGCTGTCCTGACCACCATCGATTCAGATGTTGACCATCTGCGCGCCGCCCGCGAAGCCTACGCGGAGGCCGGAATTCCCGGGAACCGCACCCGCACCATCTCCGGCAGGGCCGCGGAGGTACTCCCCCGGCTCACCGATGCTGCCTATGACATGGTGTTTATCGACGCAGACAAAGCCTCGTTCCCGCTCTACGTCGACCAGGCCGTGCGGCTGCTCAAACGCGGCGGTCTGCTGGTGGTCAATGACGCCCTGGATCACGGCAAGGTGGCCGATCCGGCGGTGCGCGAAGCAACCACCAATACCCTGCGGAAGGTCGGCAAAGCCATCCGGGAGAACGAAAACCTTGCCTCCGCCATGCTCCCCACCGGCGACGGGCTGCTGCTGGCCGTAAAAACCGCCTAGCGCCGGTGCCCGGGATCCAGTCCCGGGCACCGTCCCTGCCCCCGGCGCCTTAGCGTCCCTTCAGGCCTTGGCGTCCCTAAGCGCCGGGCTTCGGCTGGCCGGCCAGGTAGGACAGCAGTAGCCGTACGCCGTACCCGGTGGCTCCCTTGGTGAGTTCACGGCTGTCCTTGCCGATGCGTGCGGGACCGGCAATATCAATGTGGGCCCAGGGCACGCCTGCGGTGAATCTCTGCAGGAACAGCGCTGCGACAATGGCCCCGGCACCGAACTTCGCCTTTACGGGCGCGATGTGCGCAACATCGGCTATATCGGAGTCGAGTATGGACGCGTAGTCGGAAACCAGCGGCAACTGCCAGAGGGCGTCGCCGGAAGCCGCACCTGCAGCTTCCAGCCGGGTCAGCACCTCGGGATCGTCTCCGAACAGCGCTGCGTGATTGTTGCCCAGCCCGACGGCGGCCGCACCCGTCAGGGTTGCCACGTCAATCAGCACGTCCGGCGCGAGTTCAGCTGCGGCGTAGGCCAGGGCATCGGCCAGCACCATCCTGCCCTCGGCATCGGTATTGCCCACTTCGACCGTGGTGCCGTTGTAGGTTCGCACAACGTCGGCGGGACGGTAGGAAGCAGCTCCAATGGCGTTCTCGGCAAGGGCCAGCACAGCGGTTACCTTCACCGGAAGCTTCAGCTCCGCGGCGGCCGCCACCACTGCCAGCACGGCGGCAGCACCTGCCATGTCCGTTTTCATGGTCATCATGGCGTCCCGCGGCTTCAGCGAAATGCCACCGGAATCAAAGGTGATGCCTTTGCCGACAAGGACCACGTGCTCAACGTTGGCGGAGGCGCCCTCGGGAAGGTAGGAAGCCTCCACCAGCCGCGGCGGATGCTCGGACCCTGAGCCCACCGCAAGCAGTCCGCCGAATCCTTCAGCCCTGAGTTCGTTTTCGGTGCGTACGCGCACCGACAGTCCGTTCCGCTCGCCCAGAGTCCGGGCCTGGTCCGCCAGCCATGCGGGGGTGGCTGTCTCAGCGGGGATGTTCGTCAGGTCCCGGGCCGTCCATACGGCCTGCGCGGTAATCAGCGCCCGGGACACGGCGGCGGTGTCCGCGCCGGTCAGTTCAAGATGCGCCGCAATCGGGGCGGGCGCAGGGGTCACGCCTGCACGGGGCACCCGGTAGCCGCCGAGCAGGAAGCCCTCGATGAAGGCCTCCTGCGCTGCCGGCTGGAGCCCGTCCACGGCAGCGGCCCGCACGCGTACGGCCCCCATGGTGGCCCGTGCCAGGGATGCGCCTGCGCGCCTTAGTGCGGCCGGCGACTCATCCCCGACTCCCACGTAGATCAACTTTCCGGGCAGTTCCGGGGCGTCCCGCGGCGGTTCGATGACCAGGATTTCGCCGGGTTTGCCCGTGACCCGGGCGTTCCGGGCCCGTACGGCGACGTCGGCACCGTAGCGGACTGCGGCCTCCACGGCGCCGGGGCGCGGCTGCGGAACCGGAGCTTCTTCGTCCTCGTCCTGTCCCGAACCGGCAGCCGGCGCCGGCGCCATGGCTACTGCCAATACATCCACTCCCTCCCCGGCAGCGGGATGCAGTCCGCTGCCGGGCTCCTTCGTCCCGTCAGCAGAACCCAGCGTCGCCAGGGCAGTGACTTCAGGCAGTGACGCCGTGAGGAAGGGAGAGGCCGCACCGGCGGCCTTGGACGAGGGCTTGGAAGGCAGCTGCATGGGTTAAAGGCTAGCCCGTAACTCCCAAAAGGCATTCCCTCAGCTTGCCGGCCTCTTCAACGTTGAGCTCAACCACCAGACGCCCGCCGCCGTCAATCGGCACCCGCAATATGAGGCTGCGCCCCTCCTTTGTAACCTCCATGGGTCCATCACCCGTACGCGGTTTCATCGCAGCCATTTCTAAGATTCCCCTTTCACAGTGCGCCGGTTTTACCGGATCACCTGTAATCCGCTGCCTGCGAAATAAATGATCCCGCGGGCAATTGCTGTCATTATTCCGCACAAGTGCCAGCCAGAGGAAATTTCGTGTGTTCCGTGCCACAAACCTACGGCGGATAGTCCCCGCCTGCCGGAAGCGGCGTCCACCGCCAGAGCCAGGCAACCCAGACAATCTGCAGCACGGCGAAGGTCAGTGCCACGGTTCCCCGGTAGGCACGGGAACGGCTAAGCCACGCGGTGGAAAGCGCCAGCGGGAAAAGCGGCAGCAGCAGGCGGAAGGTGCTCGTCTGCGGGTTCAGGAACACCAGCAGGTACAGCAGGTACGCTGCGCACCAGAGCTGGAGTTCCAGCCCCAGCCGCCGCACCGGCGGTGAGGTGAGGTACAGCGTCACGGCAAGGAGAAGGGCTGCCAGCAGAACGGGGCCAAAAACCGGGCCGACCAGGTTCCGGGCCATGGTCAGCCAGGGCATGAACGGGACCAGATCCCCAAACCGCCAGGCACTCTCGGTATCCGTGTAGGCGCGCAGGTCCCCGGTTGCAGCCCAGGCAAGGGCCGGCCAGGCCAGCGCTGCCGCGCCCGCAGCTGCCGCCAGGGCAGTAAGGCGCCAGGCTTCCGGGGCGGGGAACCCTGCCCGCCGGCGTCGTGCAAGGCGGATGAGCAGAATCAGCCCCACCGTCAGGGCAAAGGGAACACCCACCGGCCGGGACAGGCACATCAGCAGCACCACCGGGATGGCCGTGAGGTAGCGGCGTTCAAGGAGCAGGTACAGGGCACCCGCCAGCAGCAGGAGGTTCAGGGCCTCGGCGTAGGGAATCTGCAGGATGGGTGAAACCGGGAAGACGGCAACAAACAGCACTCCCCACAGGGCGCTCCCGTGGCTTGCCCGCAGCCGGAACAGCCGGTAGATCACCAGGGCCGCGGCAGTGCCCGCCGCCATGGCAACAATCGGCGCCAGCAGGTTCCAGCCGAGGCCGGTCACCGCATCCAGGCCCCGCACCAGCAAGGGAAAAAGGGCATAAAACGCCCACTCGTTTTCAAGCGCGTTCCCGGCATCGTCCCTGGGGACGGTGTCCGGATAGCCGGTCTCATAGATACGCGAATACCACTCCGCGTCCCAGATATTTATGAACTGCCAATATGACGGGGACGGGCCCCACCACGGCCCGGCCGGTTGGAACCGTGCAACAGCCGCCAGGACCGCCAGCGAGAAGAGCCTCGCACCCACCCACAGGGCGAGGACCTGCAGATACCAGGGCCACCGGAAGAAGACGGCGGCGCTCCGCCGCGCAGCAGTCCGCAGCCGGGCGTGCACCCGGCCGGTTGTGTCCGGGGAGGTTTCCTGCATGCGGTCAGCCACCGTGACGGACCCAGCAGGAGGCAAGGTGGTCATTGACGTACCCGGTGGCCTGAAGCATGGCGTACGCGGTAATCGGGCCGACAAAACGGAACCCGCGTTTCTTCAGCGCGGCGGCGAGCGCCGCGGATTCCGGTGTGGACGCGGGAACCTCCGCGGAGGTCCGGGGAGCCGGCCTGCCTGCCGGGGCCCGGTAGCGTTCGAGCAGGCCGCCAAGTCCGCCGGCATCCGGAAGCGCCAGCAACGCCCGCGCATTGGCTATCACAGCATCAATCTTCGCGGCATTGCGTACGATGCCGCGATCAGCCAGCAGCCGCTCCCGGTCGGCGTCGCCAAAGGCGGCGACCGCTGCCGGCTCGAAGTCCGCGAAAGCCGCGCGGAAAGCCTCCCGCTTGCGCAGGATGGTGATCCAGCTGAGGCCGGATTGGAAGGCTTCCAGGCTGAGCCGTTCAAAGAGGGCGCGGTCGCCCTCCACCGGCCTGCCCCACTCGGTGTCGTGGTAGTGCTGGTAATCCGGGCTTGCCAGCGCCCACCCGCAGCGCAGCTGCCCGTCCGCGCCGGGCAGGGCGCTCACGCGGACTCTCCGTTTGGCGCCGCGTCCTGACCGTGCCCCCGGCGTTCAGCCTCAAGCCTGCCGATCCGCGCGTCCTTCTCCGCCAGGGCCTGGGCCAGCCGCTCCAGTACCGCGTCCACCTGGTCCATCCGGTACCCACGGGGGGCCACGGAGAGGCGGAGCCGCGAAATGTCATCCGCCCCCGGATCCTGCGGCAGCAGCACCGGGGGAAGCCGAGGGTCCGGCTCGGCCAGGCCCTGCACCTCCGCCGGGCCCCGGACTACCCCGGAATCCTGCTCAGCTGAAGCCGAACGCAACCGCCCGGAGGAGAACGCCGCCGCCACGCCAAGGACGGCAATGGCAAGGAATACCAGAAGGAGTGTCACAGGACCATCGTGCCAGATGCGCGCTACGGAGAGACGTGGCCGGCGCTGTCCGCAATCATCAGCCGCACTGCCTCGGCCGGGTCATCCACCACGTGGATGAGCTTCAGGTCGGTTTCCGCCACCATGCCCTCGGCCAGCAGCGTCTCGCGGATCCAGTCCAGCAGCGGGTTCCAGAACTCGGAGCCGACCAGCACAATCGGGAAGGAGGTTACCTTCTGTGTCTGCACCAGGGTCATGGCCTCAAACAGTTCATCCAGCGTGCCGAAGCCTCCCGGCAGGACAATGAAACCCTGGGCGTACTTCACGAACATGGTCTTCCGCACAAAGAAATAGCGGAAGTTCACGCCGAGATCCACCCATTCGTTCAGGCCGGTTTCGAAGGGCAGCTCAATGCCCAGTCCCACCGACAGCCCGTCCGCGCCCACGGCACCCTTGTTCGCCGCCTCCATGGAACCGGGCCCGCCCCCGGTGATCACGGCCAGCCCGGCTTCCGCCAGCAGCCGGCCAACTTCCTCGCCAAGCTTGTAATAGCGCGAGCCCGGCACGCTGCGGGCTGATCCGAAGACACTGACTGCCGGCCCGAGTTCGGAGAGGGTGCCGAATCCCTCCACGAACTCGCTCTGGATCCGCAGCACCCGCCACGGATCGGTATGCGTGAAATGGCTCGAGCCTGCGGAGTCCAGCAGGAACCGGTCCGACTGAGGCGTCAGGGCGGCGCCGCGCCGCAACTCCACCGGTCCGCGCTTCCGCGGGGCGTTCTGGGTCAGGTGCTCTTCACTCGTAGGCATGCCTCTAGGCTAGCCGCGATGGCGCCGCTGGCAACGCGATCATACTCATCGGCCCGCATCATCCGATTTAGGTTGCTCTTGAGTCACAATTACCGCTCCAAGTGGCCCCTGACACATGCCTGCAACATAATCTGGTTAGATTTTCCTTATGACCAGTGACACAACCCCAGGCACGTCCGCGCCTGAATCCGCTGCACCGCTTGTTTCGCTGAAGAACGTGAACAAGCACTTCGGGGACCTCCACGTCCTGCAGAACATCAATCTCGACATCGCCCGCGGTGAGGTCGTCGTCGTGATCGGTCCCTCGGGATCCGGCAAGTCGACCCTGTGCCGTGCGATCAACCGTCTCGAAACCATCGACGACGGCGAGATTACCGTCGACGGCGCTGTCCTGCCGGCCGAGGGCCGCGCCCTGGCCAAGCTCCGCGCCGACGTCGGGATGGTCTTCCAGTCCTTCAACCTTTTTGCGCACAAGTCCATCCTGGACAACGTCTCGCTGGGGCCGGTGAAGGTCCGCAAGTCCAAGCCGGCCGAGGCAAAGAAACTGGCCATGGAGCTGCTGGAGCGGGTCGGCGTTGCCAACCAGGCCAACAAGCTTCCGGCCCAGCTCTCCGGCGGTCAGCAGCAGCGCGTGGCCATCGCCCGCGCACTCGCCATGAAGCCCAAGGTCATGCTCTTTGATGAGCCCACCTCGGCGCTGGACCCGGAAATGATCAACGAGGTCCTGGACACCATGGTCGGCCTGGCCAAGGAAGGCATGACCATGGTGGTGGTCACGCACGAAATGGGCTTCGCACGCAAGGCCGCAGACCGCGTCATCTTTATGGCCGACGGAAAGATCGTCGAAGAGGCAACGCCCGAGGAATTCTTCACGAATCCCAAGAGCGGCCGGGCCAAAGACTTCCTGGGCAAAATCCTTTCGCACTAGACCGTCCACGTAATACCGGCAGTACCGCAATACCGGGGTTTCACCAGTTGGGGGAAATCCTTATGAGGCTAGGTGCCCCGTTTCACCGGAGCACCGCAATGCAAGGAGAAATCATGCGCAAGACCCGTTACGCCGCGGCCGCAATCGCTGCCGTTGCCGCACTCACCCTGTCCGCCTGCGGCGGGGATTCCGGCTCGGATTCCGGCAGCACCGAAGGCTCCGGCGAGAAGATCCGCATCGGCATCAAGTTCGACCAGCCGGGCCTGGGCTTCAAGGACGGCAGCGAGTACACCGGCTTCGACGTAGATGTCGCCAAGTACGTGGCCAACGAGCTGGGCTACCCCGAGGACCAGATCGAGTTCATCTCCAGCCCCTCCGCACAGCGCGAGAACATGCTCGAGAACGACCAGCTGGACATGATCTTCGCGACGTACTCCATCACGGATACCCGCAAGGAGAAGGTTGCCTTCGGCGGACCGTACTTTGTGGCCGGCCAGGACCTGCTGGTTCCCTCCGACAGCGACATCTCCGGCCCCGAGGACCTGGACGGCAAGAACCTGTGCTCCGTCACGGGCTCCACCTCCGCCCAGAAGATCAAGGACAACTACGCCGCCGGCGTGAACCTGCTGGAACAGCCGAGCTACGCCGAGTGCGTTACGGCCATGCAGGGCGGCTCCATTGACGCCGTGACCACCGATGACATCATCCTCGCCGGCCTGGCCTCCACGGACGCCAACAAGGGCAAGTTCAAGGTAGTGGGCAACACCTTCTCCGAAGAGAAGTACGGCGTGGGCCTGCCGAAGGAAGGCAGCCTCGTGAAGTGCGAGGACGTCAACACCGCGATCACCAAGATGATCGACGACGGCGCCTGGGAAGAAGCCATCAAGAAGAACACCGAGGGAGCCGACTACACCTTCAACGCGGAACTGAACCCGCCGACGATGGATGCCTGCGCCTAACCAGTACCTCCGGTGCCTGAGGCACCGTCCGTTCCACCCCGCGGCCGGGAAAGCACTCCGCTTTCCCGGCCCGGGCTTCGTCCACCATAAAGAGGTGAAACATGGAGGGTTTTACTGCCCTCTTCGAGCAGTACGACGTCGTCGGCGCTTTCTGGGTTAACATCCAGCTCGCGTTCTGGGCGGCTCTCTGGTCGCTGATTCTGGGCACCGTCCTCGCAATGATGCGGATCTCCCCGATCCCCAGCCTGCAGTGGTTCGGTGCTGCCTACGTGAATATCTTCCGGAACACCCCGCTGACCATCATCATGGTGTTCGGTTCGCTCGCCCTGTGGTCGCAGCTGAATGTCAGCCTGTCCTCGGACTTCACCACCAACTTCTTCCGCCTGGCGGTCCTGTCCCTGACGGTCTACCACGCGGCCTTTTTCTGTGAAGCCATCCGCAGCGGCGTCAACACGGTTCCGCTGGGCCAGGCGGAAGCCGCCCGGGCCATCGGCCTGGGCTTCCTGCCCGCCGCACGGATTATCATCATGCCGCAGGCCTTCCGCGGCGCCATTGCCCCGATGGGCAACGTGCTGATTGCCCTGGTGAAAAACACCACCGTGGCTGCCACGGCCGGCGTTGCCGTGGAAACCTCCAGCACGATGAAAACAATGATTGAGTTCTACCCCAACCTGATGACGCAGATCTTCCTGACCTTTGCCATCGGCTACGTCATCATTGTCATCCCCATCGGCCTGCTCACCACCTGGGCCTCGAAGAAACTGGCGGTCGCACGATGAGCGCACAGAACGTCCTGTTTGATGCTCCGGGACCCAAGGCACGCCGGAACATCCGAATCGCCAATATCCTGGGCATCCTGCTGGTCCTGGGGCTGCTCTGGGTGGCAGGATCCGGGTTGGCGGAAAAGGGCCAGTTCGAGGCCGCCAAGTGGACGCCGTTCCTGGAATGGGGCACCTGGCAGTATTACCTCCTGCCGGGCCTGCTTTCGACTCTGAAGGCTGCCGCCGTCGCCGTGGTCGCCTCCATTGCCTTCGGCCTGCTCTTCGGCATCGGCCGGCTTTCCACCTTCAAGCCGATCAGCTGGGCCTGCGGGATCGTGGTGGAATTCTTCCGCGCCGTACCGGTGCTGCTGATGATGGTGTTTTTCTACCAGTTCCTCTCGAAGTCCACGTCGGTGGATCCGGCACAGGTGCCGTTCTGGGCCGTGGTCATTGCCCTGACCCTGTACAACGGTTCGGTCATTGCCGAACTGGTGCGCTCCGGCGTGTTCGGCCTCCCCAAGGGCCAGCGTGAGGCGGGCCTGGCCATTGGCCTCACCCCGGGACAGTCACTGCGCTCCATCGAAATGCCGCAGGCGCTGGTGGCCATGCTCCCTGCACTGCTGAGCCAGTTTGTGGTGATCCTGAAGGACTCGGCACTGGGTACCTTCATCGGCTACACCGAGCTCCTCGAATATGCCCGCCGCCTGGCATCCGGCGAAGGCAATATCCTGCCGGCACTGCTGGTCACGGCGGCGATCTTCATCCTGCTGAACTTCCTGCTCACGTTCGCGGCGCAGCGCCTCTCCCGGCGTCTTGGTGCCCGGGCCGGGAAGCTGCTCAAGATCGAAGACACCATCGAACCCGAAGGAGTCGAGGCTCCCGCTCCGGTGAAATAGCCGACGGACCCGGAGCGACACGAAAAGGGGAGGACAGGCGTACGCCTGTCCTCCCCTTTTCGTGCGTCCTTTTTGAGCCTCGTCCCGTCCCGGACGGGCAGGCTCAGCTCAGCCAGGTGCGCAGCGACGCCAGGCACGTGCGGATGGCGGCGGCGTCCACATGTTCGTTGTCCGTGTGGGCCAGCAGCGCATCCCCCGGCCCGAAGTTCACCGCGGGAACTCCCAGCGCGCTGAACCGCGCGACGTCGGTCCATCCGTACTTGGGCTTCGGCTCTGCGCCCACGGCGGCGACGAAACTCGCTGCTGCCGGGAGGGTCAGGCCCGGACGGGCGCCGGCTGCCGCATCGGTGCGGACCACGTCGAATCCGGCCAGCAGGTTCCGGACATAGGCTTCGGCCTCCGCGACGCTCTTATCCGGGGCGAAGCGGTAGTTGATTTCCACCGTGGCGGCATCGGGGATGACGTTGCCTGCTGTTCCGCCCCATACCTTTACCGCGTTGAGCGATTCCCGGTAATCGAGTCCCTCCACCGATACCGTGGCGGGTGAGTGGTCGCGCAGCCGCACCAGGATTTCAGCGGCGGCGTGGATGGCGTTCTCCCCCATCCAGGCACGGGCGGAGTGTGCCGCCCTGCCGGTAGTGGTGGCGTGGAAGCGCATGGTGCCGTTGCAACCGCCCTCCACGGTCCCGTTGGTGGGCTCCAGCAGGATCGCGAAATCCGCCCTGAGCCACTCGGCGTGGGACTCGGCCAGGCGTCCGAGACCGCTGAGGGACGCATCCACTTCCTCGTGGTCATAGAAGATGTAGGTGACGTCCCGGGTGGGATCGGTGAGCGTGGCTGCCAGTGCCAGCTGGACCGCCACCCCGCCTTTCATATCCGTTGCGCCGCGGCCGTACAGGACGTCCCCGTCCCAGGACGGCGGCACGGTTCCCCGCGAGCCGGGGACAGTGGGCAGCGGCACGGTATCCAGGTGTCCGGCCAGGATGACCCGCTCGGTCCGTCCGAGGTTGGTCCGGGCCACCACGGAGTCCCCGTCCCGGGACACCTCCAGGTGCGGGTAGGCGCGCAGCGCGTCTTCCACGGCGTCGGCAATGGTCTTCTCGTTGCCGGAGACGCTCTCGATAGCCATGAGCGCGGCCGTAAGTTCCGCTACGTCGTCGGTAAGGTTCAGGGAAGGCACAGCTGTATCAGTCACCGTCCCACAGTACCGCTCGGTAGACTGGAGCCCATGACTTCAAGCTCTGCCCCCACCCCCGCCGAAACCACAGACAGCCGCACTGCCTCGGGCCTTGGCCTGGCTACCGTCACTTCCGACGGCGCGGTGCTCGATGTCTGGTTCCCCCGCCCCGTTCTGGGCACCTCCGAGGCTGACGCCGCACTGCGCAGCGACCTCGACGCCGCTGCCGAAGCCATGGCCGACGGCATCCGCGGCACGCACGGAGAAGTGCTGGAAACCCGGATCGACCTCGACGCCGCCCCCGCGGACACGGCCGACGCCTACCTCCGGCTGCATCTGCTTTCCACCCGCCTGGCCGCACCGAACAGCATCAACCTGGACGGCATCTTCGCTTCCCTGCCCAACGTTGTCTGGACCAACCACGGCCCGTGCGCCGTGGCTGACTTCGAGGCCGTCCGCTTGCGGCTGCGCAGCCGCGGCCCGGTCACCGTGTACGGGGTGGACAAGTTCCCCCGCATGACCGACTACGTGCTGCCCTCCGGCGTCCGCATTGCCGACGCCGGGCGGGTCCGCCTGGGCGCCCACCTGGCCGAGGGCACCACCGTGATGCACGAAGGGTTCGTGAACTTCAACGCCGGGACGCTGGGCACCTCCATGGTGGAGGGGCGCATCTCCGCAGGCGTCGTGGTTGGCGACGGGACCGACGTCGGCGGCGGCGCCTCGATCATGGGCACACTCTCCGGCGGCGGCAAGGAAAAGATCACCCTGGGCGAACGCGTGCTGCTGGGCGCCAATTCCGGTGTCGGTATCAGTATCGGCGATGACAGCGTGGTGGAGGCCGGCCTGTACGTTACCGCCGGCACCCGCGTCAGTGTTGCCTCTGCTGACGGCGGTGAGGCACGGGTGGTGAAGGCCTCCGAGCTTTCTGGTGTGCCGAACCTGCTGTTCCGGCGCAACTCCGCTACCGGCGCCGTGGAGGCGCTGCCCCGCAACGGACGCACTGTGGAACTGAACTCCGCACTGCACGCCAACTGATACCCCGGCACACGCTTCGACGGCATGATATTGCTCCGGCAGCAGGAGACCCGCAGCTTTCGGCTGCTGGTCCTGCTGCTGGTGCTCTGCGTGCTGGCCTTCGCGGTGCTGTTCGCGGTGTCCGCCCTCTCGGGAAAGAAGCAGACGCCGGTGATCTCTGAACGCTGTGTGGCCGCTGTGGGCGGCGCGGAATACTCCCTGACGCTGGAACAGGCCACCAATGCCTCCATCATCTCCGGCGTGGGCGTTGCCCGCGGCCTGCCCCCGCGGGCCGTCTCCATTGCCCTGGCAACGGCCCTGCAGGAATCCGGACTGCGCAACGTGAACTACGGCGACGACGCCGGTCCGGATTCCCGCGGGCTGTTCCAGCAACGCCCGTCCCAGGGATGGGGCAGCGAGGAACAGGTGATGGACCCGGTATACGCCGCCAACGCCTTCTACAACGGGCTGGAGCAGGTCCCGGGGTATCTTGACCTGCCCATCACCGTGGCGGCGCAGGCCGTGCAGCGCAGCGCCTTCCCTGACGCCTACGCCAAGCACGAAGGCCCGGCACGCGCCTTTGCCTCCGCGCTGACCGGGCAGACCCCCGCTGCACTGTCCTGCACCCTGCGGGCGCCGGTGACCGCCTCCGACCCTGCGGCCGGCGCCTCGGCTGTCGAGGCGATCTACGGGCCGCTGGGCGGCACGGTGCTCGGCCCGCTGTACCTGGCCGACGTCAGTGGAACCTACGGCTGGTCGGTGGCCTCCTGGTTCGTGGCCAATGCCAAGGCCCTGGGCATTGAATCGGTAGCCTATGAGGGGCGGACCTGGCATGTGGGGACGGCCGTCTGGGAGGAATCCCCCGCCGCCGCCGGGCAGGTAGCCGTAACCGTTTTCAGCCCACCGGAGGAGTAAAACCCGGTACTGGGGCCCAGTAACGACAGCGCATCCCCGACGCGGAGCGTTTAGGCTTAGGACCATGCGCATTCTAGTCACCGGTGGCACCGGTTATATCGGATCCCACACCACCCTCGCCCTGCTTGAAGCCGGCCACGATGTGGTGGTGCTGGACAACCTCATGAATTCCAGCGAAGAATCCCTGCGCCGTGTTCAGGAACTGACCGGCCGGAAGGCCGAATTTGTCCGCGCCGATCTGCTGGACACAGCGGCCCTCGAGGAAGTATTCGAAGGCGGCAGCATTGACGCCGTCATCCACTTCGCCGGGCTCAAGGCCGTGGGCGAATCGGTGGCGAAGCCCCTGTTTTACTACCACAACAACGTAGTGGGAACCATCAACCTGCTTGAGGCAATGGACCGGCACAACGTGCGGACCCTGGTCTTCTCCTCCTCCGCCACGGTCTACGGCGCCTCCGAAGAGGTGCCCCTCACCGAGGATGCTCCACTGGACGCGGTGAACCCGTACGGCCGGACCAAGGAGCAGATCGAGGATATCCTCAGCGACCTCGGTGCCGCGGACGGGCGCTGGAACATTGCGCTGCTGCGCTACTTCAATCCGGCCGGAGCCCATGAATCGGGCCGTATCGGTGAAGACCCCACCGGCATCCCCAACAACCTGCTGCCGTTTGTGGCCCAGGTTGCCGTGGGACGCCGCGAAAAGGTGCTGGTCTTCGGCAACGACTACCCCACCCCGGATGGCACCGGTGTGCGTGACTACATCCACGTGGTGGACCTGGCCGCCGGGCACCTCGGCGCCCTGGACTACCTCCGTGGAAACGCGGGTGTCTTCCGCTGGAACCTGGGCACCGGCAACGGTTCCTCGGTCCTGGAGGTGCTGACCGCTTTTTCGGAAGCTGCGGGCAAGGATATCCCCTACGAATTCACCGACCGACGGCCCGGCGACGCCGCCGTCAGCTACGCCGACCCCTCCGCCGCGCACCGGGACCTTGGCTGGCGCGCCGAGCGTTCACTGGCCCAAATGTGCGAGGACCACTGGCGCTGGCAGAAGAACAACCCCGAGGGTTACGCCGGATCCTAGCCGCCCCCGCCGGCGGGCGTTGGAGCGGGTTCCAGCCTGCGCGAACGCCCGCCGGCAAGCAGGAGCGCAGATAGGCAGACAGATAAAGGCAACATAAAAGGGAAGGTCCCCGGAATTTTCCGGGGACCTTCCCTTTTATGTTGTTCGCATTCCTGCCGTGCCCGGAGGCCGGGACCGGCGGAACCGTTAGCGCTGCGGGTAGTTACGCTCCGGAGCACCCGTGTACAGCTGACGCGGACGGCCGATCTTCGTCTGCGGATCCTGCATCATCTCGCGCCACTGGGCAATCCAACCCGGGAGGCGGCCAATGGCGAAGAGGACGGTGAACATCTTCTCCGGGAAACCCATGGCCTTGTAGATCAGGCCGGTGTAGAAGTCCACGTTCGGGTACAGCTTGCGCTCGATGAAGTAATCATCGGCCAGGGCCTTCTCTTCCAGGCGCATGGCGATATCCAGCAGCTCGTCATTGCCGCCGAGCTTGGACAGGATTTCGTGGGCCGTGGCCTTGACGATCTTGGCCCGCGGATCGTAGTTCTTGTAGACGCGGTGCCCGAAGCCCATAAGCTTCACGCCGTCTTCCTTGTTCTTGACCTTTTCCATGAAGGTCTCCGGGGCCATACCGGTGCCCTGGATGTCGCGCAGCATGTTCAGCACGGCCTCGTTGGCGCCGCCGTGCAGCGGGCCGAAGAGTGCACTGATGCCGGCCGAGACGGAGGCAAACATGTTCGCGTTGGAGCTTCCGACCAGACGGACGGTGGAGGTGGAGCAGTTCTGCTCGTGGTCCGCGTGCAGGATCAGGAGCAGGTCCAGCGCCTTCACCAGGTCCGGATCGATTTCGTACGGCTCGGCCGGCAGGCCGAAGGAAAGCCGCATGAAGTTCTCCACCAGGTTCATGGAGTTGTCCGGGTAGAGCATCGGCTGGCCGATGGACTTCTTGTGTGCGTAGGCGGCAATCACCGGGAGCTTCGCCATCAGGCGGACCGTGGAGAGTTCCACCTGTTCTTCGTCGAACGGGTCCAGGGAATCCTGGTAGAACGTGGACAGCGCGCTCACCGCCGAGGACAGCACCGGCATCGGGTGGGCGTCGCGCGGGAAGCCGCCGAAGAAGCCCTTGAGGTCTTCGTGCAGCAGGGTGTGGCGGCGGATCCGCTGGTCAAAGTTTTCCAGCTCGGTGGGGGTCGGCAGTTCCCCGTAGATCAGCAGGTAGGAGGTCTCGAGGAAACTCGAGTGCTTGGCCAGCTGCTCAATCGGGTAACCGCGGTACCGCAGGATGCCCTGGTCACCATCAATGTAGGTGATCGCGGACGTGGTGGCCGCCGTGTTCATAAAGCCGGGGTCAAAAGTGACGGTGCCGGTCTGCTTCAGCAGCTTGGAAACGTCGAATCCGTCGTTTCCTTCCGCTGCGGCAACACGGGGCAGCTCAAGCTCATCTTCCGGTTTTGGGCCGTACTGAAGCTTGGCACTGGGTTGCTCAGTCATTAAGTCTCCTTTAGGAGTTTTCGAAACCGCCGCTATGTACATCCGCTTCCGACTGACATAGTGCATTCCGCTAAACTATTTCGCTAAAACGCTACCGGTTTCAGTGCCCTTACCACTAATCGGTGCAGGCACTGTTGTACAAGCGCAACATGGACAGGGGCCCGTCCGGTGCAGGCCCCGGCCTTTTTCCGTGCCGCGTTACTGCTGTGACGCCGCTTCCAGCCGCTGCGCTGCTGAGCGGACATCGTCATCCGTGCCGGTCAGGGCAACCCGGACGAAGCCTGCGCCGGCGTCTCCGTAGAACACACCGGGGCCTACTACTATGCCCAGCTCGGCGAACCGGCCTACGGTGGCCCAGGTGTCTTCACCCGCTGACGCCCAGAGGTAGAGTCCGGCCTCGGAGTGTTCAATGGTGAGCCCGAAGGATTCAAGCGCCGGCACCAGCAGGTCCCGCCTGGCACGGTACAGCTCCTTCTGGGCGGCCACATGCGTATCATCGCGCAGGGCCGCGGCCATGGCAGCCTGCACCGGGGCGGGAACAATCATGCCCGCATGCTTGCGGCTGTTGACCAGGTTCGCGATGATCGCCGGGTCTCCGGCGGTGAAGGCAGCCCGGTAGCCGGCCATGTTGGACTGCTTGCTGAGCGAGTACACCGCCAGCAGGGATTCATGGCTTCCGCCGCTCACGCGCGGATCAAGGATGCTGGGCACGGGTTCCCCGTCCCCGGACGGGTCCCAGCGGCCCCAGCCGAGTTCTGCGTAGCATTCGTCGGAGGCCACCACAGCCCCTACCCCGCGGGCCTGTTCCACCAAGGCAGCCAGCGACTCCGCTGAACGGACAATTCCGGTGGGGTTGCCCGGCGAATTGACCCAGACCAGCCGGACCCGGGCACGCGTCTGCTCATCGAGGTCATCGAGGCTGTCTGCGGCCACCGCCGTCGCGCCGGCAAAAACCGCTCCCATGTCATAGGTGGGGTAGGCAACCACGGGGCGGACGACGACGTCGCCCTCCCCCAGTCCGAGCAGCAGCGGCAGCCAGGCCACCAGTTCCTTGGACCCGACCGTGGGCAGGATTGCCGCAGGATCAAGCCCGGGCACACCGCGGCGCCGGGCAAACCATTCCGACACCGCTTCCCGCAGGTCGGCGGTCCCATGGGTGGTGGGGTATCCGGGGGCGTCTGCCGCCTCTGTGAGGGCATCACGGACGATTTGTGGTGTGGGATCCACCGGCGTGCCGATGGAGAGATTTACGGCGCCCCCGGGATGCTCCGAGGCGCGGCGCTGGTACGGCGCCATGGCGTCCCAGGGGTACTCCGGCAGGTTCAGGCCGAAGGCCCGGGAAACGGCCGGGCTCATGCCTGGTTCTGCGGAGGGAGTGCAGCGATGATGGGGTGGTCCTTGTGCGTGTTGCCGACCTTTGCGGCACCGCCCGGAGAACCCAGGTCATCAAAGAACTCGACGTTGGCCTTGTAGTAGTCGGCCCATTCCTCGGGAGTGTCATCCTCGTAGTAGATGGCCTCAACCGGGCAGACGGGTTCGCACGCACCGCAGTCAACGCATTCGTCCGGGTGGATGTAGAGGGAGCGTTCGCCTTCGTAGATGCAGTCCACGGGGCATTCTTCGATACATGCCTTGTCTTTTACATCCACGCACGGCTGCGCAATTACGTACGTCACGTCCCTTGCCTTCCTGATCTGCGGACCGCCGCCGTTTCCGGCGGGGTTCGCTTGGGGTGTTGGTTCCACGTTAGTAGCCGAAACCATTATCTCCCAGTCGGGACGCCCCGGCTGCATCCGGACCCGGACGTAGGATGGAGGCATGAACCCCGAGCACCCTGCCGATCTCCTGCAGTGGCTGGCACCCGGTGAGCGCGTGGTGGTGCGCTACCGGATTGAGGGCGGCTTCACGGACGCCCTGGGTGTCCTGCTCCGGGCCGGCAGCGGCGACTGCACCGTCTCCACCCGGCGCGGCGACGTACTGATCCCCTATCCGCTCATAACGGCTGCCAAACCGGTTCCTCCGGCCCCGCCTCGCAGGGAACGGAAATTCCCCGCCTGAGCACCCTCTCCAGGCGGAAGTGCCCGTCGGGCAGACGTGCCGGCCGGATAATGCCAAAGGCCGCCGGAAGGTATCTTCCAGCGGCCTTTGCCGATACATGGGATTTTTGCCTGTCAGGGCCCTGCCACGGGCGGGCGCACGGCATTGCGGTCCCTGCCCAGCACCCGTGCGCAGATCAGCACGGCAGCGATGGTGGCCACGGCCTGCCCGAACAGCCACAGCAGCCCGGCGGTTACCACTGGAGGCTGCTCCTCGGCGCTGGCGCCGGTGACAATCAGCGGCGCCTCGTTCAGCAGATCGAGGGAGAACAGGCCCAGCACCAGATAGGTCACTGCACCTGTGACGGCACTGAGGACGGCGTTGCGCCGCCACAGGCCCACCAGCAGTGCCACGGCGCAGCTGAACACCACGGCCAGAAGCGCACCCACCGGCAGCCCGGTCTCTCCCGCATACACCACGTGGTTATGCAGAGAGGTGCCGAGCACCGCGGCAAGGATGCCGCCAACCACAGCGGCAAGAGGCCCCCGCCAGCGCGGGGACCTCTTGCCGGAATCTGCCGAAGTGGAGATGGTGCTAGTTCTTTGCGCGGGCGCGGTAGGCCTTGGCGCGCTCATTGGCGTCAAGGATCAGCTTGCGGATACGGATGGACTCCGGCGTGACCTCCACGCATTCGTCCTCACGGGCGAATTCGAGGGATTCTTCCAGGGTCAGCTTCCGCGGCGGGGTAAGGTTCTCGAAGGTGTCGGAGGAAGCTGCACGCATGTTGGTGAGCTTCTTTTCCTTCGTGATGTTCACGTCCATGTCATCGGCGCGGGAGTTCTCGCCGACGATCATGCCTTCGTAGACCTCGGAGGTGGGCTCCACGAAGAAGGAGCCGCGTTCCTGCAGGTTGATCATGGCGAACGGGGTCACCACACCGGCGCGGTCGGCGATCATCGAACCGTTGGTGCGGTACTCGATGGGGCCGGCCCACGGCTCGTAGCCTTCGGCGATGGATGCGGAGATACCGGCACCGCGGGTTTCCGTGAGGAAGCGTGTGCGGAAGCCGATCAGGCCGCGGGCGGGGACGATGAATTCCATCCGGACCCAGCCGGTGCCGTGGTTGGCCATGTTGACCATCCGGCCCTTGCGGGCGGCCATCAGCTGGGTGACGGCGCCGAGGTATTCCTCGGGTACGTCAATGGTCATGTGTTCCATCGGCTCGTGGATCTTGCCGTCGATGGTCTTGGTGACCACCTGCGGCTTGCCCACGGTCAGCTCGAAGCCTTCGCGGCGCATCTGCTCCACGAGGATGGCCAGGGCGAGCTCGCCTCGGCCCTGGACTTCCCAGGCATCCGGACGCTCGGTCGGCAGGACCTTGAGCGAGACGTTGCCGATCAGTTCCTTGTCGAGGCGGTCCTTGACCTGGCGGGCGGTGACCTTGGCACCCTTGACCTTGCCGGCCAGCGGCGAGGTGTTGATACCGATGGTCATGGAGATCGCGGGATCATCCACGGTGATCAGCGGCAGCGGCTTGGGGTTGTCGACGTCGGTCAGGGTCTCACCGATGGTGATGTCCTCGATGCCGGCAACGGCCACGATCTCGCCGGGGCCGGCGGATTCGGTGGGTACGCGCTCCAGTGCCTTGGTGGCGAGGAGTTCGGTGATCTTAACGGTCTTCATGGTGCCGTCCTGGCGGGCCCAGGCAACCTGCTGGCCCTTGCGGAGGGTGCCGTTGAAGATACGCAGCAGGGCGAGGCGGCCCAGGAACGGAGATGCGTCCAGGTTGGTGACGTGCGCCTGCAGGACACCTTCGGGATCGTAGGTCGGGGCCGGGATGTGCTCCAGAATGGTCTGGAACAGCGGTTCCAGGTTGTCATTCGCGGGGGCTTCGCCGTCGGCCGGCTGCTCCAGGGAGGCGGCACCGACGCGGGCTGCGGCGTAGACAACGGGAACGTTCAGGACCAGGTCAAGGTCGAGGTCCGGAACTTCGTCCGCGAGGTCGGAGGCCAGGCCGAGCAGCAGGTCCATGGACTCGCTGACAACTTCGTCAATCCGGGCATCGGGACGGTCGGTCTTGTTGACCAGCAGGACTACCGGCAGCTTCGCGGCAAGTGCCTTGCGCAGCACGAAGCGCGTCTGGGGCAGCGGGCCTTCCGAGGCGTCAACCAGCAGGACAACGCCGTCGACCATGGACAGGCCGCGCTCGACCTCGCCGCCGAAGTCGGCGTGGCCGGGGGTGTCAATAACGTTGATGGTGATGGTTTCGCCGTTGGCAGCCGGGCCGTTGTAGAACACAGTGGTGTTCTTGGCCAGGATGGTGATGCCCTTTTCGCGCTCCAGGTCACCGGAGTCCATCACGCGTTCTTCCACGTCTCCGTGGGCGGCAAACGAGTTCGTCTGCTTCAGCATGGCGTCGACGAGGGTCGTCTTACCGTGGTCAACGTGGGCCACAATAGCAACGTTGCGGAGATCGCTTCGCACTGCGCTGTTTACAGCCGTGTTGGTTTCTGACATGCGTGAGGACTCAATTCATAGGAGATCAGTTCGGGGTGTTTCATATCGGCCGGGTTTGGTCCCGGCGTATCCGGCTGTTCTGTACGAATGCTGATTCAATCTCTTGCTCAATCACCAGTCAGAATCCACCGAAGGCCCCGCCGTCAGCGGGCACGCTAACATTCTAGTCCCAAGACCATATCTTCCCTAATGCGGGATTTTAACCGCCCCCTGCGCCGGACACAGAGAAGGCGGGGAACCGTACCGGTCCCCCGCCTTTCTGCCGAACCGCCGGCTGCTAGGCGACCTCGGGCGGCAGTTCGAGCCGCGACCCGGGAATGGCTGCCAGCAGGGCCTGGGTGTAGGCCTCGCGCGGATTGTCGAACACGTCGTCCGTGCTTCCGGTTTCCACCAGCTTGCCCTTTTCCATGACACAGACGTAGTCCGCGATCTGGCGCACCACGGCCAGGTCATGGGTGATGAACAGGTAGCTCAGCCCCAGTTCGGACTGCAGGTCCGCGAGCAGGTTCAGGATCTGCGCCTGCACCAGCACGTCGAGCGCCGAGACGGCTTCATCGCAGATCACCACTTCGGGGTCCAGCGCCAGGGCCCGGGCAATAGCGACGCGCTGGCGCTGGCCGCCGGAGAGCTCGTTCGGGAAACGGCGCATCACCGAGGAGGGCAGGGCCACCTGGTCCAGGAGCTCACGCACCTTGGCCTCGCGGCTCTTCGCGTTGCCGATCTTGTGCACCCGCAACGGCTCTTCAATGGTGCGGAAGATGTTGTACATCGGGTCCAGGGATCCGTAGGGATCCTGGAAGATCGGCTGTACCCGGCGCCGGAACTCGAACAGGCGCTTCGAGTTCAGCGTGGTCATGTCCACCCCGTTGAACAGGATGGAACCGCTGGTGGGCGTCTCCAGGTTCAGGACCATCCGTGCCACGGTGGACTTGCCCGAACCGGACTCACCCACGACGGCGGTGGTGGTGCCGCGCTTGATGTTGAAGGACACGTTGTCCACGGCCGTGAAGTCCGTGGACTTGCCCAGCCCGCTGCGCAGCTTGAAGACCTTGGTCAGATCCTTGACCTCAATGACGTTGTCCGCTGCCTTCAGCTTCGTTTCGTCCTCCGAGGTCAGCAGGTCCGCGCTCTCCAGGCCCAGGCTCTTCGCGGAGTCAATCCGCTTGGAGGCCAGGGACGGTGCTGATTCGACCAGCTTGCGGGTGTACGGGTGCCTCGGGTTGGTGAGGATCTCCAGGGCGGGCCCGGACTCGACAACCTGGCCCTTGTACATCACAACAACCTTCTGGGCGCGTTCAGCAGCCAGGCCAAGGTCGTGCGTGATCAACAGCACGGCGGTGCCCAGTTCGTCGGTCAGGGTGCCCAGGTGGTCCAGGATCTGCCGCTGGACAGTCACGTCCAGCGCCGACGTCGGCTCATCAGCAATCAGCAGACGGGGGCGGCAGGACAGGCCGATGGCGATGAGGGCACGCTGACGCATACCGCCCGAGAATTCATGCGGGTACTGCTTTGCCCGCCGTGCGGCATCCGGAAGTCCGGCCTGCTCCAGCACCTTGGCAATGTCCGCCGGGGCGTGCGGCAGCCCGTTGGCCCGCAGGGTTTCCTTGACCTGGAAACCGATCTTCCAGACCGGGTTCAGGTTGGACATCGGGTCCTGAGGCACCATGCCGATGGAGCTGCCGCGCAGTTCCTGGATCCGCTTGGGGCTGGCTTGGGAGATGTCCTCCCCGTCAAAGATGATCTGTCCCCCGCTGACCCGGCCGTTGCCGGCGAGCAGGCCGATGGCGGCCAGGGCGGTGGTGGACTTGCCCGAACCGGACTCACCAACGATGGCCACGGTCTCGCCGGGCATAACCGTCAGATGTGCGTTCCGGACAGCTTCAACCTCGCCGTTGGCGGTGGAGAAGCTGATCGCAAGGTCGCGGATTTCCAGCAGCGGCTGGACGGCCGCCGTCTTTTCGGTATTGATGGTCATCGTTTGCGCGCCTTCGGATCAAGAGCATCACGGACCGCGTCGCCGAGCATGATGAAGCTCAGCACGGTAATGGACAGTGCGGCGGCGGGCCACAGCAGCGTTGAGGGGTTTGACCGCAACGAGGTCTGTGCAGCCGAGATGTCATTGCCCCACGACATGATGCTGGGCGGCAGTCCGATGCCCAGGAAGGACAGCGTTGCCTCGGCAACGATGAACGTACCCAGGGAGATGGTGGCGATAACGATCACCGGGGCGAGGGAGTTCGGGATCACGTGCTTCATCAGCGCGGAGAACTTCGAAACACCCAGGGAACGCGAGGCCACCACAAAGTCCGCGTTGCGGACGGAGATCACGGCGCCGCGGGTAATACGTGCCACCTGCGGCCAGCCGAATATCAACAGCGTAAAGACCACTGTGATGATGGTCCGGTTCTCCCGGAAAGCCGGCAGCTGCATGATGATGATGGCGCCGAGGATCAGCGGCAGTGCGAAGAAGATGTCGCCGAGGCGGGCCAGGATCGCGTCGAGCCAGCCGCCGTAGTAACCGGCCAGCGCACCCAGGATGCCGCCGATGACAACAACGGCAATGGTGGTCAGCAGGCCGACCAGGACGGAGGCACGTGTGCCGTAGATAACCCGGGCGTAAACGTCACAGCCCTGGAAGGTGTAGCCGAGCGGGTGCCCGGCGGCGGGGCCGCCGTCGGAGTTGGCCAGCAGGCAGCCTTCATCCGGGGAAGCGCTGGTGAACAGGCCCGGGAACGCGGCCACGGTCAGGATCAGCAGAATCAGCAGGGACGAAATGATGAACAGCGGCTGCGTGCGCAGGTTACGCCAGGCTTCGCCCCACAGGCTCAGCGCCTTGGTCTCTTCCTTGACACTGTCGGTTTCGGCCAGAGGGGTTTCCTCCAGCGGTGCCACATAATGCTCGGTGCTTGCGGTGTCTTTATGCATAACGGATCCTCGGATCAAGCCAGGCGTACAGGAGGTCTACGAGAAGGTTGGCGATGACGTAGACGAAGACGAGGACACTCACGATCGACACGATCGTGGGTCCTTCTCCCCTGATGACGGACTGGTAAAGTCGCTGCCCCACGCCGGGGACGTTGAAGATGCCTTCGGTGACAATGGCGCCGCCCATGAGCGCACCCAGGTCTGCCCCGAGGAAGGTCACAACGGGGATCAGTGAGTTGCGCAGAATGTGCACGGTAACCACGCGCGGCCGTGACAGGCCCTTGGCGGTGGCGGTACGGACATAGTCGGCATTCATGTTTTCGATCACGGAAGTGCGCGTCAGGCGCAGCACATAGGCGAAGGATGCCAGGCCCAGTACCAGGGCCGGCAGTATCAGGTCCGTGAACCCGGCATCGCCGCCGACGGTGGGAGAAGTCCATTGGAGCTTGACGCCCACGATGAACTGCAGCAGGAAACCGAGGACGAACACGGGAATGGCGATGACGATCAGGGAAACAACCAGGACCGTGCTGTCGAAGATCTTGCCCTTCTTCAGACCGGCGATCAGGCCGAAGATAATGCCGAAGACGGCTTCGAAGATCAGCGCCAGAATGGCGAGGCGGATGGTCACCGGGAAGGCCTGGGCCAAAACGGCGGAGACCTCACGTCCGGAGAAGTCGACGCCGAGGTCGAAGGTCACCAGGTTCTTCAGGTACAGCAGATACTGCACGATGAAGGGCTGGTCCAGGTTGTACTGGCTTCGCAGCTGCGCGGCGACGGCCTCATTGACCGGCTTGTCACCGAACAGGGCGGCAATCGGATCGCCGGGCAGGGAGAAGACCAGGAAATAGACAAGGAATGTTGCCCCGAAGAATACGGGGATCATTTGAAGTACACGTCGAAGGACGTAGCCGGCCATTAGGGGTGGCCTCCTGCCAGCTGGGGGGGATTTAGGTCTCGCATGTTTGTATACCTGTTCTTGGTAAGAACCCGAATACAAGCCGGGGCCCGGCCTTCTGGCCGGGCCCCGGATCGGTCGGTCTAGATGAGGCTACTTGGCCGTGACGTTGTAGTAGACCGGGACGCCGTTCCAGCCGGTTTCAACGTTCTCCACGTTGTTGCTCCAGCCGGACTGAGCCACCTGGTACCACAGCGGGATAACGGGGAGGTCCTTGAGCAGGACTTCCTGTGCCTGGTTGAAGATCTCGGCACCCTCTTCAGGAGTGGAAGCCGCGAGGCCTTCGCTCAGGAGGTTGTCGAACTCTTCGCTGGAGTAGTCACCGTCGTTGGAGCCTGCCCCGGTGCCGTACAGCGGGCCGAGGAAGTTGTTCAGCGACGGGTAGTCTGCCTGCCAGCCGGTGCGGATGGCGCCGGCGAGCGTCTTGGCAGTTGCGTCTGCGCGCAGTTCCTTGAACGTTGCGTAGGGCTTGCCTTCGGCGTTGATGCCGAGGTTGTTCTTCAGTCCGTTGGCTACTGCGTCCACCCACTCCTTGTGGTTGGCGTCAGCGTTGTAGCCGATGGTGAAGGGCTTGTCAGCGGGCCAGGGCTCGATCTTCTCGGCCTGCTCCCACAGCTCCTTGGCCTTCTCGGGGTTGAACTCCAGCACCTCTTCACCGGGGATGCTGTCGCTGTAGCCCTCGATCACCGGAGCGGTGAATTCCTTGGCCGGTTCACGGGAACCGGAGAAGACCACCGAGGTGATCTCTTCCCGGTCGATGGCCATGGAGATGGCCTGGCGGCGCAGCTGGCCGGCCTCACCGGAGAACTCGGGCAGGTAGCCCGGGATGGTGATGGTCTGGTTACCGGCGTAAGCCTTCTCGGAGTAGCGGCCCTCACCCAGATCGGTCTTGAACGTCTTCAGTGCCGCGTTCGGCATGGTGTCCAGGATGTCCAGGTTGTCCGACTGCAGGTCTGCGTAGGCAGCATCGAAGGAGGAGTAGAACTTGAAGGTCACTCCGCCGTTCTGCGGGACACGGGTTCCGGTGTAATCCGGGTTTGCAACGAGGTCAATCTGGACCTCGTGCTGCCAGGCATCGTCGCCGTCGAGCATGTACGGACCGTTGCCGACGGGCTTTTCGCCGAAGGCGGCCGGATCCTCGAGGGCTGCAGCAGGCAGCGGGAAGAAGGCCGTGTAGCCGAGGCGCTGCGGGAAGTCAGACTCCGGCTGGCTCAGCTTGACGGTGAACGTGTTGTCATCGACAACCGTCAGGCCGCTCATGGTGTCTGCCGTGGCACCTTCAGCGCTGACCTCGTCATAGCCTTCGATGCTCTCGAAGAAGTACGAGTTCAGCTGGGCGTTCTTGGCAGCGGCACCGAAGTTCCAGGCATCCACAAAGGACTTGGCGGTTACCGGGTCACCGTTGGTGAACTTCTGGTCCGCCTTCACCTTGATGGTGTAGGTCTGGGAATCTTCGGTCTCGATGGACTCGGCCAGCTCGTTGACCGTGTTGCCGTCAGCGTCGTAGCTGACCAGGCCCTCGAAGAGAAGGTCCATGATGCGTCCGCCGCCAACTTCGTTGGTGTTGACCGGCATCAGCGGGTTCTGCGGTTCGGTGCCATTGGCAGTAATGATTGCGGTGTTGTCGCCTTCACCGGAGCCTTCGGCCGATTCGTCGGATCCTCCACCGCAGGCGCTCAGCGCGAGTGCGGCAACAGCCGCTACGCTCAGCATTTTGGAAGTGCGTGTGACGCGCATTCCGCCTCCTAAGTTCTGTTCGGTTCCGGCGTTGTTACGCCGGTGTTGCGGCTCCGCCAAATGGTGAACCGACTCACAAAGCCAACAGCATAAGCCCAAGTTGATTCGCGGCGGTAACAAAGTAGGGGTGCCGCCCTGACACAGGGGCATCTGTCACCATCGGCCGGCAACGAAAGACGCTCCCCACATGGGATTAAAGCGCATCAAAGCGGCTGGTAACAATTTGGCATACCGGCGGCGGATTACATGCAATGACATGTCACATTTGCCTGTTTGGTGTGATACTTGTCCGCTGTTTTACCGGTGTCACAACCACAATGCCCACCCCGTGGAGTGCGGGCTGCACCCCGGAACCGTGCGCGGGTTGTGCGCACCGGTGAGGGGTCCGGCCCGCGGTAAAATCGCAGCGCAGGTGCACCGCGCGCCCGACAACGGGAATAGAGGATTCAGTGAAGATCACGATTATCGGCGGGTCAAAGGGCACTGGCGCACAGTTGGCGGACCTCGCCCGCACAGCAGGCCACGAGGTGACTGTCCTCTCCCGAAGCGGGACGGCCACAGACGGCGTGACCGTGCTTACCGGCAATGCCACCGATCCTGCGGCTGCCGCGCGCGCCGTGTCCGGGGCGGACGCCGTCGTCGTCACCGTTGGCGGCGCCAAAGGTGTTTCCCGTCAGCGTGCCGAAGTCACCAGGACTGTCATCACGGCCATGCAGGAACAGGGCGTGAACCGGCTGTTGGTGCAGTCTTCCCTGGGTGCCGGGGACTCGGGTTCCCAGCTGCCCGCGCCGTTGCGGCTGGTAATGAAAGCGGTGCTCGCGAAGGCTCTGGCGGACCACAACGAGCAGGAAGCTGCGGTGAAGGATTCGGGGCTGGCCTGGACCATCATCCGGCCCACCGGGCTGACTGACAAGGAACCCGCCGGTAAGTGGAAGGCACTGGAAACCACCGACGCCGGCCAGCTCGGCGGGTCGATCCCGCGCCGGGACCTCGCTGCGTTCATGCTGCACACCCTTACCGATGACTCCACCGTGGGGAAGGCCTTTGGAGTCAGCAGCTAGGAGGCCGGGCACCTCAGGCGGGCGGTGACTTCAGACCAAGGCCGAGCGGACCGCCGCGAGGATGGCCCGGTGGTCGCTGCGGAGACGGTGCATCGCGGACAACACGAGGTTCATATAGCCGTGCCCTACCCACTCCGCGTCATCCCGGAGCGCCTCTTCAACGGCCGCCTTCGTCATCGGGATGAAATCGAGTCCGTTCGATTCCCAGTCATCCGGGCCCATGCCGAGCCGACGGGCCGCGGTGAAGGACGCGTTGGTCCACCCCGTCTGGGTCAGATTGACGTGACCCAGCAGGGCCCATTCATACCGGGTGACGTCGCAGATAAGGCCGTGGAACGTGATCCGGTTACGAATATCCGGTTCATTCTCAAGATCGATTCCGAGTTCCTCTGAGATTCCCCGCAATGCCGTGCGGTAGGGATCCGGAAGCCCGGTTTTGGGGTCCAGGTCCATCAACGCCATGCCTTCATTGACCGAGATGTGCCGCAGGTTGCGGCCGCCGGAGGTTTTCGCGCTCCGACGGGTGAGGAGCAGATGATCATCTGCCGTTTCAATGGTCAGGTTAATGCCAAAGGAATGCGACAGGCCCGGCAGTACGTCCAGTAATTCTTCACCAAGGATTTCACCACCCGCCAGGCCTTCAGCGAAGCGCTTCTCCCATTCCGAGGAGATCACCTGGAAGGACGCATAATCGGTTTTCGCGTAGTGGAGTTTTAATGCAGGCAACTCGTGGGAACCCACCCGCGAGACCTCCAACCGGCGCAGCGCAAGCATCCCAGCGTTCCAGGCTCCCGGTGCGGCGTCCAGCTCCCTGCGTTTATCCTCGATCATCCGTTCCAGATCCGCAGCTCCGCCTGGCTGCAGCCTCGTTGGCAACCTGTCAACAAGTCCACCGGCAGACTGTGCAGGCAGAGTTGCGGAGAACAGATGCTCCGGGCGGAAACCGTCCACGGCAAACTGCCTGACGTAGATCTCATGTTTGGCCGCGCCCACGGCAAAGGTTTCTCCGGAACCGAGGAGCCGGGTTTCCCTGCGAAGCCGGCGTTGCCGGTGGATTCGGCCAAAGGTTTTATACCAGAGCGGCTGGACCAGCCTGCCGGATATATTGAGGAATTTCTCAGCGACCACTCCGGCGGACGCACTTAGCAATAATGCGAAACTGTAGGACCACGCGCCGGAAACCCATTCAAACATGGGTTCATCCTAGGTGCTTTTGGAATTATGACCTGCGCATCAATTCCCCGCGGGTACCGCCTCTTTCTCTTTGCGGGCCCGGAATGCCTTAATGGACGGTCCGCTGAACCACAGTGCCGCGCCTGCGAGGACCCAGATCCCCAGGGTCAGGGCCGCGGCCCCGCCGCCGACGCCGCCAAAGTAGGCAACGGAGCGCACAAGCGTACCGGCAGCGCCGGGAGGTAGGAGCTGGCCAATTACTGCAACCCCGCCCGGAAGCCACTGGGCGCTGGTGGCAATGCCGGCAAAGGGATTGCCAACAAACATCATGGACATAGCCGCGATGGTGAAACCTTTTGTGCCAAAACACTCGTTGAGACCGGCCAGCGGCAGTGCCAGCGCGGCGATACCCAGCGCCACACTTGCCGCGACCGGAACCAGCGGTCCCTCGATGCTGCCGAACAGATATTTGAGGACCGCGGCGACAACAAATCCCCCCGCCACGGAAAAACCGGTAAGCCCGGCAAAGATCCACCAGCGCTGCCCGGACAGCATTGAGCGGAACGCCACGGCCGGCACAATGCCGCCGAACACCAGCGGAAAGGCCAGCCCTCCGATGCCCACGCCGGTGGGGTCGCCCGGGGGAAGCGGAACCACGTCTACGATCTCCGCTGTCTGTCCCATGCCGCCCGCCATTGTGGCCCCGACGTTGCTGACCGTTCCTGACACCGCCGTGGAACCGGCACTGGCAACATAGACGGTCATATCCGGATCCGTGAAGTCGAACCCGCCGACAATCTCCCGGTCCCGGATTCCTTCCTGGAGCTCATCTGCGCTCCCGTAGGACTGCACCGTGAAGGCACCCGGTGACTGGTCCTCCAGCGTCTCGGCGACCGATGCTGCCCGGTCCTGGGATCCCACCACGCCCAGGGCCAGATCCCGCGGCCCGGAGTGGAGCGAGGGTGAGATGAACAGCATCAGCAGCGCCAGCAGAATGACGGAGAGCCCGAGGGTCAGGCCGGCCCACACGGCCGCGTGCTTTCGATGCGAGCCGGAGGACGGCGGGAGGGATGACATGGTTCCTTCTTCTTTCCGGAGGTATTTCCTCCACTTACATGGACGATATTCCTCCGGTTTAGACTGAGGGTCAACTTGAGGGAGGCATGGATGCGAGCCGACGCTGCACAGCGAAGAGAAGCGATCATCGGCCATGCGAGACATGTGTTTGCCGCGCGAGGCGGTGACGTTGCCTTGGAAGCAGTGGCCGCTGCCAGCGGCGTTGGTATTGCGACGCTCTACCGGAACTTCCCGTCCCGGGACGACCTGATCCGGGCGGTGATCGAGGATATGGTCCGGGAGATCCTGGCGATCGTTGCCGAGGCCCGCGCCGCTGCCGCAAAGGACCCGGCGGAGGCCTGGAAGGGCTTGCTGGCCAGGTTGATGGAGATGGAACTCGGAGCCCTGACCGATGGTCTTGTCCTGCAGGCCGGTGCAGGAACAGACGCAGCAGGCGCATCGCCGCTCGTGCAGATCCAACAGCCCGCACTCGACGCCTTGGAAGAGCTGCTGACGATTCTGAAGCGCACCAATGCCGTGCGGACGAGCATCACTGCCCCCGGGGTCATTGTGGCGGTGGCCACCATTACCCGCCCGCAGGCGCCGGCCATCCGCGACGCGGCTCCCGGTGTCCCGGGAGAGCTCGCCGAGGCCTACCTTCTCTGGAGCAGCGCCGGATAAACCCGCGATAAGTTGCGGCCCCGCCCCGGCATTGACGGGCCGCATACGGCCCACGACGCCCGAGCCCCGGGCCGGTGACCTGCTAGGATTGATGCGGCCTATGGCCATCACGGCATCGATGACACGACACGCGGGGCACTGCAAAAAGTACCTTCTGACACGGCACGGTCGATCGCCTCCACACCGCCGACTGTCAGGAGACTCTATGGCGCCCTCTTCAATTTCCCGTCCCGATATCAAGGGACGCGCAGGTGGAATGATCGCGGTCGCAGCGGCCGCTGCGTTCCTCGCCACCTTCAACGAGACGTTCCTCAACGTAGCCTTCACGCCTATCATGCAGGACTTCGGCGTCAACATCAGTACCGTTCAGTGGCTGACCACGGGTTACCTGCTCGTCGCAGCCGTGTTCGTACCCGTCGCCAACGTTCTGTACCACCGCTTCCCCACCAGACCGCTGTTCGTCGCCGTCGTCGCCATCATGGTTGTCGGATCGGTGGTGGGAGCCCTTGCGCCCACCTTCGAAGTGCTGCTGATTGCCCGCTTGCTGCAGGCCATCGGAACCGGCCTGCTCACCCCCATCGGCATGAACATCACACTTGCCGTGTCGCCCCGCGAAAAGCTGGGGCTCAACATGGGCATTATGGCGGCGATGACCACCCTCGGCCCGTCGCTGGCCATCGTCCTGTCCGGCGCCATTCTGACCGTCGCTCCCTGGACCACGCTGATGTGGGTATTCGGCGGCCTCACCCTCGCCGTGCTCCTCGCCGGTGCCTTCGTTCTGCGGAACGCCGCGGAGCTGGGCCGCCCGGTTCTGGACATTCTCTCGTTCATTCTTGTTGCTGCCGGACTGGTCGGGATCCTCTACGGCGTATCCAGCGCCTTCGAGGGATCTGCCCTTTACGCAGGTATCGCCGGCATCGTTGGATTGCTCGCCATGTGGCTGTTCGTCCTCCGTCAGCGCCGCATCGCTAATCCGCTGATCGACATGCGCCCGTTCTCCAACGCACCCTTCGTGCTCGGTGTACTGATGACGATGCTCGGCCTGGTCTTCGTCTTCGCCATGAACGTGGTTATCCCGCTGTTCCTCCAGGGCGCGCTCGACATGCCGCCGCTGGGCGCCTCGCTCACTCTCGCCCCCGGCATCCTCCTCACCGTAGGCATGGGACCGATTGCCGGCCGCATGTTCGACCGGCACGGCGGCCGCTGGTCCATTCCGCTCGGGTTCCTCGTTATGGCGGTCTTCGTCACGCTCGTCGGCGTTGCTACCGGGCACTCGTCGGTCTGGATCTTCGGCATCCTCTACGTTCCGGCAGTGCTGGCTACGGCATTCGTCGTCGGGCCTGCGCAGACGTTCGCGCTGTCCAACCTCGACCGTGAGACCAGCCCGCACGGCGTCACGATTGTCTCCACCAGCTTCCAGATCGCCGGCTGCGTGGGTACCTCGCTCGCCACCGGTATCTACGGCGCAGTGATTGCGGCGAAAGCCGCTACCGGGATCAGCGACACAGATTCGCTGCTGGCCGGCTTCCACGGCGCCGTCGCCTTCGTGGTCGCCACCTCGCTTCTCGGCATCCTGCTCGCGTTCCTGGCCTACCGTTCGGTGCGCTCACGCCGCAGCACTGAAAGCGTGCAGCGCCCGGCTTCCGCCCTGGATACGGTCATGAAGTCCGACGTGTACGCCCTGTCCTCGGAACAGTCCGTCCTCGACGCCCTCCGGACCTTCGCTGAGCGCGGTATTTCGGGAGCACCGGTCCTCAACGCGGACGGCACGCTGGCAGGCTTCCTGTCCGACGGCGACGTCCTGCGCTATCTCTCGGCAACCCACCCGTCCTCGACGTCGATCTACTCCTACGCCATCGGGGCTGAGGACGATCTGGAACAGGCCATGTCCGATCTGGCGAACCTGAACGTTATGCGGCTGGCAACGCACGACGTCGTCACTCTCGACGCCGGCACCTCGCTCAGTGACGCTGTGGCTGCCCTGTCCGACGCGCGGCTCAAGAAGGTTCCGGTGGTCAACGGGGCTGACTCCCGTCCCATCGGCATCGTAAGCCGGTCCGCGGTCAACCGGCTGGCGATCGCCACGTACCTGCGTTCGCGCGGTGAAACTGCGCAGACTGAAGCCGGTACCCCGGCGTAGCCCCACGAAATAGTGAAGTGAAGGCCAGGCCCGTCGGGCCTGGCCTTCACTATTTACCGGTGGTCTTCCCTGCCGTTAGCCAGCCCGCCGGTAGTGCACCGAGATGGCACCGTTGCCCATCGGTTCAGCGGAGATCAGTTCGAGGTTGCGGGTGCTGTTGAGGAGGCCCCCGTACAGGGTGGGACCGTGGCCGGTGATTCTGGGGTGGACGAGGAACTTGTAGTCATCAACCAGGTCCAGCCGGTCCAGACCGGACGCCAGCATGCCGCTGCCGAGAAGAACACCGTCCGGGGTCCTGTCCTTGAGGTCCTGTATTGCTGTCCGCAGATCCCCTTCGATGTGGTGGCTGTTATTCCATGGGAAGTCGCTGCGCGTCGCGGACACCACGTACTTGGGTTTGTTTTCCAGCGTGAGGGCCCAGTCCCGCATTGCCGGCGGTGCTTCCACCTTCCCACTGGCAACCAGCGGCCAATAGTCCTCCATCATTTCGTACGTGGTGCGGCCCCAGAGCATGGCGCCGGCCTCGTCCAGGAGGGCAGTGAAGTGCGCGTGTGTCTCGTCGTCGACAATGCCCGCCCGGTGGTCGATACAACCGTCAAGGGTGACGTTGATACTGAAGGTGAGCCGGCCCATACACTGATTCTTCGCGGCGCCGGCGCTCGTGTGCAAGGGCTTCCGGTTATTCCAGGGCCTGCCCTGCGCCAAAGGTCTGCTTCCTGATTCGGGTCACAATACAGTGACGGCGACCGGCAACTGCGAACTGTTCCATTTCCTGTACCGACATATACGTATGTGGACGAATCTGGCTGAAGGAACACATCGACAAGCGGAAACCGAACGGGATCCCTTGAACGGAACATTAGCTGCGCTGACGCCGGCGCTGGAAAAGGAATTCTCGTGGAAAACTCTCACCAAAACGGTGACGCCAGGGCCCAGCTCGAAGGCTTTCTTTCGCATCTCCAAAATCTGCTGCGATACATTGACACACGCTTACAGGAGAAGAGGACGATCGCGCAACGTTACCAGCCGCTGGAGCCACTCAATCCGAAGTGGGGAATCCTGCCATTAGTGCTGTTGACTGTTGGTCTCGTGGTCCTTCTTACCGCAGTCGGGACGCCGATCATTCAGGCATGGGCGAAAGCTGATGCGTATGCAAAAGGACAAATCTTCTACTCGAATATCCAGCCCCTCAGCGTCGCCATTCTCGCAAGCCCGATTGCCCTCGCCTTGGCATCGGCCCTCTGGCTCGTTCGCAACAGGCTCGTTCTTCCCCGGCTGCACGCCCGGACCGAACAGATCAATCAGCAGCGAGTGACACACAACCAGGCCGTATCGGCTGACGAGCAACGAGTGGATGCCCAGCTCACCCAGGCCAGCCGTGACTTTGCCTCGGACATCGGCAACCGTTTCCCTCAGGCCTATCTTTATGACGAAGCAGTCGCCTTCTGCCTCCAACTGGTGCGCAATCACCGGGCCAGCACCATTCACGATGCGATCAACCTCTACGAGACTGAACGGTACCGTCAGCGGATGGAAAACCTGCAGGCCTGGCAACTCGCGGAAGCACAACAGACGCGTAAGCTCATGGCTCTCGGCACCGTGGTCAACGCAGCGATGCAGGGCGCGATGATCGGGACCGTGCGACACGAAGGTGCACAGACTCGTGCGGCCCTACGCAAGCCCGTCAATGTGAACGTCAGGGTGCGCTGAGGCCCGGCCACCACCAGCGGTGCCGTGACCGGCGCTTTTGTGCACGCTCTGCCCTGCGTCGGGCGGCGTCGAAATAGTCCTCGCGCGCCGCATCAAAGACCGCCTGGGGCAGGGCCAACGGAGCACGGTCCAGCCGTCGTCCTGCCAGGATTTTGCCGATAGCACCCGGAATCATCCGCATTCCCTGAGCCCCCTTGATGGACCGCCTGATCCGTCCCCCCTCCACCGTGAGCAGCATCCCCCACGACGAGTCCACTTCAGCCAGACCGGAACCGACCAGGATCGACATTGCCGTCTCCATCCGTTCCCGCGAAGGGACGTCGGCCTGCAACATGTCCCACCCCGGCAGCAGCGTCCGGAGCGTCGAGGGGCGCTTCCCGCGATGCAGCAAAGTCATAAGCGTTGCGGCATCGGAGATATCCAGGTTTCTACGGTCCATGCCGGTCACGCTAGCGCATTTCGAGAAAGCTCGTTTGTGAGCACCCCCACTGTTCCGGTACCAGCTCGATACTGGCGCGGGACTGACGTTGCTTTAGGTCAGAAGACGGTACGTTCATTGCCCTTCAACAAACTCACAGCCCCTGAAGGATAGCCTACCCAGTCCGAACGATTCTGGAAAAAGAGTTCCTTGGCCTTATCGAGGCACATATAGGCATCGGTTCGTGAGCGGTCTTTATCAGGAACGAGCGCTTTAAGTAATTCGACTGTATCCAGCTGTATCTCTCGGCCTTGATCGTCAATAAGCGCATACTCCCAATTATGAGATAATCCGAAAAGACCAGACCGCCGATGCTCTACTGCTTTCAGATATCTTTCCTTATACGCCATATTGACTACCCAAATCCCATGCTGCTTGTGGATCCTGACTATAATTAGGATACCCCGACACCCGAGCCAACTATTCCTGAATCATCGGCATCGGCTTTGACCCTCCTGTGTTCGAGGACACCCTCGAGAGCAACAACGCGCTTAGCTGGCTGGCACCGCCAGCCGTTCAACTTCGCATGATCAACAACATTCTCGGCGACGATAACAAGCAGAAGTACATCGGCGAAAATGAAGCAGCGTTGAAAGAGCAGACCAAGGTGTTCCACTCCGGGATCATCGCAACCGTCGATCCCGAGATCACCATCGACTTTGAGTTCGCAGGGTAGATGCCAGCACCGTGTCCTGGCTGAAACTAGTCGTCGTCCTTCGAGGACAACTCGGCCATCGTTTGCTTCATCGGTTCAAGCTACCAAGGGACAAGCGAGAAGGGGTCGTTGAGAACATGTGTTCTCAACAGCCCCCTCCGAGTCCCATAATCAGGAACTAAACATTGAACCTAAACTCCACCACGTCGCCGTCGGCCATAACGTATTCCTTGCCTTCGATGCGGACCTTGCCGCGGGACTTGGCTTCGGCCATGGAACCGGCCTCCACCAGGTCATCGAAGGACACTACTTCAGCCTTGATGAAGCCGCGCTGGAAGTCGGAGTGGATCACGCCGGCCGCCTGCGGTGCGGTGTCGCCCTTGCGGATGGTCCATGCACGGGTTTCCTTGGGACCGGCCGTCAGGTAGGTCTGCAAGCCCAGGGTGTGGAAGCCGACGCGGGCCAGCTTGTCCAGGCCGGACTCTTCCTGACCACTCATCTCCAGCATTTCCCGGGCTTCTTCCTCATCCAGCTCCACCAGGTCGGCTTCGAGCTTGGCGTCGAGGAAGATGGCGTCCGCCGGGGCAACGAGTTCGCGCAGTTCGGCCTGGCGCTCCGGGTTGCCCAGCACGGCGTCGTCCACGTTGAACACGTAGATGAACGGCTTGGCGGTGAGCAGGCTCAGCTCGCGAAGGTGCTCCATCTCCAGCTTGTCCTTCTCCACCGAGGAGAAGATGGTGTCGCCGCGTTCCAGCACGGCCTGCGCAGCCTGCATGGCGGTCAGCTGCGCCGCCTCGCGCTTCTTGATCTTGACTTCCTTTTCCACCCGCGGGATCGCCTTTTCCAGCGTCTGCAGGTCGGCCAGGATCAGTTCGGTGTTGATGGTCTCCATGTCGGAGCGCGGATCCACCTTGCCGTCCACGTGGATGACATCGGGGTCATCGAACACACGGATGACCTGGGCAATGGCCTCGGCCTCGCGGATGTTGGCCAGGAACTGGTTGCCCAGTCCCTCACCTTCGGAGGCACCCTTCACAATGCCGGCAATGTCCACAAAGGACACGGTTGCCGGGAGGATGCGCGCCGAACCGAAGATCTCGGCCAGCTTCGCCAGCCGCGGATCCGGAAGCGAGACGACGCCGACATTCGGTTCGATGGTGGCGAACGGATAGTTCGCCGCCAGCACGTTGTTGCGGGTCAGCGCATTGAACAGGGTTGATTTGCCGACGTTGGGCAGGCCGACGATGCCAATAGTAAGAGCCACGTTAGTAAATGATACCGGGCGCTAGGACTCGTCGGCACGGCGGCGGCCGCCAAGCCCGCGGGAGGAATCCCCCATGGCCTTCAGGGTGGCCCGGATTTCCTTGGGCAGCGAGAAGATAATGTCCTCTTCGGCCGTTACTACCTCTTCGACGTCGCCGTAGCCGTACTCGGCGAGCAGGTTCAGCACATCCTGGACCAGGTTCTCCGGCACGGAGGCACCGGACGTGACGCCCACCGTCGCCACACCCTCGAACCAGCTTTCATCCACCTCGTTGGCGAAGTCCACGCGATAGGAGGCCTTGGCGCCGTATTCAAGCGCCACTTCCACGAGCCGGACGGAGTTGGAGGAGTTCGCCGACCCCACCACCAGCACCAGGTCCGCTTCCGGGGCAATCTTCTTGATGGCGGCCTGGCGGTTGGACGTGGCATAGCAGATGTCATCGCTGGGCGGATCCTGCAGGGTGGGGAAACGTTCCCGGAGCAGGTTCACGGTGTGCATGGCTTCGTCCACGCTCAGGGTGGTCTGGGACAGCCAGATGACCTTCTCCGGATCCCGGACGGTGACCTTGTCCACGTCTTCGGGCCCGTTCACAATCTGCATGTGCTCGGGAGCTTCGCCGTAGGTGCCCTCGACCTCTTCGTGCCCTTCGTGTCCGATGAGCAGGATGTCGAAATCGTCGCGGGCAAAGCGCACTGCTTCGCGGTGCACCTTGGTGACCAGCGGGCACGTGGCATCGATGGTCTGCAGGTTCCGGTCCTTGGCGGACTGCACGACGGCGGGTGAGACACCGTGGGCGGAGAAGATCAGCCGGGCGCCTTCCGGCACCTCGTCGGTCTCATCCACAAAGATGGCGCCCTGTTCCTCCAGGGTGTGGACCACATGCAGGTTGTGGACAATCTGCTTACGCACGTAGATGGGCGGGCCGTAGGCCTCCAGCGCCTTCTCGACGGCGATCACTGCGCGGTCCACTCCGGCGCAGTAGCCCCGTGGCGCCGCCAGCAGGACACGCCGGGGCCCGTACACCGGAGCAGCGGAAGCCACGTCCTCGGGGGTGCGGCGCCGCCGGGGCACGGTGGGCATAGGCACGGAGACAACTGTGCTGGTCATGCACCCATGCTATCGGGTATGCCCTGCCTCGCCGGGCCACAGCGGGGTGGGTACGCTCACAGCAGAGCTACCGACGGGCAGCACTCAGTCCCCGGAGCAGCAGCCCCACCACGAACACCGCCGCCCCGGCCAGCATCAGGGCCACCGTCCACGCTGACAGGCTTGCGGCTGCCTGTCCGGCGAACGCATTGGCGAAAGCCGATGCCACCGGGCTGCTGAACTGCTGGGCTGACACCTGTTCCGGGATCCGTTCTGCTCCAAACCACAGCACGGCACCTGCGAGCGCCGCGCCCAGGCCCATCAGGGCGAAGGTTGTGGACCGCCTCCGCGCCGTCAGCAGGGCCAGGATCGCTGCCGCGGCGGCGGCCAGAGCCAGTACCGGCCAGGCCTCCCCTGCACGTTCCACGTTGCGCAGCAGGTCAGGATGCCCCGCTCCGCCAATCTGCACCGGCACCTGCTCCGGGGCGGGAACATCCACGTTCAGCTCGCTTCCCACCGTTTCCGTGACCAGCCCGACAAGGGGCGCAACGTCCAGGGTCAGGTTTCCGGACGGCTCTCCGCCGTTTTCGGCAGAGAACGTAAGTACGTGCGAGCGGCGCAGCGACTCACTCCAGGCTTCCGGATAGTCCCGCAATGCCTGGACATTTTCCACCGCGGACGTGATTACCGGTGTCACCAGGTCCGCCAGCGGTTCCGGCACATCGGCAGAGGCGGCAGCCTCCGTGGCCAGAGAGGAGGCAAGCTCGCGCTGGAACGCCTCATCCTCGGCCAGCGGCGCTCCCAGGGCGACAAACCCGCTTTCGGCCACGACGTTGGTGTTAAGCCAGGCTCCGCAGAAGGCAGCGGTTGTGAGCAGCACGGCCAGCAGGCCCAGGATCGCCGAGGCGAGGGTGCGCATAGGGGGTTCCTTGTCTGTTGCGGTCCGGCGGCATGCCGGCTGTTTCGGCCCGCGTCGGGGTCCGGTTGGAGCAGGACAGGGGGACGCACCTGATACACATTAAGCTGTACCGGTTTCCACTCCGGTTCCAGTGCCACATCCAATCCACCGCGGGAGCCTCCAGATGCAAGACGACAGCGGGCCGTTGAGTCCCGAGAATACCCCGGAGAAGACCACACTGCCCGCAACGGCCGCGCAGACCTCACCGGAGAATCCGTGGCCGCTGGCACTGCTCTCCAAGAACCTGAAGAGCTACATTGACCGTGCTCCGGCCACCTGGGTGGAAGGCCAGGTCATCGAGCTGAACCGGCGTGCCAACGCCTCCTACATCACCCTGCGCGACGTCGACGCCGAAGTTTCGCTGTCGCTGACGGCATGGAGCGCAGTGATGAACAGGCTCGAGCTTCCCTTGGAGCGGGGTGCCCGGGTGGTGGCCCTGGTCAAACCCGACTTCTGGGTGAAAACCGGGCGGCTGTCCATGCAGACCCGGGACATCCGGCCCGTGGGGCTGGGGGATCTGCTGGCCCGGATCGAACGGCTGCGGCAGGCACTGGCCGCCGAAGGCCTGTTCCGGGAAGACCGCAAGCTTCCCCTGCCGCTGCTGCCGGGCCGGATCGGCCTGATCACCGGCCGCAACTCCGATGCCATGAAGGACGTGATGCGCAACGCCGCCCTGCGCTGGCCAGCTGTCGCCTTCGAGGTACGCGAGGTAGCGGTCCAGGGCGTCAACGCCGTCGCAGAGGTGAGCCGGGCTCTGGCCGAGCTGGATGCCATGCCCGAGGTGGACGTCATCGTGATCGCGCGCGGCGGCGGATCGCTGGAGGATCTGCTGCCGTTCAGCCACGAGGACCTGGTCCGCGCGGTATCCGCCGCGCTCACCCCTGTGGTCAGTGCCATCGGCCACGAGGCGGACCGTCCGCTGCTCGACGACGTCGCCGACCTGCGTGCCTCGACCCCCACGGATGCCGCCAAACGAATTGTCCCTGACGTGGGCGAGGAACTGACCCGGGTCCGGCAGTCCCGGGCCCAGCTGCGCCGCGTGATTCAGACGCTGCTTGCCCGGGAAACGGACCGGCTGAACCATATCCGGTCCCGGCCGGTGCTGGCCGCACCGCTTTCCATGGTCGAGTACCGGGAAGAGGAGATCTCCCGGCTGCGCGGCAGGGCCCTCTCTGCTGTGACCGCCGAAGTACGGCGGGACACGGACCGCATCGGGCACCTGCGAGCCCAGGTTCGCGCGCTTTCGCCGCAGAACACCTTGGACCGCGGTTACGCCGTGGTGCAGCTGAAGGACGGTTCAGTAGTACGCGACGCAGGCACGGTGCCCGCAGAAGCCCCGCTAAGGATCCGCGTGGCAGTCGGTGAGCTCACCGCCACCGAAGGCACGCGCTGACCGGACTCTCCCGTGGACCCGTCCGGGCCGCCACGAACACCATTCACACCAAGACACAGCACGCCAGCAAGCATTGAGGACAAGACATGAGTGAAACACCGGCAGTACCGGCAGACATCGAGGCCATGAGCTACGAGCAGGCCCGCGACGAACTGATGGCAGTGGTGGGACGGCTCGAAACCGGCGGCGCCAGCCTGGAGGAGTCACTGGCCCTGTGGGAGCGCGGCGAGCACCTGGCCAGCCGCTGCGAGTCATGGCTTCAGGGCGCCCGGGAGCGCCTGGACGCCGCCCGGGAACGGGCTGCCGGCGAATAACGCCGGCAGCCCGTCGTCACGACCGGAAACCAGCTACTTCCGGTACCCGGCGAGGAACTCGCCCAAGCGCGTCATGGCATCCTCGATGTCCTCCACGCTGGGCAGGAACACCATGCGGAAATGGTCCGGCCGTACCCAGTTGAAGGCCGTGCCCACGGAAATCAGGATTTTCTGCTGCTTGAGCAGGTCCAGGGCAAACTGCTCGTCATCCTTGATGGGGTAAACATCCGGATCGAGCCGCGGGAACAGGTACAGGGCACCCTGGGCCAGTTCGCAGCTGACCCCGGGAATGTCGTTGAGCATCTGGTAGGCCTTGTCCCGCTGGGCGCGCAGCCGGCCGCCGGGCAGGATCAGGTCATTGATGCTCTGGTAGCCGCCGAGGGCGGTCTGGATGGCGTGCTGGGCGGGAACGTTGGCGCACAGCCGCATGTTCGCCAGCAGGTTGATGCCCTCGATGTAGTCCGCGGCATCCTGCTTGGGGCCGGAGATGGCCATCCAGCCGCTGCGGTAGCCGGCAATCCGGTACGCCTTGGACAGGCCGCTGAAGGTCAGGCAGAGGACGTCATCCCCCGTGAGCGAGGCGGAGTTGATGTGCACGGCGTCGTCGTAGACGATCTTTTCGTAGATTTCATCCGAGAAGATGATCAGGCCATGCTTGCGTGCCAGTTCAACGATCGACTTCACCACGTGTTCGGGGTAGACCGCACCCGTGGGGTTGTTCGGGTTGATCAGCACAATGCCCTTGGTCCGGTCGGTGATCTTCGCTGCGATGTCATCCACATCGGGCCACCAGTGCTCCGATTCATCGCACATGTAGTGCACGGCTGTACCGCCGGCCAGGGAGACCGACGCCGTCCAGAGCGGGTAGTCGGGGGCGGGCACGAGGATCTCGTCGCCGTTGTTCAGCAGCGCCTGCAGGGACAGCGTAATGAGTTCGCTGACCCCGTTGCCCAGGTACACGTCATCGACGTCGATGTTGTTGATACCCCGGCCCTGGTAGTACTGCACCACGGCAGTGCGGGCGGAGAAGATGCCGCGGGAATCGCTGTACCCCTGGGCCTTGGGCAGGTGGCGCATCATGTCCACCAGAATGGCCTCGGGTGCCTCAAAGCCGAACGGGGCGGGGTTGCCGATGTTCAGTTTCAGGATGCGGTGGCCGGCCGCCTCCATGCGCTGCGCGTGTTCCAGCAGCGGTCCGCGAATGTCATAGAGGACGTTATGGAGTTTGTGCGACTGCTTGAATTCTGCCATTTCTTTAGGATGCCATAGCGCAGCACCCCCGCAGCGTATGTGTCACTGCGGGGGTGCCGGATGCGCACCGGGGAACCGGCCGGGGCTCAGGCGAGGCCCTTTTCCTCCAGCCAGTCCTGCGCTGCTTCGCTCGGATCCAGCTTCTGGTCGCCGCTGACGGCCTGGTTCAGGGCAATCAGGTCCTCAGTGGTCAGCTGGGCTGAAACACTGTTCAGGACCTCGCGTGCTTCCTCGCTGACCCGGTCATCGGCAATCAGCGGAATGACCTGCTGGGCAGGCCAGTTCTGCTTCGGGTCCTCCAGGACCACCAGGCCGTTTTCCTCGATGGCGGGGCTGGTGGTGTAGATATCGGCCACCTGCACGTCGTCGTTGATCAGGGCATCGACCGTCAGCGGTCCCCCGCTGTCACCGATGGCAGTAAATTCCTTGAACTCGCAGCCATACTTCTCCTTCAGCCCGGCCAGGCCCTGGGTACGCTCGGCGAACTCGGCCGGTGCGCCGAGGGTAAGTTCCCCGCACACCTCGGCCAGGTCCTCCACGGTCTCCAGCTGGTACTTTTCGGCAGTGGCCGCAGTGACCACCATGGCGTCCTTGTCCTGGGCATCCGACGGTTCAAGAACCACCAGGTTTTCCGGCAGCTTCTCCCCCAGTGCATCGACAATTTCGCCGGGATCCACCAGAGCGGTTTCCGGGTCCACCTCCACCAGCAGTGCGCCGGTGTATTCGGGGATCAGGTCAATCGAGCCGTCTTCCAAGGCCGGGATGTACACTTCCCGGGACCCGATCCCGAGCCGCGTCTCCGCCGGAACACCGGCAGCGTTCAGGGCGCCGGCATAGATCTCGGCAATGGTGCTGCTTTCCGGGAAGTCCGCGGACCCCACCACCAGCGTCTGCTCGCTGCTGCTGCCGGAGGCGGCCGGAGCGCTTTCATTCTCCAGCGGATCGCCTCCTCCGCTGCAGCCGGCCAGGGCCAGTGCCATCCCGCCGGCGAGGACCGCCAGGGCCTTCCGCCGGGGATTCCGGCTCGCGTGCTGCATCATGGTTTTCCTCCTTGTGCGCCGGCCGCGGGAACTCCGCTGCCGGTCGATGTGCCGGACGCCTGCCGGCGCCCGAGTCCTTTGGGGATTAAAAAGTGCGAGGCCAGGGCAATAACGGCGTCCACTGCCAGGGCCAGCAGGGCAATGATGACCGCCCCGCCGAACACCCGGCCGTAGTCGCCCACAGCCAGTCCGTCGATCAGGTAGCGGCCCAGCCCGCCAAGGTTGATGGTGGCCACCACCGCTGCAGTGGCAACCACCTGCAGGGTCGCGCCGCGCAGCCCGCCCAGCAGCACCCGCATGCCGTTGGGCAGCTCCACCGTGAACAGGATCCGGGCTTCGGTCATCCCCAGGCTGCGGGCGGCATCCACCACACTGCGGTCCACGGCGGCCACTCCGGCGTAGGCGCCGGCGAGCAGCGGTGGAACCGCCAGCAGCACCAGTGCCCAGATGGGCGGCATCAGGCCCAGGCCCGCCAGGAGCACAAACAGGGTAAGCATGCCCAGCGTTGGCAGGGCCCGCAGCAGGCCTGAGAGCGCCACCACGGTCACCTGGCCGCGGCCGGTATGCCCTATCAGCAGGCCCACCGGGATGGCGATGGCCGCGGCTATCAGCAGGGCCAGGCCCGTGTACTGCAGGTGTTCCAGGGTCCGTACCGGGATTCCGGCGGCACCGCTCCAGTTGGCAGGGTCGGTCAGCCACTCCCAGCCCTGACCAAGGGCGTTGGTGCTGGTGTAGTCGGTGAGGGGCAGTCGCAGGGACGGATTCACGGACATGGTCAGGCCCCCTTCAGTGCGGCATCAGGGGCTGCGGCGAGCGAGGCGGGCCGGGACGACGACGCCGGTGCGGCGCTCCCGCTCCCGTCCGGGCGTCCGCTTCGCTTCCGTCGTCTGCCCGTGCCGCCGGCAGCACGCATCCACGGTGTCAGGAAGCGCTGAAGCAGCACCAGGATCAGGTCCATCAGGAAGGCGAGGACGAGGGTCGCGAGGATGCCCACCACAATCTCGGTGACGAAGTTCCGCCGGAGGCCGTCGCTGAAGAAGAAGCCCAGGTTCTGGACCCCGATCAGGGCGCCCACACTCACCATGGAAATGTTGCTGACCGAGACAACGCGCAGCCCGGCGATGAGGACCGGCACCGACAGGGGCAGGTCAACGGTGAGGAAGCGGCGGAACGGGCGGTACCCCATGGCCACCGCAGCCTGCCGGACGCCGTCGTCCACTGAATCGAAGGCATCCACCGCCACGCGCAGCATCAGGGCAACGGCGTAAATGGTAAGGGCAACAATGATGTTGGCCAGGTCCAGGATGCGCGTGCCCAGGATCGCGGGCAGGGTAACGAACAGCGCCAGTGAGGGGATGGTGTAGAGCAGGGAGCCGGTGGACAGCACGAAGGTGCGGATCTTCCGGCGCCCGCGCACCAGCTGCGCCGCGGGCACGGCAATCAGCACGCCGATCACCAGCGGCACCACCGACTGGTACAGGTGCAGTCCGCTCAGCCGCAGCACGTCATCGATATGGGAAAGGAACCACTCCATTTCAGGCTCCGCTCCGCTGCACCCGGGCTGCTTCGATCAGCGCCAGGATTTCGGCAGGGCGGACGACGCCGGTGACCCGGCCACCGGCGTCCACGGCCACGCCCAGCCCCGACGGCGAGGACAGGGCAGCGTCCAGTGCCCGGCGCAGGCTCTCGCCTTCCGGATACAACGATCCGCCCGGGATCAGCGACCCGGTGCCGGTGATCGAGCGGCGGGCCGTGGCGGGCACCCAGCCCAGCGGGGCGCCGTCGGCGTCCACACACAACGCCCAGCCGTCGGTGACGTTCACGGCGGGATCGGCCAGCTGATCGGCGCGGAGCAGCTGCACGGGATGGACGGGCACGCTGCCGCCGTCCTGGAAGGACAAATGCCGGAAGCCGCGGTCCCGTCCCACGAATCCGGCGACAAAGTCATCCACCGGAGCGCGCAGGATCTCTTCGGGGGCCGCGTACTGGGCCAGGCGCCCGCCGGTGGCGAAAACGGCCACCTTGTCCCCCAGGATGGTGGCCTCGTCAATGTCGTGGGTGACAAACACTATGGTTTTGGACAGGTCCTGCTGCAGCCGCAGCAGTTCCTGCTGGAGTTCGTGCCGCACCACCGGGTCCACGGCGCTGAAGGGCTCATCCATTAGCAGCACCGGCGGGTCCGCGGCCAGCGCCCTGGCCACGCCCACCCGCTGCTGCTGGCCGCCGGAGAGCTGTGCGGGGTACCGGTTGCCCAGCGTGGAGGCCAGCCCGACGACGTCGAGCAGTTCCGCGGCCCGGAGCCTCGCCTCGCGCCGGGAGGTGCCGTTCAGCCGCGGCACGGTGGCCACGTTGTCCAGCACCGTCCGGTGCGGCAGCAGGCCGGAGGACTGCATCACGTAGCCCATGGACCGCCGGAGCTGCGCAGCGGGGCCCTGGGCGATGTCCCGGCCGTCCACCTCGATGGAGCCGGAGCTGGGCTCGACCATCCGGTTGATCATGCGCAGCGACGTCGTTTTGCCGCAGCCGGACGGGCCAACGAAAACGGTCACTGACCCGCGCTCAATGTCCAGGTTCAGGTCCTTCACCGCCGGGGCGGCGTCGCCGTAGGTTTTGGTGACGGACCGGAATCGGATCATGGGTGTCGCTGCCTCCTGCCCGGGGCGGACCGCGGTGGCGGGCCTGCCGGTGGCGGGGGCTTCGTGGTTGAATGCAGGGTCTGGCGGCGGGGTCATGCTGCGTGCCTTCCGTGAGGGATGCCGGTGCACTGGCAGGTCGCGACGTGCCGTGAAGGATCACGGTATTTCACGGCTGCCGCGCTAGTCCAGCAGGATGCGTCTCGGTAATGGATACGTGTGCTGCGTTCCGCGGGGTGAAACAGGTGCCGGCGGCTAACCTGCTCTGGTGCCGGGACCGCTGTGTGCGCCGGGGCTCCCGAACAGGCGAAGTCCGGCATCCACCAGCTCGGTCCGGTCCAGGGAGGCGACCTCCTCCAGCGGAAACCAGGCGGCCTGATCGGTGCTGCCGCCCGTTTCGTGGCGCAGTGCTCCGCCGGTAATTTCCGCGGCGTAAATGATGCGCAGGCCGTGCAGCAGCCGGGGTTCCCCGCGCATCCGGCGCCCGGGCGGAATGAAATGGCTGTCCACCCCCAGCAGGGCGCCAAGACGGACCTCGAAGCCGGTTTCCTCCCGGACTTCGCGGACAGCCGCGGCGGGCGCGTCCTCGCCGAGTTCGAGCCCGCCGCCCGGAAGCGTCCAGCGTGAATTGCCGAACTGGTTCCAGTGCGCCAGGAGTAGTTCACCGTCGCGGATAATCACTGCGTATGCGCCCACCCGGACATCGAAGTCAGCTGCCATGTCCGGCCCGCTCCGTGCCGAGAAGATACGCCGTACCGAGGACCGGGTCCTGGTTCAGGTACCGGACATCTGCCAGTCCCGCTGCGTTCAGCCGGGTCCGCAGCAGCTCCTGGAACAGGGGCTGGTGCATGCCCAGCCCGCCGCCGACCACCACCGGTCCGGAGATTTTCAGGAGCCGGGCCACGTCGGTGGTCAGCCCGGCCAGATGCTCCGCTGCCGTGTGCACTATGTCAGTGGCTGCGGGGCTGCCGGCCCTGGCCGCCTCGAACACCAGTCCCGCCTTGCCTGCCCAGTACCGGCGGTCGGTGCCGCCGTGGAACAGCCCGATCAGTTCAGTGGGGTTACTCAGGTCCACAGCCTGCAGCAGGGCGGTGCTCAGGGCATCCGGTTCCCGGCCCAGATTGTTCAGGCGCAGGGAGTGCCGGACGGCTTCGCGTCCTATCCAGTACCCGCTGCCTTCATCTCCCAGCAGGTAGCCCCAGCCGCCGGAGCGGGCCTGGCGTCCGGCCGCATTGGTTCCCCAGGCCACCGACCCGGTGCCGGCAATGACGGCGATGCCCTCCGAGGCCGATCCGGCGGCGAGGATCAGCCGCGTGTCGTGGACGACGTCGACGGCGGCGTCGGGCACGTGCGCGGAGATCAGCGCGCGCAGGGCAGCGGCGTCCTGTTCCGTGTCCACTCCGCCCGAGCCGGCAATCACGCGGGTTACCCCGCGGGTGCCGAGCCGGGTGAAGACGTCCGCCAGCGAGGCCCGGGCCGCTTGCACCGACACGTTCTGGACGTTGGCGCTGCCGGCGACCGCTTCAGCGATGACGGCACCGTTCCGCAGACGGATGCCGTGGGTTTTGGTACCGCCGATGTCCAAACCGATGGCGTCGGATCCGGGACCTGCCTCGACGGTTCCCTCCGGTCCTGTTCCCTGTGGTCCTGTTCCCTCTGACCCTGGGCCCTCCGGTGCGGGGGTGGAAAATGCATGCATCCGTCCAGCCTACTTCCCGCAGCGGGCCGGCGTACCGGCACTCAGCCCTAGGCGGAGATGCTGCGGCGCCGGGCCCGGACCAGGCTGAGGACGGCCAGGAACAGGCAGGCTGCAGTGATGAGGCCGGAGAACCAGGCCACGGACGGCCCCAATCCCCAGAGGGCACCCGCGGCGCCCAGCCCCAGCACGGGCAGGGCGCTGCCCAGATACGTGATGACGTAAACGGTGCTGATGATCCGGGCATGCTCGGAGGCTTCCACTGCCGCGGCCACCTCGTTGAAGACCACCCGGAAAGCCATGCCCTGGCCGAACCCGGCCAGCAGGCAGGCTGCGACCAGCAGAGCCAGGCTGCCCGTGGCGCCTGCCACCGGGATGAGGGCGATTCCGGTGCCCATCAGGGCCAGGCCGGCCGGCGCGGTGTAACGGCCCCGGATGCCGGTCAGCTGGCTGACCGCAGAGGCACCAAGGGCGAGGGCCGCCAGCAGGCCGATGGCCGGCCGCCAGGTGGTGCCGGCAATGTCCGAAAAATACGAGGGCGCCAGCGACAGGCAGAAACCGAAAGCGGCAAAACTGAGGAACCCGGTGGCAGAAGCCACCCAGAACTGGGTGCGGGCACGGTGGGAGACAGCGGGCTTGCGCGGCCGCAGCATGGCCAGCGGCCTTCCCTCCGCCAGGGAGATGGCCGGGCGGGCCTTGAGCAGGCACAGCGGCACCAGCAGACCCGCCAGCACCGCGGAGTGGATCAGGAACGGCGTCAGAGTGGGTGCCGGGAGCAGCGAAAGCAGTCCGCCAATCACCGGACCGGCAGCCACACCACCGGCCGAGACCAGCAGGGTGAAGCGGGTGGCCCATTCGGGCCGGTGCGGCAGCAGCTCGCGCAGCGCGGCCGAGCTCGCGCCGGTGGCCAGTGCCACGGAAGCACCTTGCAGCGCACGGCCTATCATGAGCGCCCCGACGTCGGTGGCGGTGCCGAAGATCAGCCCGCCGGCCAGGGACACCACACCGGCGACCACGAGGGCGGCGCGGCGGCCGATGTAATCCGACCAGTGCCCCACCAGCAGCAGGCCAGCCACCAACACCAGCACGTACGAGGCGAATGCCAGCGTGACGCCAAAATAGGACAGACCCAGCGAAGCACCCAGCAGCGGATACAGCGGGGTGGCCAGATTGGCGCCAATAAGCAGGGTGGACATCACGGCGAGCGTAAGGATGAGCCGGGGACGTATGGCGGCGTCCCATTCCTTCCGCGTGGTCCGGGCGGCGGGCTGCATACGCAGCTCACTGAGCACTGTCAACTGGTACTTCCATCCTATTTGTAGCTAATGCTCCTACAGGATGGGGTGTCGCACTGCACGGAGAACACATTAGAGTGTTCTTTTGACCAATCCGCTCAATATGCTCGCTCCCCACTGACAGGAGATGCGCTAAATGGCCAATCTGGACGCACTGGACCGCCGCCTGCTGCTGGAACTGGTAAGGGATCCCCGGGCCCAGATCAGCGACCTGAGCGAGCGGCTGGGCGTGGCCCGCAACACCGCCCAGAGCCACGTGCGGCACCTGCTCCGCGCCGGTGTTATCCGCACTGCCGGACGCGAAGTCGATCTGGCGCAGCTGGGCTACGATGTGCAGGCCTTCGTCACCATCGAGGTAACCCACCGGGAGCTCGACGGCGTGATCTCGGGGCTGCGCACCCTCCCCCAGGTGCTGGAGGTACACGAAATCTCGGGCCGGGGGGACGTCTGGTGCCGGGTCACGGCCACGGACACCCAGCAACTGCAGCAGGCCCTGCGTTCGGTTCTGCGGCTCAAGGGCGTCATCCGTACCGAGACCGTCCTGGCCCTCCACGAACATATTCCTTATCGCACCGAGCCGCTGTTGGAAAAGCTGGTCCCGACCGTCGAGTGACGGCGGGATCAGGCTACTCCGAGGCGGCGCGGAGCAGGCGCTGAGCGGTTCCCAACCGTAGCCTGGCGCTGTGGACGCGTGCACCGCGGTGACCGCCGCGCGCCCCGGCAACGAGCGAGAGCACCACGCCGGCAGCCCTGGCATTCAGCGCCGCCGGGTCAACTGCGGTTTCGAACACCCGGCGGTACTCCTGCAGGGCATGGTCCAAGTGGGGCCGTGAGGGGTTGGCAGCAGCCAGCACCGCCAGGTGGCCGATCAGGCACGCCAGATCATCCACCCGGTGTCCGGGACCGAGGGCATCGACGTCGAGCAGGCCGCTGACCCTGGTGCCCGTCATCAGCAGGTTGCCCTCGTGGAAGTCGCCGTGCACGGGCACCACGGGTCCGGCCGGCGTGGATTCGAGTGCCTCCTGCACCCCGGCTGCCAGTGCACGGATACGGACCGCTTCATCAGGCAGCACCGCCGCGGCTGCCGCTGCGTAACCGTGGGCACCTTCGGCCCAGGACCGTCGCCGGGGCAGCTCTGCAGCCTGCACGGGGAGGGTATCCAGCAGCTCGAGAAACTGCTCGGGTGCTACTCCGGCGGCTCCGTCCTCCACCAGCAGCCGGAAAAGGGAGGCGCCGGGCAGGGCACTGAGCATCAGCACACCCCGGGCCGTGGCTTCAGGTGCCGCGAGCAGCCGCGGGGCCGGAACTCCGGCGGTCTCGAGCAGAAGGTGCCGCCGGCGCAGGGCGGGCAGCTGTTCTTCGGGAAGCAGTTTCAGGTAGGCGCTGCCGCGGGGGTGCTCCACCTGCACCACGGCTCGGCGCAGTGGCCGGTAGGCAAGCAGGTGCAGACGCGCCGGTTCGGCGGAGGCAAAGGCGTCCCGGCCCACCGCTGGGGCATCCGTGGCCCAGGGCAACCCCGGCAGGGCGGGATCGTGGGGATGGATCCACATCCGCAGCCGGAGTCCGGCAATTCGGGCGGAGGCCGTGTGCGGTCCGTCCGGCCAGGCCGCCGCGTCCGCGGTGGTAGCGCCGATATGCAGTACCAGCGCTGCAGAGGCAGGAACGTCCGGCCCGGTGCCGGAGGACGTCGGTGCGGCCGTCCGGCAATGAACCCGGTAGAGCGCCGAGACTGATCCCCCGGGCCTGTGGTGGGTGCGCAGGTGCTGCCAGCGTTCCAGCCGCAGGCCGCGGGGCTTCAACAGGTCCTGCAGTGGGCCACGCATGGCGGCACCGGCGAGGACGGACACCACATCGGCGGCGCGCCCGGGAGCGGTATGCTCGGTCACCATCCGGCAGCCGGAAAGTCCGCGGGCTTCTAGGCCCGGCGGCGCTGCAGAACGTCGTCGAGGTTGATCTTGCCGGTCTCCGGGCGTTCCTGCGCCGAGGGAACCGCAGGCACGGCGCCGGGGCGAAGCGGGGTCTTGGTCATCGGCCGCGGAGGCTCCGGCAGGACAATCGGTTCGGGTGCGGGGCGGGGGGCCTTGGGCGCGTCAACGTAAACGGGCTTCGGCACCTCTACCGGCTCCCACGGGGTGCTGCCGGTCTTGGGCGGCAGCACCGGTGCCTTTGGGGCTTCGGGCTCCTTAGCCTCCGCCGGCGGGGTGGTGAGGGCTGCCGGCACGGCATCCACAATGGCGTCCGGTGCCGGTGCGGCCTGCAGATCGAACAGGACCGTCTCGCGAAGCGGCTGCGGCGGCGCTGCCGGGGCGGCTTCCTCCGGCTCCCCGAGCACCTGGTCCGCCGGGGAAACGAACCCGGTCCGGTGCTGAAGGTCCGGCCCCATGGCGTCCCGGAAGGCGTTCTGTACCCGGCGCCGCCGGTCCCGGAGCGCGAGGCTGCGCAATCCGATCACTGAAGCGGCCGCCGCCGCCAGGCCTGCTGCGGGAATCAGCCAGGAAACCGCGGTGGCCGCGGCGAGGACCCCTCCGACCAGCACGGTGATAAGGGCCAGCAGGCCGGTAAGCGCCAAGGCAACCCGGCCCTTGCGGATGCGGAAGGCAGCGGGCGGAGTCTGGCCGCCGGGCCTGCCTGCATAAGACTGTGTAGACCCGCCCCCGCTGGGTGTAGTGCTCGTGTTGTACATAGTGTTCCTCTGGGACCCCTTGTCCGGGGAAGCGGGCGGATGATTGGCGGTAGAGGACGTGGGAGCGGCGGACTGCACGGCTGCGCGCCGGAAGATATAGGGACCAACCCACAGCAGCCACAGCGCAACGGCGAGTGCCAGCACAAGCGAGCTGTTGAGAGAGCTGTTCAGAGGGAAGTCCACACCTACGACGGTAGAAGCTTCCGGCCTGCCGCCCGCGTATTGGAGCCGGTGTGTCGGCGTGTCGGATGTGAAAAAAGTTGCCTAACGGGCCCGCCGCGACATCCAGCGGTTCAACAGCCCTTCCGGGACCTCTTCCGCAGTCAGGGCGAAACTGCGGTGATCCGCCCATTCCCCGTTGATGTGCAGGTATTTCAGGCGCATCCCTTCATCCCGGAAACCCAGCTTTTCCACTACCCGCAGGCTCGGACGGTTCTCCGGACGGATGTTGATTTCCATCCGGTGCAGCCCCAGCTCCGAAAAGCAGTAATCGGTGGCGAGGGCTACAGCCGTGGGCACTATTCCGCGCCCGGCACGGGCCTGGTCCACCCAGTAACCAAGGGTCGCCATCCGCGCGGATCCCCAGACAATGGTGGATACGGTCAGTTGCCCCACGATCGGCGGGACCCGGCCCGGATCCTGCCGCTCGGTAATCACGAACGGCAGGGCCGAGTCCTGGCGTGCCTGGCGGTTCAGGCTGCGGACCATATCCGCGTACGTCGGCGGCGCTCCGCCGCGCAGCGGATTGGTGGCTTCCCAGGGCCCTACCCAGCCGGCATTGCGGGAACGGACCTCGGTCCATTCCCGCCTGTCCCGGAGCCGGATCGGCCGCAGAATGACGTCGTCACTCTCAAGCGTCACCGGCCACACGGCCGAGCCCCACACGGCAGTTAGCCTTCGAGGCTACCGGTGAAGTCCTTCAGCCACTCGCGCAGGCCCGGGCCCAGGTCTTCGCGCTCGGAGGCGAGGGTCACCACGGCTTTGAGGTAGCTCATCTTGTCTCCGGTGTCATACCGGCGGCCGCGGAACACCACACCGTAGACGCCGGATCCTTCACCGTCGGCTGCAGCCAGGGTCTGCAGGGCATCCGTCAGCTGGATTTCCCCGCCGCGGCCGGGTCCGGTTTCCTCAAGCACATCAAAGACAGCCGGGTGCAGCACGTACCGGCCGATCACGGCCAGGTTGGACGGCGCTTCATCAACGTCGGGCTTTTCGACGAGCTTGTTCACCCGCACGTAGTCCTCGCCCTCAACAACGGAGATGTCGGCGCAGCCGTAAGCGCTGATCTGTTCCGGATCCACCTCGATCAGGGCAATGACGGAGCCGCCGGTCTTGGCCTGGACTTCCACCATCTTCTCAAGCAGGGGGTCGCGGGCGTCGATCAGGTCATCACCGAGCAGAACGGCGAACGGCTCATCACCCACATGCAGCTTGGCACGCAGCACGGCGTGTCCCAGCCCCTTGGGATCTCCCTGCCGGAGGTAGTGGATCTCACCGAGTTCGGACGCAGCGCGCACCATGGCGAGCTTTTCCAGGTCACCCTTGTCTTCCAGCGTTTTTTCAATAAACGGAACGCGGTCAAAATGGTCTTCCAGGGAACGCTTGTTGCGTCCGGTGATCATAAGAATGTCCGGCATGCCGGCGTTTACGGCTTCCTCAACCACGTACTGGATTGCAGGCTTATCCACAACCGGGAGCATTTCCTTCGGCATCGCCTTCGTGGCTGGCAGGAAGCGTGTACCCAGGCCTGCGGCGGGGATTACGGCTTTGGTTACGGTGGGGCGTGCTGTCGTCATAGTGGTAAGAGTACCTAAGTGTGCTTCATTTGCACCAAATACGCGGAGGTATTGGGACAATGGTCCGTATGCACCAAATGAGCAAGATCCAGGCCCGTGCAGAGTTCCTGCAGTCCCGCCGCGACCTGACCGACGCCGATCGCCGGCACGCAGCTGAGGCACTGGCTAAAGAGGGCATGACTGCCGTGGCGGGCATGCTGCCCGCGGGTGCAACGGTGGCCGGGTATCTCTCGGTGGGCGGTGAACCCGGCACGGCCGGCCTGCTGACCGCCCTCACGGACGCGGGCTACCGGGTGGTGGTCCCGATATGCGAACCTGACCGCCGCCTGTCCTGGAGCTACTGGACCCCCGGCGTCGAGATGGCGCCGGGGCTTTTTGACTCCCTGCTGGAACCGGCAGGAGCACGCTATACGGCAACCGACCTGCCCGGCCTTGGCCTGATCCTTGTGCCCGCCCTCGCGGCCGATGACGCCGGCGGCCGGATGGGTAAGGGCGGCGGGTACTATGACCGGTTCCTCGCCCGGTTGCGGGCATGCGGCAACGCCACCCCGGCGGTGGCGGTGGTGTATGACCACGAATTTGTGCCCGCCGGACGTTTCGAAACCACTCCCCTGGATGCACCCGTGGATGGCGTCCTGACCCCCTCCGGCTGGCATGAACTGCCCGCTAAGCGCATGTATACTTAGCACTCAAGGCCATAGAGTGCCAAGGAGGAGTTACAGAGTGCCCACGTACGCGTATGCCTGCAAGGACTGCACCCATTCATTCGACATCCAGCAGTCGTTCAGCGAGGATTCCCTGACCGTCTGCCCCGAATGCGGCGGCCGCCTTCGCAAGAAATTCAACAGCGTCGGAGTTGTTTTCAAGGGTTCCGGCTTCTACCGCACTGACTCCCGGGATGCCGCCTCCACCGTACCGGCGGCAGCCTCCAAGAATGACTCCGCCAAGGCCGATGCAGCGAAGCCTGCCGCCAAGGCCGAGAGCGGCAGCGGTTCAGCCCCGGCCACGGCAGGATCCGCCGGCACCTCCGCCTGAGGTCTCCATGCCGCAGCGGGGATGCGGCACCCGGGGCGTCCGGGTCCCCGCCGCGCAACCTGCCCGGACCCGTCCTCCACATAGTGGTTTTCCAGGCACGGCATGGGCGGTCCGATCCCCCGGGACCGGGACACTAGGAAACCAGCGCCACGGACCGTCCTAATCTGGCGACATGCGCCCCCGCTTCCGCACGCTTTCCCGCACCCTTTCCGCTCCGGGCCACATCCCGGCCGCACGGCTGCGGCGGTTCCTCACCCGCCACCGCCGTATTCTTGCTGCCCTGGCCTGCTGCGCAGCCATCGGATGCACGGTCCAGGCACTGGTACCCCCGGAGACCGAGCATGTGGTTGTGGTGAGTGCTTCGCGGGACCTGCCCGTCGGTGCCGTGCTGGACAACACTTCCCTGCAAACCGTCCGGACTCCCGCCGGCTCCGTGCCTCCGGGGGCCTACGACCGTGCCGAGGATCTCCTGGGCCGGCGCCTGGCCACACCCTTGCTGCAGGGCAGCCCGGTGACAGATGTTTCGCTGGCCGGTTCGGGACTGCTGGCCGGAACTCCGCCGGGGACCGTTGCCATTCCGCTGCGCCCCGCGGACCCCTCGGTATTGGACCTGCTTGGACCGGGGCAACTCGTTAATGTGGTTACCGGAGCAGATCCGGCAGGGGTGCCGGAAGACGCCGGGCGGAGCTCAGGTGCAGAGGTCCTTGCCACGTCCGTGCCCGTGCTCTGGGTTTCCGGGACGGATACCGGCGGCGGCTGGCCGGCGACCGGAGGTGACGGGCTGGTGGTGGTTGCGGCCAGCCGCGACAATGCCGCCCGGCTCACCGCGGCCTCTGGTGCCGGGAGCATCTATCTGGTGCTCACCGAAGAATGACCACCGGCACCGCTCCGGTTCGGCTAGCCCCAGTGCGGCGGGCGCTGCTCCAGGAGCCAGGAATCTCTGTCTTCCGGACTGTCGCCCCACACACGGGGATCATCCTCTTTGGCCTTCCCCGGCAGCAGCCCGGCCGGGCCGGGTGACCCGGCGCGGCGGTTTCCGCGTTTGCGTACCGGCGGTGCAACCCTGGGCCGCCCGCCCTGCTGCGCCGCATCGGCCTGTGGAGCACTGCCTTTCACGGCTTCGGCAGCCTCCGCAGAGTCGGCGTCGTCCGTGGCTGCGCCACCCTCCGAACGTTTGCCGGGCGCCGCGGGCTCATTTGACTCCGCCGGCCCGGTCTCTCCAGCCGGCGCATCCACCCGGTACTCCGGCGACGTATACGCCCGGCGCTCCGGCTCCTTGTTGTCTGTCCCGGTCATGCTCACTCTCCTTCGCTGCGCTCGGGGAGGGACCCGGACCTCCGTTCGCGCATGCGGCTGCTTCCGTGCGGGGTTACCGTGACCTGCCGGCCGTGCCGGGCGGTTGAATCGTTCGGTGCTGCAGCCGTCTCCGGCGTTCCGTCAGCCTTAGCACCGGCTCCTGCCCGGGGGCCGGTTTCCACAGCCGCGGAATCGGGCAGGTTGAGGTACCGGCTCACCAGATCCGCGCAGGCGGACGGGTCGCTGAACACCTCAATGGTCCACAACGGCATGTACCTCCAGCCGCGGCGTTCGAGCAGCTGCGGGCGCAGCCGGCTGCGTTCACGCACCGACATGGCACGGTACCGTTCGGTTCCGTCTGATTCGATGGCCAGCGGAATCGATCCGGCGGGATCACCGTTCCCGGGGGCAGCGGCAACTATGTCAATGGCGCCGTCGTAGTGGTCCCAGACCTTGGCGCCGCGCTCACGCAGCCTGCCCACCAGATCGGCCACCAGCGGGTCTTCGTCCATGATGCCGCCGGCGGTGGGGGTTTCCACCGCTGCCTTGGAGGCCTCCGCAGCGGCTGCCGCAGGATCAAGTTCGCGCCGGATGAGCTCGTAGAAATCCAGCGCTCCGTAGCCCAGGCGGGTTCTGTCCAGGTCAGCGGGCTGGAAGCAGGTCAGCACGTGCTGTTTGTAGCGGGCGCGCGTCATGGCGGTCACGAATTTCTTGCGTCCGTCCGGCGCCGAAAGCGGGCCGAAGTTGTGCAGTGCCCGGCCGTGCGGGGTGCGTCCGAAACCGAGGGAGAAGATGACGCAGTCGCGCACCATACCCACGGCGCGGTCCACCGGGACCACCCGGAAGGACTCGGCCTTGGCAGTAAAGAAGTCCGCTGCCCAGGGGAAATTCGCCATCTGTACGCGGATGGCCTCGGCCACCCGCACTGCATGGCGGGGACTGGCCGTGATGACGCCCAGGGACTGGTGCGGGCGGCGCCGAATGTGTTCAAAGACCAGGTCCACGACACGGTTCACCTCGGCGGCAACGCTTTCCACGCCTTCATGGTCGGCGCTGGGCATCCCCGTGCCGTCCGCTAGGTATTCCACGGAGAGGGACCGGTGGCCGTTGGCCACCTCATCAGCGCCAGGCACCATGGACAGGCGTCCGCCGTAGAAGGAGTCGCTCAGCTGTTTCAGCAGGGCCTTGTCGGTTCCGCGGTACACGGTGGAGAGGCTGCGCGTCGGCAGGACACGTTCCAAGGCCTCAAAGGCACTGGGCAGTTCAGTGTTCTGCCCCTGCGCACCGGCCGGTTCCACCCCGATGGTGAACGGCCGCGGGCCCCCCAAACGGGAATCACCGAAGGCGACAACCTGCCCGGCACGGGCCAGTGCCGGAACCGCCGACTGCAGGCTGGTCGATTCGGCATCCAGCAGCACCACAGTGTCAAAGCGCCGGCCTTCGGGCAGGACCATGGGCAGCACCAGCGGGCTCGCGGCCCATACCGGCAGCAGTGCGGAAACCAGTTCCTCGGACTGTTGGCACAGGCTGGCCAGGGAAAGCTCGCCGTCCTTGATCAGCTCGCGCAGATCCTGGGCGGCGGCTTTGGATTTCTCGACGCCGGAGCTCCAGCGCGAGGCCAGGCTCCAGCGCAGACGGGAGCTGCCGGAAGCAATGTGGGCGTTGTCGGCAAGCCGGTATTCGGCTTCGAGCCGGCGCAGGCTGTTGCCGTCGGACATGGCCAGGTAGTCATCGCCGCTGATCATGGCTTCCAGTGCGGACTGCCACCAGGCCAGTTCCAGCTCGTAGCCCACGTGGCGCGGCTGTACCTCGCGCTCGCTCAGGTCATCAAGCAGCTCACCCAGGCCCTGGGCACGCATCTCGTCCAGGAGCAGGGTCCGCTCAGGCAGCGTTTCAAGCGTTTCGCGGTCCCCTGCCAGCTGGCTCAGCTGCTTTTCCAGTTCATCCAGCGGCAGTGACGCGAGATCCGGGTGCAGCGGCGTTTCAGTCAGGATGTCCGTCAGGGTGTCCAGCTGCCGCTTCACCAACAGGTAGGAGCGGTTGATCTCGGCCAGTCCCGTGGGAACCGAAGGGTGGCGCTGTGTGGTGGCATACCGCGTCCAGGTGGCCCGCTGCTGCTGCACCTCGAGGAGGGACGCATGCAGATCGGAGATGTGCACCCCGGGGCGGATGTATTCCTTGGCCACGCGGCGCAGCCGGGAGCGGGTCATGGAGCTCATGTCGATGCCGCGTTCACGCCGCCAGGAGGAGGACGCGGTGGCCGAAATCAGGTCGGTCACGGGGCGGTCGAAAATGTCCGGCGTGAACTTATCCAGGCTTTCCCGGACAGCCACCAGCAGTTCCAGCTGCTCGCCCCACTGGGCGAATGTTTCGCCCAGGCGGATCTGCGAGTGTTCCGCCACGTCCTGCACCTTGGCACGCAGGGCGGGCAGGTCGGTGGCAAGGGTCTGGGTAAGCGCGTAGGCTTCCTCGGTTTCCTTGCGGTTCAGCAGCTTGGCACCGTACCAGGGACTGGTGGTAGCGGCACGGCTGAAACTGCCCAGCTCGGCGGCCCGGCGCAGCCGTCCGGTGAGCTCGGTGCGGTCGGTAATGCTGTCCAGGACGCTGCGCTTGAGCCGCACGGTCGTGGCCGGGGCAGGATTCATGGACGTCAGTTCAGCCAGGGACTGCATGGCCTGGTACGGCGAGCATCCCCACCGCCGGCGGACGTTGTGCAGGCTCTTAACATGGTCCCGCAGCTGGTGGCGGTTCTCCTGCAGGACTTTGTGCAGGCCGGCCAGTTCGGGTGCCTTCGCCTTTTCGTTCCGGACAATGGCCCGGACCAGCTGGTCCTTGAGCTGCTGGCGGGTGAGCCCGGCGTTGACCTGCAGCACAAGCGAGCCAAGCTGCAGGGCGTCAAGTTCAGAGACGAACTGGTTCAGGGTGCCGCGGCGTTCAGCTACCACCAGCACGGATTTGCCGGCATTGGCCAGCGACGCGACGGCGTTCAGCGCCGTCTGGGTCTGTCCGGTGCCCGCGGGGGCGGAAACCACCAGGGACTGCCCGGCGTTGATGAGATCCAGCACTTCCTGCTGCTGCCGGTCCGCATCCAGGATCAGCAGTTCATCCGCCGGGTCCCGGTCATCCAGCGGCGGCAGGTCCAGGGCCCGGGCGGCCGGAGGTTCGGCCGAACCGTCACGGGCGGCATCGATCAGGGCGCGGAGGATCGGATGGGCGGGATCCAGTGCGGGATCCTCTGAGAGGTCGGCGAGGTCGGCGAAGGTGGATACCAGCAGGCGGTGTTCGATGTTGATGCCGCGCACGCTGCCGGTGACGGCGCGGAGCTTCTCCAGCACCGGGTGCGGGTCGAAGCGGGCGGTGCCGTAGGCCAGCCGGGTCAGGGCATCGACGTCGATCTCCAGACCCTGCTCCTGCTGCAGATGGCGGACCAGGGCCGGGTTGAGCGCGGCCTTTTCGGTCAGCTGAAGCTCATAGTCGTCCTGGGATGCGTGGACGGTGAGGGCCACCGGGGTGAGCAGGACGGGGGCAGTCAGCGACTCGGGGCGCAGTGCCTCATCCGAGGCGTAGCGCCAGGACGCGGTCCCGGCAGCAATGTAGCCGACGTCGATGCCGCGGTCGGTGCCGAGTTCGTAGATTTTGGCGCGGAGCAGGCGCCCGGCCTTCATCGCGGCGCCGTACTGGTCCGGATCACGCAGCAGGGTGGAGAGCCTCGTCCGGCGACCGGCGAGCAGCTGGGCCAGGCCGGAGGGATGCGCGTGCGTGAGGTCAATGCTGTTGGCAGCGGACGGGGTGAAATGCAGCAGGGTGTCCGTTCCGGCGTGCTGTCCCAATTGTCCCAGCCACGGCAGCAGGAAGTCCGAGGGATTCTCCCCGGTATTCTGCTCAGACACTAGTGCCCTCTTTTCTGCACTTCCGCGCGTTTTTGACCAAATTGGCATACGTTCAAAACTATCGCGTCGGACCCGGTTTCCCGAACATAGCAACGCGGGGAACGGCAAAGGGGACGGCCGAAACGGCCGTCCCCTTTATCCTTACGCTATTCCCACTCGATTGTTCCCGGCGGCTTGCTGGTTACGTCCAGCACCACGCGGTTGATTCCATCCACCTCGTTGGTGATCCGGTTGGAAATCCGGGCCAGCAGATCGTACGGCAGGCGTGACCAGTCGGCCGTCATGGCGTCCTCGCTGGACACCGGGCGGAGCACAATGGGGTGTCCGTAGGTCCGGCCGTCACCCTGGACGCCCACGCTGCGGACATCGGCCAGCAGGACCACCGGCATCTGCCAGACTTCGTCGTCCAGGCCTGCTGCGGTCAGCTCGGCCCGGGCAATCGCGTCGGCGCGGCGCAGCAGGTCCAGGCGTTCCTGGTTGACCTCGCCGACAATGCGGATTCCGAGTCCGGGGCCGGGGAAGGGCTGGCGGCCGACAATTTCGGCCGGCAGGCCCAGCTCGGCACCGACTGCGCGGACCTCGTCCTTGAAGAGCGCCCGGAGCGGCTCCACGAGTTCGAACTTCATGTCCTCGGGCAGGCCGCCCACGTTGTGGTGGCTCTTGATGTTGGCTGCGCCTTCACCACCGCCGGATTCCACAACGTCCGGGTACAGGGTGCCCTGGACCAGGAAGCGGATGGGCTCACCCTCTGCTTCAGCCTTGGCCATGATGGCCCGCTCTGCTTCCTCAAAGGCACGGATGAATTCACGGCCGATGATTTTGCGCTTGGTTTCCGGGTCCGAGACGCCGGCCAGGGCGCTGAGGAAACGTTCCTGCTCGTTGGCAACGTAGAGGTTGACGCCGGTCGCCGCCACGAAGTCGCGTTCAACCTGTTCCGCTTCGCCCTCGCGCAGCAGTCCGTGGTCAACGAAGACACAGGTCAGCTGGTCGCCCACCGCGCGCTGCACCAGTGCTGCAGCAACGGCGGAGTCCACCCCGCCGGAGAGCCCGCAGATGACCCGGGAGGAACCCACCTGGGCACGGATGCGGGCAACCTGCTCTTCGACAATGTTGCCGGTGGTCCAGCTGCGTTCAATCCGGGCGCCCTTGAACAGGAAGTTCTCCAGGACGGCCTGGCCATGCGCTGAGTGCTTAACCTCGGGGTGCCACTGGACGCCGTAGAGGCCCTTTTCCTCGTTGGCGAAGGCGGCAACGGGCGCTCCTGCGGTGCTGGCCAGCACATCGAAGCCTTCAGGGGCTTCCTGCACGCTGTCGCCATGGCTCATCCAGGTGTTCTGTTCATCCGGAGTTCCCTCCAGGATGGAACGGGCGCCGCCGACGACGCGTGCGTCGGTGGATCCGTACTCCCGCAGGCCGGTCTTGGCTACCTTGCCGCCGAGGGCGGCGGCCATGGCCTGGAAGCCGTAGCAGATGCCGAGTACCGGCACGCCGGCCTCAAACAGATCCGTGTGGACCTTGGGGGCACCTTCGGCGTACACGCTGGAAGGTCCGCCGGAAAGGATAATGGCAGCGGGGTTCTTCGCCAGCAGCTGCTCGGTGCTGTAGGTGTGGGGAACCACCTCGGAGTAAACGTCTGCTTCGCGCACCCGGCGGGCAATTAGCTGGGCGTACTGCGCTCCGTAGTCCACAACGAGGACGGGCCGCTCTTCAATGGGGTCAGTCGCGGGATTAGTCACGTTCCAAGGATAGTCGTCCCGCCACCGGCCGTGCACACCCGGTTCAAGACGCCTGCGGCGGGACCCGCAGGCGCCAGCCCCGCCTAGTAGCGCTTCGCCGCTTCAGGATGGGCTTCCAGCTCCGCTACTACCTGCTTGTGCACGCGGCCCTCGACAATAAAGGAGAGGAAGGGCACACAGCCGCCCAGTGCCAGGATGATGAATTTGGAGAACGGCCACCGCATCAGCTGCCACAGGCGGAAGTCAGCCAGCAGGTACACCACGTAGATCCAGCCGTGCAGGATCAGGACACCCACGGACAGATTGACGCCGCCCACAATAACCTCGGTGCCGAAGCCGTACTTGACGATCATCTGCACCACCAGGGCCAGCAGCAGGAAGCCGGTGACGTAGGCGAAGACCTTGTAGAAGGTCAGCGCCGAGCGGATCTGCGCATGGGTGCCGCCGAACCGGCGCTTCTTTTTCCTCGGTGCCTTGGCGGTGCTGGTGGAATCGCTCACTTGGTTACCTCGCTGCTGGGATGTTCGGTATCGGGTTCGGTTGCGTCGTCGTAGCCGTCTTCATAGTCGTCCTCGTACTCGTCCTCTTCGAGGCTGCGGCGGTACTCGTCGGCGACCAGCCGCCACCAGAGGAAGACGGAGAAGCCCGCGAAGATGATCCATTCAAGGGCGTAGAAAATGTTCAGCCAGTTGACCGGGGTTTCCTCCGGCTGGCCGGCCACCGTCACGGTCTGCATGTCACCGGAGTCGGGGGCGGCGCCGTCCACCGTGATCTCTTCGGCGGTAACGAACGCGGAGTATGAGGTGACGTCCCAGATATTGATCAGTTCGGCGGCGGAGAGCGAGGGAAGGATCCCGTTCTCATGCGGTTCGGGCAGCGGCGCCTCGGACGGCAGCAGGCGTCCGACGACGGCGGCTGTTCCGGCCTGCGCGGGCACGGCATCCCCGGGATCCTCAACCCATCCGCGGACCACGGGAATGTAGGCGTCCCCGGGGGCGCCGTCGACCTGGAACGCGGTCACCACCCAGTAGCCCTGCTCGCCGTCCTGGAGCCGCTCGTCAACGAGCACGGTTTTGTCCGGGTCGAAGGAGCCGGTCATGGAGACCATCTGATCGGCTTCGGTCTCATACATGGGCTTGCCCGGAACGAACGCATCGGTCAGCGGCCGGACGGTTTCCGTGGCTTCCGGGTCCGTGGCCTTCTCCGATTCGGCGCTGGAGAACTGCCATTGGCTCAACAGCACAAAGACCGTTGAGATTGCTAGGGCGAAAAGCAGGCCGGCGATCCAGCGCGGCTTCAGGGCAGTTTTGAGCACGGGTTAACGGTACTTCGTCCGGCTGTAGAAAACCCAATGCCGGGGCGCCGCAGTCCTAGTGGTCGAAGAACACGAGGGAGGAATTAATGAGTTCCGCGATGACCTCGGCGTCGTTCGCGCGGCGCAGGGAGTCGCGGAACGACGGGCGGAACAGGGACCTGGCGATCGTGGCCAGGACCTCCAGGTGCTGGGAAAAGGAAGCGGCCGGGGTGGCGATGAGCAGTATCACGGTGGCCGGACCGTCGGAGGCTCCGAAGTCCACGCTGTGACCGTAGCGGGTGATGCCGACGGCAATGGAGGTTTCCCGCACAAACTCGCTGCGCGCATGGGGCAGCCCGATCCCGCCGGGCAGCCCGGTGGCCATCTGGTGCTCGCGCGCGCTGACCTGCTCGAGGAACCCCGCCAGGTTGGTGATGCGGCCGGCCCGATGCATCCGTTCGGCCAGCTGCGTGGCGGCGTCGTACCGGTCAGCGGCCTCCATTTCGAGGATTACCAGGTCCGGTTCGGTGAGGACCGCGCCGGTTTCGCTCAGGGACAGTTCTTCGGTCACTGCTGTTCTTCACTCACTGGTTTGTCGGGGATCCGGTTCATCAGATCCTGGGGGTAATGTCTTCGGCGGCCAGCCGGGCACTGTCGGCACTCTTGTCGTCGGGCTGCTCCTGGCTGAGCCGTTCGGCTTCCACCCTGGCCAGATAGTGGGCCACTTCGCTTTCCACCCGTGCCGGGTCCCAGTTCAGCAGCGGGGCCATCAGTTCCGCTGCCACCGGTGCCGCGGAGACACCCCGGTCCCAGGTCTCGATGGAAATGCGGGTCCGCCGGGCCAGGACGTCCTCGACGTGCCGGGCCCCCTCATGGGTGGTGGCGTAGACAACTTCGGCCCGCAGGTAGTCATCCGCGCCGGGCAGCGGCTCGGCCAGGGACGGATCGGATTTAATCAGGTCCAGCACGTCATAGGCCATGGATCCGTACCGGTTCAGCAGGTGCTCCACCCGGGCCACGTGTACCCCGTACTCGTCGGCGGTGCGGTGCCGCCGGTTCCAGGCTGCCTTGTACCCCACTGCGCCCAGCAGCGGAATGGTGGAGGTGCAGCTTTCGGGCACCTTTTCGTCCAGGGCCCGCGATGCCTCGTCCACGGCGTCCTTGGCCATCACCCGGTAGGTGGTCCACTTGCCGCCGGCGACGACGACGAGTCCCGGCACCGGGTGCGCCACCACATGTTCGCGGGAGAGCTTGGCGGTGGAGTCGTTTTCCCCGGCGAGCAGCGGCCGCAGGCCTGCATAGACTCCTTCAACGTCCTCCCGGGTCAGCGGCGTCTTCAGCACCAGGTTTACGTGCTCCAGGATGTAGTCGATGTCCGCCGAGGTGGCAGCCGGATGCGCCTTGTCCAGGTTCCAGTCGGTGTCCGTGGTGCCGATGATCCAGTGCCGTCCCCACGGGATGACAAACAGCACCGACTTTTCGGTCCGCAGGATCATGCCCACGGTGGACTGGATCCGGTCCTTCGGGACCACCAGGTGCACGCCCTTGGAGGCCCGGACCTTCAGCTGGCCGCGGTCGGTGACCATGGCCTGGGTTTCATCGGTCCAGACACCGGTCGCGTTCACCACCTGGCTGGCGGCGATATCGAACTCGTCGCCGGTTTCCTGGTCCCGCACGCGCGCCCCGACCACCCGCTCCCCCTCGCGCAGGAAGTCCACCACGGCCAGCCGGTTGGCCACCGCGGCGCCGTAGTGGGCCGCGGTCCTGGCCATGGTGGCCACATACCGGGCGTCGTCGACCTGGCCGTCGTAATAGCGGATGGCGCCGACCATGGCGTCGTCCTTGAGGCTGGGTGCCATGCGCAGGGTCTGCTTGCGGGTCAGGTGCTTTTGCATGGGCACCCCGCGTGAGTTGCCCGAGGTCATGCCCATGGTGTCGTAGAGGAAAATGCCCGCACCCACGTACGGCCGCTCAATAAACCGCTTGGTCAGCGGATACAGGAAGGCCACGGGCTTCACCAGATGCGGGGCAATACGCTGGAGCAGCAGGCCGCGCTCCTTCAACGCCTCCTGTACCAGGGCAAAGTCCAGCATTTCCAGATAGCGCAGGCCGCCGTGAATGAGTTTCGAGGACCGTGAGGAGGTCCCTGACGCCCAGTCCCGGGCCTCCACCATGCCCACTTTCAGTCCGCGGGTCACCGCGTCCAGGGCTGCCCCGGCACCTACTACCCCACCCCCGACAATCAGGATGTCCAGCTCGTTGCCGGGCTTGGTGGTGGCCCGGAGCCGATCCATCGCTTCGTTCCGGTACTCGGGGCTCAGGGCGTCTGCAGACATGGTCGGGGTTCCTCTCTAGGGTCCTGCCGTAGCTGCGTCCACTCTAGGCAATCCGCGCAGGTTATTACAGGTTGTACTGGTAGGGGGACACCAATACCTCAATACGCTGGAACGCCTTCAGATCCGAATACCCGGTGGTGGCCATGGCCCGGCGCAGCGCACCCATCAGGTTGGACGTTCCGTTCGTGTGGTGCGAGGGCCCCCACAGGACTTCCTTCAGCGACCCGACGGTATCCAGGCGGACCCTGTCGCCGCGGGGAAGCTCGCTGTGGTGCGCTTCCTGGCCCCAGTGCCACCCCTGCCCGGGAGCCTCTTCGGCGCGGGCCAGTGCGGAACCGAGCATCACGGCGTCGGCGCCCATGGCCACGGCCTTGATGATGTCACCGCTGGTGCCCATGCCGCCGTCGGCGATCACGTGCACGTACCGGCCGCCGGACTCATCCATGTAGTCCCGGCGGGCTTCGGCAATGTCGGAGATGGCGGTGGCCATGGGTGCGTGGATGCCCAGGGCACGGCGGGTGGTGGTGGTCGCGCCGCCGCCGAAGCCCACCAGGACGCCTGCGGCACCGGTACGCATCAGGTGCAGGGCCGGGGTGTAGCCTGCCGCTCCGCCAACAATAACGGGGACGTCCAGTTCGTAGATGAACTGCTTCAGGTTCAGCGGCTCCACGGTCTTGGACACGTGCTCGGCGGACACCGTGGTGCCGCGGATAACGAAGACGTCGACGCCGGCGGCCAGGACGGTCTTGTAGAACTCCTGGGTACGCTGCGGGGTGAGTGAACCGGCGACGGTCACACCGGCCTCGCGCATTTCGGCCAGGCGGGAGCTGATCAGCTCGGCACGGATGGGTGCGTCGTAGATTTCCTGCAGCCGGCGGGTGGCGGCGGGATTGAAGTTGTCACGGCTGAGCTGGGCAATTTCGTCCAGCAGGGGCTGCGGATCCTCGTACCGGGTCCACAGGCCTTCCAGGTTCAGGACACCCAGTCCGCCAAGTTTGCCCAGCGCGATGGCGGAGGCCGGGGACATAACGGAGTCCATGGGAGCGCCGATGACGGGCATCTCAAACTGGTATGCGTCTATCTGCCAGTTGATCGAGACATCCTGCGGGTCGCGGGTACGCCGCGAGGGCACAATTGCCACGTCGTCCAGGGAGTAGGCTCTGCGCCCTTGCTTGCCACGGCCAATTTCAATCTCGTTACTCACGCTCCCTAGGTTATCCCAGCAGGCGCCGGGCACATGAAAGCTGCCGGTAACCGTAACCTTCCGCAGCAGGTAAATGCACTGTCCGCACGGGTGGCTAAAGACCGGAGGCAGCTCCTGCGATGTCTGCAGGAGCTGCCCCTTGGCCGGAAAACGGGTCCTAGCGGCGCGAACCGTAGTTCGGTGCCTCGACCGTCATCATGATGTCGTGCGGGTGGGATTCCTTCAGCCCGGCCGGGGTGATCCGGACGAACTTGCCCTTGGCCTTCAGCTCCGGGATGGTGCGTGCGCCGGTGTAGAACATGGTCTGGCGCAGGCCGCCCACCAGCTGGTGTGCCACGGCGGAAAGCGGGCCGCGGTACGGCACCTGGCCTTCGATGCCTTCCGGAATCAGCTTCTCGTCGCTGGGCACGTCCGCCTGGAAGTAGCGGTCCTTGGAGTAGGAGGTGTTCTTGCCCCGGGACTGCATGGCGCCCAGGGAGCCCATGCCGCGGTAGGACTTGAACTGCTTGCCGTTCACGAAGACCAGGTCGCCCGGGCTTTCGGCGGAACCGGCGAGCAGGCCGCCGAGCATTACGGTGTCGGCGCCGGCCACGATGGCCTTGCCGATGTCACCGGAGTACTGCAGGCCGCCGTCGGCGATCAGCGGAACGCCGGCGGGAATGGCCGCCTTGGACGCTTCGTAGATGGCGGTGATCTGGGGAACGCCGACGCCGGCCACCACGCGGGTGGTGCAGATGGAGCCGGGGCCCACACCTACCTTGATGGCGTCCGCACCGGCGTCGATCAGAGCCTGGGCGCCTTCGCGGGTAGCTGCCTGGCCGCCGATGATGTCCACGTGCGCCGCGGCCGGGTCCTTTTTCAGGCGGGCGATCATGTCCAGCACGCCGGCGCTGTGGCCGTTGGCGGTGTCCACCACCAGGATGTCCACGCCGGCCTCGACCATGGCCATGGCCCGCTCGTAGCCGTCTCCGAAGAAACCGATGGCGGCACCGACGCGAAGCCGGCCTTCATCATCCTTGGTGGCCAGCGGGTACTGCTCGGCCTTGTCGAAGTCCTTCACCGTGATCAGGCCCTGCAGCTTGCCAGCGTCGTCCACCAGCGGCAGCTTCTCGATGCGGTTCTTGCCGAGCAGCTCCACGGTTTCCTCGGCGCTGATGCCCACGCGCCCGGTGATGAGGGGCATGCGCGTCATGACCTCTTCGACCTTGCGGTTGGGGTACTCGGATACCGGGATGAAGCGGGTGTCGCGGTTGGTGACGATGCCCAGCAGGGTGTTTTCGGCGTCGACCACCGGCAGGCCGGAAACCCGGAAGTGGGCGCAGAGATCGTCCAGTTCCTGCAGGGTCGCGTCGGGGGAAATGGTGACCGGGTTGGTGATCATGCCCGATTCGCTGCGCTTGACCCGGTCCACGTGCTCGGCCTGGTCGGCAATGGAAAGGTTGCGGTGGATAACGCCCAGCCCGCCCTGGCGTGCCATGGCAATCGCCATCCGGGATTCCGTCACCGTGTCCATCGCTGCGGAGAGCAGCGGGGTCTGCACGGTGATGCGCTTGGACAGCCGCGAGCTGGTATCGGCTTCGGAGGGGATGACATCCGTCGGGCCGGGCAGCAGGAGGACGTCGTCGTACGTCAGGCCGACGAAGCCGAACGGATCATGTTCTGGGTACTGCTGACTCAAAGCTGCGCCTCTTTCGGGGGATGAGGAAGGAGAAGGCCCGAATAAGCCTGTTCCTATCCTAAAACGAAAGCGGGGCCGCCCCTATTCCACCGGTTCGTATCCGTTTGCTTTCACCGGTATGCCCGCCCGTCCGGTGCAAGCCAGGATCCGCAGGGACAGCGCCCCGCCGTAGTCAGCAGACCCGCAGACAGGTCCTCCCCGGATAGTCGCGCGCCCTGTAAACAGGCATGTTTCCAGGATTCCCGGGCAGCCGTCCGTTCTGCCAGGCGTCGGCCAAGGACAGCACGCCTTCCTCCTGACCGGGGACCGGTTTCCCGTCCGGACAGCTTCCGCGTGTGAGCGAAGCCACGGCAAAACCGTCGGGTGCGGTGCCCGGCAGGTACTGCGCCGTGGCGGCGTTCGCCTTCCCGCCCGGACACACAAAAGGCCCCGTCCGCGGAACGGTGTCCGCGGGCGGGGCCTTTGCGTGAAGCGAGGGGCTACCGGCTAGTGCTGGTGTCCGTGATCCTCATCCTCTTCGGCCGGCTTCTCCACTACGAGGGCTTCGGTGGTGAGTACCAGCGAAGCGATCGAGGCGGCGTTGCGCAGTGCCGAGCGGGTGACCTTGACCGGGTCGATGATGCCGGCGGCGATCAGGTCCTCGTACTCACCGGTGGCGGCGTTGAAGCCGTTGTTGACCTTCAGGTCGCCCACCTTGGATACAACAACCATGCCTTCGGCCCCGGCGTTCTCGGCGATCCAGCGCAGCGGCTGGGCCAGTGCACGGCGGACCAGTCCGACGGCAGTGGCGGCGTCGCCTTCCAGCTTGGCCACCTCCGAGTCGGTGTCCAGCGCCTGTGAGGCGTGGACCAGCGCGGAACCGCCGCCGGCCACAATGCCCTCTTCCAGGGCTGCACGGGTGGAGGAAACAGCATCTTCGATGCGGTGCTTCTTTTCCTTCAGCTCCACCTCGGTGGCTGCACCCACGCGGATGACGCCGATGCCGCCGGAGAGCTTGGCCAGGCGTTCCTGGAGCTTTTCGCGGTCCCAGTCCGAGTCCGTGCGCTCAATCTCGGCACGGATCTGTGCCACGCGGTCGGCAACGTCGGCTTCGGAGCCGGCGCCGTCAACAATGGTGGTGTTGTCCTTGGTGACCGTGATCCGGCGGGCAGAGCCCAGGACCTCCAGGCCAACCTGGTCCAGCTTCAGGCCCAGGTCGGGGCTGACCACCTGCGCACCCGTGAGGGTTGCGATGTCCTGCATCATGGCCTTGCGGCGGTCGCCGAACCCGGGAGCCTTGACGGCAACCACGTTCAGGGTGCCGCGGATCTTGTTGACCACCAGGGTGGAGAGCGCTTCGCCGTCCACGTCTTCGGCAATGATGAACAGCGGCTTGGAGGCCTGCAGTGCCTTTTCCAGCAGCGGCAGGAACTCGGCCACGGAGGAGATCTTGCCGGAGTTGATCAGGATCAGCGCGTCTTCGAGGACGGCTTCCTGACGCTCCGCGTCCGTGACGAAGTACGGGGAGAGGTAGCCCTTGTCGAACTGCATGCCCTCGGTGATGACCAGTTCGGTCTGCGTCGAGGAGGATTCCTCGATGGTGATGACGCCGTCCTTGCCGACGGTATCGAAGGCCTGTGCCAGCAGTTCACCGATCTCGGTGCTCTGCGCCGAGATGGCAGCCACGTGGGCCACCTGGTTGCCTTCAACCGGCTTGGCGTTTTCCAGCAGACGCTTGGCAACAGCATCCACGGAGACCTCGATGCCGCGCTTGAGCGCGCCGGGAGCTGCACCCGCGGCAACGTTGCGCAGGCCTTCCTTGACCAGCGCCTGTGCCAGCACGGTAGCCGTAGTGGTGCCGTCGCCGGCAACATCGTTGGTCCGGGTGGCTACTTCCTTGGCCAGCTGTGCGCCGAGGTTCTCGTACGGATCCTCCAGCTCAACTTCGCGGGCAATGGTGACGCCGTCGTTGGTGATGGTGGGGGCGCCCCAGGTCTTGGCCAGGACAACGTTACGGCCGCGCGGGCCGAGGGTTACCTTGACTGCGTTGGCCAGCTTATCGACGCCGGCTTCCAGCGAGCGACGGGCGGAGTCATTGAACTCCAACTGCTTTGCCATGTGTGTGTCCTTTCCGACAACTACATCTGCACCTACATCAGAAAACCCCGGCCAGAATGGTGGCCGGGGTTTTCAAGGGGAACTACTTTACGACGACGGCCAGCACGTCGCGGGCGGACAGCACCAGGTATTCCTGGCCGCCGTGCTTGACTTCGGTTCCACCGTACTTGGAGTAGATGACAACGTCGCCTTCGGCAACGTCAACCGGAACGCGGTTGCCGTTGTCGTCAACGCGGCCGGGTCCAACTGCAACTACTTCGCCCTCCTGGGGCTTTTCCTTGGCAGTGTCCGGGATAACGAGGCCGGAAGCAGTGGTCTGCTCAGCTTCGAGCGGGCGGACAACAATACGATCCTCAAGCGGCTTAATAGAGACCGACACTCGGGCTCTCCTTTGCGTAGTTTCTAACGGGTTTGGGGCCGTCGGTTGGCGCTGGCCGTCGTCGCGGTGCCGGTTCGCGCTTCCCTTCGGGGAGTTAGCACCCTCACGTGCGGAGTGCTAAGTCAGACTTTATGCATTGGTTAGCACTCGGTCAAGGTGAGTGCCAGAGCCGCGTGGATCACGCGTACAGGATTACGCCTCCGGGGTACCAATGACGTAAACCGAATTTGCTTAGGCTTACCTAACGGGATAGTTTTCATCTGCGCGCACCATTAGAAAACATTTCTGTGTCCTATTCCTGCGGTAGGCACATCGACTCTCACCGGAGCCCCCATGATCACCAAGTCCCGCCTGCTGGCCGGAACCGCCCTCGTGTCCCTCCTTGCGCTCAGCGCCTGCTCCACCGAAGCAGCAGAAGCCGACGCCGACTCGACCTCCAACTCGACCGTTACGGTTGAGCACACACAGGGCAGCACCGATGTTCCGGTCAACCCGGAGACCGTCTACACCTTCGACCTCGGCGCACTCGACACCCTGGATGCCCTCGACATTGACGTTGACGGTGTCCCGGCCGCAAACTTCCCGGAAAGCCTCTCCAAGTACGGCTCGGATGACTACGCCAAGATCGGCAGCATGAAGGAACCCGATTTCGAGGCCATCAATGCCGGCGCCCCCGACCTGATCATCATGTCCGGCCGCACTGCCGATTACTACGATGAGTTCTCCAAGATCGCCCCCACGATCAACCTCAGCACCGATGCCGCGGATCCGTGGAACTCCTTCATCTCCAACACCGAAATCATCGGGGAAATCTTCGGCAAGGAAGCCGAGGTCGAGGACAAGCTCGCGGCCCTGGACGCCAAGGTCGAAGAGACCAAGGCAACCGCGGCGGACGCCGGCAACGGCCTCATCATTATGACCAGCGGCGGCGAGCTGACCGCGTACGGAGCGGGTTCGCGCTTCGGCCTGGTGCACGACGTCCTCGGCGTTGCCACCGCAGCTGACATCAAGTCCGAAGCCCAGCACGGCGAACGCGTGGGCTTTGAATACATCGCGGAAAAAAACCCGGACAACCTGTTCGTGATTGACCGCGACGTCGCCGTCGGCAACGCAGGCGAGGTCGCCTCCGCTGTCCTGGACAACGAGCTTGTGCAGGGAACCGAAGCAGCGCGCAATGACCGCATCACCATGCTGGATTCCTCCAGCTGGTACCTCGTGGGCTACGGCCTGAACAACGTTGACGCCATGGTCAGCGCAGTTCAGGACGGCATTTCCTAGCCCGCTTCCACGCTCCTGCTAAATCCTCGCCGGCCGGCCTCCCGCATCCAGGGAGGCCGGCCTGGTGCGGAAGATGGAAAAGCAACATGACTGCAATCCTCTCCCCTCCGGCTCCGGCACCTGCCGGAGCTGCCGGCGTTGGCCGGCGGCGTCCCGGCCCCGGGGCAATGCTGATAGTGGGCGGAACCGCCGTCCTGGTGCTTGCCGTTGTGTCCATGTTCGTCGGTGTCAGCGACGTGTCCCTGCCCGCCCTGCTTGCCGGCGATGAACATGCCTGGCACATTTTCTGGATCAGCCGCCTCCCGCGGACCCTGAGCATCATCCTGGCCGGCATGGCCCTCAGCGTCGCCGGCCTCATCATGCAGCTGATGGCCCGCAACAAGTTCGTTGAACCGTCCACCGTGGGCACCGTGGAATCCGCATCCCTTGGCATCCTGGTGGTGACGGTGTTTATCCCCGGCGCCTCACTGCTGGCCAAAATGTCCACCGCCACGGTGTTCGCCATTGCCGGAACCGCACTCTTCCTGCTGGTCCTGCGCCGGATCCCGCTGCGGAACACGCTGATCGTGCCGCTGGTGGGCATTATGCTCGGCGGCGTGATTGCTGCCGTCACCACGTTCTTCGCCTACCGGTTCGATCTGCTGCAGACCCTGAACAGCTGGATGGTCGGCGACTTCTCCGGCGTACTGCGGGGGCGTTATGAACTGCTCTGGATTGTTGGCGCGCTGACCCTCATCGGATACCTGGCCGCTGACCGCTTCACCGTCGCGGGCATGGGCCAGGATTTCACCACCAACCTCGGCCTGAACTACAACCGCGTGATGACACTGGGGCTGATCATTGTGTCCCTGATCAGCGCCGTTGTGGTTGTCAGTGTCGGCTCGGTGCCGTTCCTCGGCCTGATCGTTCCCAATCTGGTCTCGCTGATGATCGGGGACAATGTCCGCCGGGCCATCCCCTGGGTCGCCATCTTCGGGGCGGGGTTTGTCCTCGCCTGCGACATCATCGGCCGGACCATCCGCTACCCCTACGAAATCCCGGTGGGGGTCATCGTCTCGGCCATCGGCAGCGCCCTGTTCCTTTACCTGCTCCTGAGAAAGCGCTCCGCCAGTGCCTAGCAGTCCCGCCAGCGTCCTTCCCTCAGCCCTTACCGTGCGGCGCCGCCGTCCGGTGCGGAGCCTCTCCCCCCGTTTCTGGCTCATCCTGCTTTCGGTTCTGGCAGCAGCCCTGGTCACGGTATTCATGACCATCGAGCTGCGCGGGAACATCGGTTATGTCCTGCCGCGCCGGGCCATCAAGGTAGGTTCGATGATCCTGGTGGCGTACGCCGTCGGCGTCTCCACCGTGCTGTTCCAGACGGTAACGGCCAACCGGATCCTGACGCCGTCCATCATGGGTTTTGATGCCCTGTACGTGCTCATCCAGACGCTCCTGGTCTTCGCCTTCGGCGGCGGCGTGGTGCTGGCGATGTCCGGCCCGCTGCGCTACGGCATGGAGGTGGCCCTAATGGTGGGCTTCTCCTTCCTGCTGTACCGATGGCTCTTTACCGGCGGCGGCAAATCCCTGCACCTGATGCTGCTGGTCGGCATTGTGCTGGGCACGCTTTTCCGCGGCATTTCTTCCCTGCTGCAGCTGCTGATCGATCCCAGCGAGTTCATCATCCTGCAGGACCTGTTCTTCGCCAGCTTCAACAACGTGGACGGCAAGCTGCTCGCCTACTCGCTGATCGCCGCGGCAGCCGTGAGTATTCCGGCCTGGCGCCTGAGGCACCAGCTCGATGTCCTGTCCCTGGGCCGGGAGACCTCGATCAACCTGGGCATCAACCACAAACGCACAGTGACCCTGGTGCTGGTGATCTGCTCGGTGCTGGTTGCCGTTTCCACCGCACTGGTGGGGCCGGTAACCTTCTTCGGCCTGCTGGTCGCGTCCCTGGCCTATCAGCTCTGTTCACACTTCCGGCATGCCGCCGTTGTTCCAATCGCCGTCCTGCTCGGCATCATCGCCCTGGTGGGCGGCCAGCTCGTGCTCGAACGCGTCTTCGCGTTTGATACCGCGCTGAGCATCGTCATTGAATTTGTAGGCGGGATCGTCTTTTTGATCCTGCTCCTGAAAGGCTCCGTCAAATGATCCAGGCAACCGGCGTCACCAAAAAGTACGCCGCCACCACGGTTGTGGACGGGGTGAGCTGCACCATCAAGGAAGGCGGAATCACCTCGATCATCGGCCCCAACGGCGCCGGCAAATCCACCCTCCTGTCCATGATCAGCCGGCTGCTGGGGATGGACGCCGGAACGGTTTCCGTGGACGGGCTCGACGTCGTCTCCACCCCGGGCCGGGACCTGGCCCGGAAGATGGCTATCCTGCGCCAGGACAACCAGCTGACTGTCCGCCTGACCGTCCGGGACCTGGTGGGATTCGGGCGCTACCCGCATAACGGCGGCCGGCCCGGACCCGACGATAAAGCGCACATTGACCAGGCCATGGCGTACCTGGACCTGACCGCGCTGGCAGACAAGTTCGTCGACGAGCTTTCCGGCGGACAGCGCCAGCGTGCCTTCATCGCCATGGTGCTGGCCCAGGACACGGACTATCTGCTGCTCGATGAGCCCCTGAACAACCTGGACATGAAGCACTCCGTGGAAATGATGCGGCTGCTGCGCCGGCTCACTGACGATTTCGGCAAGACCGTGGTCCTGGTCATCCACGACATCAACTTTGCCTCCTGCTACTCGGACGACATCATCGCCATGTGCAACGGACGGCTGATCCATCAGGGCCCGCCGGCGGACATCATGCGCCCCGAAATCCTGCGTGACATTTACGAGATCGACATCCGGATTGAAGAGATCGACGGCAACCGGATCGGCGTGTATTTCGCCTAAGCAGGCAATCCGGTACCGCGCCCGTTCGGGCTGGCCGACACGCTGACCCGCACCGCGTTCGGGTACGAAGTAGCCCCCTGCAGGACCGGAAATCGCCAATGTGCATTGCACCACGCCGCAGCCCTCTCCTAGGTTGAAAGACCCACATATCCGGTCTTTCGGGAAGGGCTTGCCATGGAGGAGTCGAAGCTGCGCGTGGCGGTCCGGCTTGATCTGAATGCCCGGCAGGCACGCCTGGTGGTGCGCGGGCGGGTCACCGAGCAGAACAGCAAGGTGCTGTACGTGCTGGCCCGGCGTGCCAATGCCGCGCTTCCGGGCCTTGCGGTGGTGCTGGACCTTCGGAAGGCGTCAGCCACGGAGGAAGCGCTGGCTGGCCTGCTGCGCAGTTCGGAAACGGGTGCCCTGCCGGTGCTGGCCGGCCGCACCGCACCTCAGTCACTGGCGCCGCGGCAGCTGAGTATCCTGGCGCCTGCCGCGTAGCTCTGCAGCGCCGTAGCTCCCGTGGCAGCAGCCCTTCCGCTGCGCAAGCTGCACCTCCCGTCCGTGCGTTTATCGCGCCCCGGCGTTCATCGCGCGGGCGGCGTCACCGCAGCCAGCCGCCGCACAGCCTCGGTGAGGACCTCGGGTGAGCAGGCAAAATTGAGCCGGGCGAAACCCGCTCCCTGCCGGCCGAAGCGAACCCCCGGTTCCAGGGCAACCCGTGCCTGGTCCAGGGCAAGGGCTGCCGGGGCGTCGCCCCAGCCGGCCGGGCCGAAGTCCAGCCAGGCCAGGTAGCCGGCGGCCGGCCGGAGGTACCCGACTCCGGGCAGGTGTTCCGTCAGCAGATTCCCCAGCAGCTCCCGGTTCGCGGCCAGTGATTCCATCACGCCGGACAGCCAGGGACCGCCGTCGTTGTAGGCTGCCACGGATGCGTGCAGCCCCAGGATGCTGGTCCGGGCCTGGACCTCCTCCGGCATCGATGCCAGCTGCAGTCTGGTCCGGCTGCTCTGCGCCACCATCACCGCGCACTTGGTGCCGGCGATGTTCCACGCCTTGCTGGCCGCGGTGACCGTAATCCCATAGTCGCGGGCATTCTCCGAGACGGAGAGGTACGGGGTGAAGGAGCCGGGGGAATAAGCCAGCGGGGCATGGATCTCATCGCTGATGACCGCCACACCGTACTTCACCGACAGGTCCGCGAGCGCCCGGAGCGTTTCGGCGGAGTGGCAAAGGCCCAGCGGATTGTGCGGATTGCACATCAGCAGCGCATCCGCACCCCGGATGAATGCCCGTTCGATGCCCGCCAGGTCCAGCGCCCACCCCTCATCGGCCGCGAGCAGGGGCACTTCCACCACGGAGGCGTCCGCTTCCACGGGCAGCTCGAAGAACGGCGGATACACCGGAGGGGTGATCACCACGCTGCCGTCCACGGGCACTACCTGGCGTAGGGACTCCACAATTGCCACACTCACATCCGTGGTGCACCCCACGTCCTCCGCGGCCACGGCCCAATTCCAGGTCCGGGACGCGAAGCCGGCAAAGGCTTCGGCCACCGGCCCGGGCCCGGCGACGTACCCGGTATCGGACGCCAGTACCCGGCTGATCACGGCCTGCTGCACGGGCTCGGCCAGCGGATAATCCATCTCCGCGACGAACAGCGGCAAAACGTCCGCGGGATAGGTCTGCCATTTGTAGCTGGTCCGGGACCGCAGTGCAGCCAGCGGCTCGGCGGAGATCCTCGTCATGCCGCCCAACCTACAGCTAACGTGCAGGTGCGCAGAAGAACTAGGCTGGAGGGCATGCCTGATACTTCCCTTGCACATGTTCTGAGCCCCGAGGGATGGCAGCTGCTGAACTCGCTTCCCCCGTACCTCGAATCCGAGTCCCTGAAGCTGAACACGGACCTGCGCAAGGCAGGGCACTCCCCCGAGCTGGTGGCTGCCGTCCTGACCCAGGCAAAGCTGCGGATGAAGGCGCGGGCCAAGTTCGGCCCGTTCGCCGAACACATGGTGTTTACCGCCCCCGGCCTGGAGCAGGCCACCCGGCTCAATGTGGCGGCCCTGCACGCCCGCCGGTACCAGGAGGCAGGGCTGGAGAAGGTGGCGGACCTGGGCTGCGGCATCGGCGCCGACTCCCTGGCGCTGGCCACCCTGGACCGACAGGTGACCGCCGTTGAACTAGATGAGATCACCGCAGCCGCGGCGACCATCAACCTGATGCCGTGGCCCGAAGCGACCGTGGTCCAGGGCAGGGCCGAGGAGTTCGACCTGACCGGGTTCGACGGCGTGTGGCTGGATCCGGCGCGGCGGACCACGTCCACCTCCGGTACCACCCGCATTTTCGATCCGGAGGCCTTCTCTCCGCCGCTGTCCTTTGTGGAGTCACTGGCGGACTCCGGGCTGCCCGTGGGCGTGAAGATGGGGCCGGGCATCCCGCATGAGGCGCTGCCGGCGAACTGCGAGGCACAGTGGGTCTCCGTGGACGGAGACGTCACCGAGGCTACCCTCTGGTTCAACACGCTGCGCCGCGAAAACGTCCGGCGGGCGGCACTGGTGATCGGTTCCGGCGGCGCCGCTGAACTCACCTCACCGGTGGATTACGACGCCGGGGCCCAGGACGTGGAGCTGGGGCCGGCCGAGGGGTACCTCTATGAGCCTGACGGCGCCGTGATCCGGGCCGGGCTGGTGGCCGATGTTGCGCGCACCTTGGACGGGCACCTGCTGGATCCCCACATTGCCTACATCTGCGCCCCCGAACTGCGTGAGACGCCCTTTGCCCGGGCGTACCGGATCCTGGAGGTTCGCCCGTACAACGTCAAGGCGCTCAGGTCCTGGGTGAAGGAGAACCACATCGGCGTGCTGGACATCAAAAAGCGGGGTATGTCCGTTACGCCGGAGGAACTGCGCAAGGCCCTGCTCACCGGCACCGGCAAGGGCGGAGCCAAGGGGCAGAACAAGGCAACCCTGGTCCTCACCCGGATCGGGGAGGACCGCGTGGCACTGGTGGTTGAGCCGGTTCCGGAGTCCTGACGGCACCGCCGCCCGGCTGCGGCCGGCCCGTTAGCCGGCACCGGCCCGTCAGCCGGCACCG